>JBAWWV010000261.1:0-5655 GCA_037146575.1 Alcaligenaceae bacterium | reverse complement strand
GCCAAGTATGGCGTTGATTCAATGCCTGAAACAGCAGAAAACGTGGCTGACCAATTCAAGGTTTCGCGTGAAGATCAAGATCTGTTTGCGATGGCGAGTCAAGAGAAAACGGCTGCCGCGCAAAAGGCAGGCTTTTTTGACACCGAAATCGCGGTGGTTTCAATCGCACAAAAAAAGGGTGATCCACTTGTCGTCAGTCGCGATGAGCATCCTCGTCAGACCAGCCTTGAGGCCCTCGCAAAACTTAAGGGTGTAGTGCGCGAAGGCGGTTCGGTGACGGCGGGCAATGCCTCAGGCGTCAATGACGGTGCCGTAGCGATGTTGCTGGCTAACGAAGCTGCTGCCAAGCGCCATGGTTTAACTCCACGCGCCCGAGTGGTCGCAATGGCTACGACGGGTGTTGAGCCTCGCATTATGGGGATTGGCCCAGCCCCTGCCACGCAAAAAGTGCTCGCTTTGGCTGGTCTGACCATTGCGCAGATGGACGTCATTGAGTTAAACGAGGCCTTCGCGGCTCAAGGTCTGGCTGTGACGCGCATGTTGGGGCTGGCGGATAACGATCCACGCGTGAACCCCAATGGCGGTGCGATTGCCCTGGGGCATCCTCTAGGGGCTAGCGGTGCAAGACTGGTGATGACCGCGGTACATCAGTTGCACGCCACTGGCGGGCGCTACGCGCTTTGCACCATGTGTATCGGTGTGGGGCAAGGGATTGCCATGATCGTTGAGCGCGTCTGATCTAGCTGGATCTGTTGCGACTTAAGTAGCGGTTTAAGTTTCGGTTGGAGACAGCGACGCGGGTCGCTGTATAGGTGGGACTCGAGCAACCTACGTTGCTTGGAGCCCCGCCTTGATCGGCGCTTTAGATGCTACCTCGCCTGAGGCGCTTTGATGTACTACCGGATGCCGGTGACTTTTTTTCCGGCGGTGATGCCACGCTTGGCGAACCAGCCTTGTTCCATTTCGAGGGTGTAGCGCACAGCTGCGGTCGAGCAATGCGAGTTTGCGGTCATGGGCGCCATGTCGGCGATATTGGTGATCGTGCCGTCATCCAGAATAAAAGCGATTGATAACGGTAAAAGAGTGTTGCGCATCCAAAAGCATTGCACATTGGCTTGCTCAAAGACAAACAACATGCCGTGGTTAGGGGCGAGTTCTTTGCGAAACATCAGCCCACGCGCGCGTGTTGCCTCTGTGGCAGCAACTTCAGCTTGAATTCTGTGCATGCCCGCAGAGAGTGTCTGAATGGGCAAGGCTGGCCCAGCGGGAGCAGTCTGGCAAACGGCCTCGTGCGTATAAGTCAGTGCAGCAGTCATTAAAACCAAAAGCGCAGCCATAAGGCTGCGCTGCTTCAAAAGCATGAGCATCTTTCGCATCTCTACTATCCAAGGGGTTATTCACCCCAATAGTTTAAGCTGCGGTTATATTTGTTGCTTGCTTTCCTTTTGGGCCCTGAGTCACTTGAAAAGCCACTTTTTGGCCTTCTTTCAGGGTTTTGAAACCATTCATTTCGATGGCTGAGAAATGAGCAAAAAGATCCTCACCGCCGTCATCTGGGGTGACAAAGCCGAAGCCTTTTGCGTCGTTAAACCATTTCACTGTACCGGTGACCTTAGGGCCATTGTTTGTAGCTGAATCCGACATTCCGCCTGCCTCTTTATGCAATGTATAAACTGAACGAAGGAACTATGATTTTTTTGACTTATTATCATGTTTCTTTCGGCGTTTCTATACCCAAATTTTCTTGAGTATGGCGAGATATTGAGCAGATTTGCGCAAGACGTCAAGCCCCTAATCTCAAACCAAGGGTAATACAGGATACGAAAGAGCCCAAGTTGTTACAAAAATGAACGTTTTAGCCTGGATGTTGCGATCTGATTATGTCTACACGTACCTCTCTACCGCCAGATCTCGTCGTTGAGAAGCTCACCGCAAAAACTGCGCCCCCGCCTATGTTCAAGGTGCTTTTGCTCAATGACGACTACACGCCTATGGAGTTTGTGGTGCATATTCTAGAGAAGTTTTTTGGTAAGTCATCAGAAGACGCGTTTAGGGTGATGTTGCAAGTTCACCACGAAGGCAAAGGGGTTTGCGGCGTTTATCCTTACGATATTGCTTCGAGCCGGGTGGCGCAGGTCGCCCAGTATGCACGGGCACGGCAGCACCCGTTGCAGTGCGTACTTGAACCTGCTGACGATGCCTGAGGCTCAGGCAAAAAATGAGCTAAAAAAACACAGTTTGAAAAGTTTTTTGCTAGTTGTAACGCTTACGCCGCGGAAAGCATAGAATATGAATCAACGGTGTCACTGACTGAAAGAAGGACGGAGAAATTGTGATTTCGCAAGAGCTTGAAGTTAGCCTACATATGGCGTTTGTCGAGGCACGTTCAGCTCGCCACGAATTTATTACGGTTGAGCACTTGTTGCTGTCGCTGCTAGACAATGCAGCGGCCATCGAAGTGCTAAAGGCCTGTGTGGCCAACCTAGACGAACTGCGTAGCCATCTGCGTAAGTTTGTGACCGACAATACCCCCGTCATCCCTGCGGGGACTGAGGTCGATACGCAGCCGACACTTGGCTTTCAGCGTGTGATTCAACGCGCGATCATGCATGTGTCGGCAGGTGGTGCCTCTAAAAAGCCGGTCACGGGCGCCAACGTGCTGGTCGCGATCTTTGGTGAAAAAGAATCGCACGCGGTGTACTACCTGCAACAACAGGGGATTTCGCGTCTGGATGTTGTGAACTTCCTCTCGCATGGGATCAGTAAAGCGTCTGCGGCCGAAACACCAACCCCCAAAGAACAACCCGGCAACGGCGAAGAGCAGGGCGGCGAGGCCCGCCAGTCACCACTTGATCTCTACGCACAAGACTTAAACGCGGCGGCGAACGCCGGTCGTATCGACCCCTTGATCGGGCGCGAGCACGAAGTTGAACGGGTGATCCAAACTCTTTGCCGTCGGCGCAAAAACAATCCTCTGTTGGTTGGCGAAGCTGGTGTTGGTAAAACTGCGATTGCTGAAGGCTTGGCTTACCGCATTACGCGCAGCGAAGTCCCCGAAGTCTTACAAGACGCACAGGTGTTTTCGTTGGATATGGGCGCCTTGCTGGCCGGAACCAAGTATCGCGGCGATTTTGAGCAACGTCTGAAAGGCGTGCTGAAGCAATTGCGCAACAACCCCCAAGCGATTTTGTTTATCGATGAAATCCACACCTTGATTGGTGCGGGTTCTGCTTCGGGCGGTACCTTAGACGCTTCCAATTTACTGAAGCCAGCGCTGTCGTCTGGACAATTGCGCTGCATCGGCGCCACCACCTACACCGAGTTTCGCGGGGTCTTTGAAAAAGACGCGGCGCTCTCTAGACGCTTTCAAAAAGTCGATGTGCCTGAGCCCAGTGTTGCGCAGACCATCCAAATTTTGCGCGGACTCAAAGGCCGTTTTGAAGAACATCATGGCGTCAAATATTCAAGCGCCGCGTTGACCGCAGCCGCCGAATTATCGGCTCGCCACATCAATGACCGGCATTTGCCCGATAAGGCGATTGACGTGATTGACGAGGCCGGTGCTGCACAGCGCCTCTTGCCTCGTTCAAAGCAAAAGAAAGTAATCGGTAAAACTGAAATTGAATCGATTGTTTCTAAAATTGCGCGTATCCCCCCTCAAACAGTATCGAGCGACGACCGCAGCAAGTTGGCCACGCTTGAACGTGATTTAAAAACAGTGGTGTATGGGCAAGATGGTGCGATTGAAGTACTGGCGTCTGCCATCAAGATGGCACGCTCAGGGCTCGGTCGCCCCGAGAAACCTATTGGCGCGTTTCTGTTCTCGGGCCCCACGGGCGTAGGTAAAACCGAAGTGGCACGCCAACTGGCCTTTACCTTAGGGATTGAGCTGCTGCGCTTTGATATGTCAGAGTATATGGAGCGCCACACCGTGTCGCGCCTGATCGGTGCGCCGCCAGGGTATGTTGGCTTTGATCAAGGTGGTTTGTTGACTGAAGCGATTACTAAACAGCCGCACTGTGTGTTGTTGTTGGATGAAATTGAAAAAGCGCATCCAGATGTCTTTAATATTTTGCTACAGGTTATGGATCATGGCACGCTCACGGATAACAATGGTCGTAAAGCCGATTTTCGGAATGTGATTTTGGTGATGACGACCAACGCAGGTGCTGAAGCCTTGAATAAGCCCAACATTGGCTTTTCAAATACACGTGCCAGTGGCGACGAAATGGGCGACATCAAACGTTTGTTCTCGCCTGAATTCCGTAATCGTTTGGATGCGATCGTACCTTTTGCTCAGCTTGATCAGGCCGTAATTTTGCGTGTGGTCGATAAGTTCTTGATGCAACTTGAAGACCAACTACACGACAAACGTGTCGAGGCGAGTTTCACCGATGCGTTGCGGGCTCACTTAGGTAAAAATGGTTTTGACCCCTTGATGGGGGCACGACCCATGCAACGTTTGATTCAGGACACAATTCGTCGTGCTTTGGCTGACGAGCTTTTGTTTGGCAAACTGGTCGATGGTGGCTCTGTCATTGTGGATGTCGACGCTGAAGGAAAAGTGGCTTTGACGTTTGGACCACGCCTCGATAAGTCTCAAAAGTCGGTTTCAGGGTCAGATCAAGAAGCCGAGTTGGCGCACTGACGGCGTGTCGCTTCATCGGGGTGGTATGCCTGGTCTGTGCATGAAAAAGCAACTCATAGCGGCAGCAGGCGTATGACACCCTCAAGTTTTATGCTGGCCTGCCATCACTGCGGCGCCGCCTATCAGCGCCCAGTGCTCGAGCCCGGACAGTGGGCGCAGTGCGAACGTTGCGATCACGTACTTGAAACCTATTCGGTGTTTACCCCGCGCGCGTGGTTGGCGGTGATCTTGGCAACCGTGCTGTGTTTTGCGTTAGCGAATGTGTATCCGATCGCCACACTGTTAATTTCGGGTCAGTCCCAAGCCGCATCGTTTTTTGATGCGATTGTGGTTACCTGGCAAGCAGGCTATCCCGAGGTTGCCGTTGTGTCGTTTGCCGCCGGGTTTTTGCTCCCGTTTGTTCAATTACTGCTGCTGTTGTGGGTGTTTTTAGCGCTGTCGCTTGGGCGCTTACCTTTACGGTTTGAAGAACTCATCAGCCTGATCGATTTGCTCAAGCCCTGGTGCATGGTGCCGGTGTTTTTCATGGGCGTCTTGGTGTCAGTTGTCACACTTGTTGGCTTGGCGTCGTTGGTGCCGGGCGTAGGCCTTTTTGCAACGGCTGTTTCGGCAGTTTTCATCACGGCCTTGACCCGACTGTCTGCTCAAAAGATTCGCTGTCTTGCGCATGATGTGGGTGTGCCTATCGCGTTCGAGCCCTTGCCTAAGCCACCGTCGCCTGCCCTATTTGAGCGGACATGGGCGCTCATCGTTGCGGCAGCGCTGTTGTATATCCCTGCAAATCTTTTGCCGATCATGCAAATCAACTCGATCGCGGGCGACTCGGCGCATACGATTTTAGGTGGTGTGATCGAACTGGTCTCGATGGGGTCGTACAGCATCGCCGCAGTCGTCTTTATCGCCAGTGTGGTGGTGCCTCTGTTTAAACTTGTCTGTTTGACGAGTTTGGTGTTTTTAGCTCAGAAGCGTGCTGCTGGTGCCCTCAGAACTCGCACACATCTGTATGA
>JBAWWV010000260.1:0-5695 GCA_037146575.1 Alcaligenaceae bacterium | reverse complement strand
CAGACCATATTTCTTTGCCTGTTGAAATGCTCAAAGAAGAGTGGGATAAGGATAAGTCTGAGCAAGTCAAAACCGCCGAATGGGAAGCCGTCAATCAGGCCAATGCGTTATGGACACGTAGCAAGTCTGACGTCACCGACGAGCAGTACCGCGAGTTTTACAAGCATGTGTCGCATGACTTTGATGATCCGCTTGCCTGGACGCACAACCGCGTTGAAGGTCGCAGCGAATATACGCAACTGTTGTTTATCCCTAAGCATGCGCCGTTTGACATGTGGGATCGCGATGCACGTCGTGGCGTGAAGCTTTACGTTAAGCGCGTCTTCATCATGGACGATGCAGAGCAACTGCTGCCCTCGTACTTGCGCTTTGTGCGTGGGGTGATTGACTCGGCCGATTTGCCACTGAACGTGTCGCGTGAGTTGTTGCAAGAAAGCCGCGATGTGAAAGCGATTCGTGAAGGCTCGACCAAGCGTATCCTCAGCATGCTTGAAGATTTGGCCGAAAACAATAAAGACGATTACACAATCTTCTGGACCGAGTTTGGTCAGGTATTAAAAGAAGGTACAGGCGAAGACGCGGGCAATATTGAACGCATCTCTAAGTTGCTACGTTTTGCCTCGACCAAGCAAGCGACAGACGCACAGACGGTAACGCTCGCTGACTATGTTGCAGGGATGAAAGACGGCCAAGACAAAATCTATTACGTGACGGCCGACAGCTACACGGCTGGCAGCAATAGCCCGCACATCGAGATCTTTCGCAAGAAAGGCATCGACGTGTTGGTTATGTGGGATCGCGTCGACGAATGGATGCTGTCGCACCTGCGTGAGTTTGATGGTAAGCAGTTGGTCTCGGTTGCCAAAGGCGGGCTGGATCTTGAGGCCTTGGCCGATGATGAAGAAAAGAAACATCAAACCGAAGTGGCTGAGCAGTTCAAGCCCTTGGTTGAGCGTTTGCAAGAGTCATTAAAAGATCGCGTCAAAGAAGTGCGTGTCACCTTGCGCTTAGTCGATTCGCCTTCGTGCGTGGTGGTCGGGCAAAATGATTTAAGCCCGCACCTGCAGCGTATGCTGAAAGCGGCGGGTCAAGCTGCCCCTGATGTGTTGCCCGTGCTTGAGATTAATCCCGAGCACGCTTTGGTCGCACGTATACAAACAGCTTCAGACGAAGCGTTTAACGACTGGGCGACTTTGTTGTTTGAACAGGCGCTGTTGGCAGACGGATCGCAATTGCCAGACCCAACTGCTTTTGTGAAGCGCGTGAATCAGTTGTTGTTAGCTTAATTGTGACTCTAGGGCTTTGCCTGGCGGTAAGCCCTAGCAGTCGCCGCAATCAGTCATCACTAGCCTGTCATCGCGCTTTAGTCCCCATGAGCCCCTGGCCACTGCGCTAATGCTCGAAAGCGTGACCATTCAAAGTACGGGCCAGGATCTGTTTTGCGCCCCGGAGCAATGTCTGAATGCCCTATTGCGGCGGTTAACGGATAGTGCTCGCGCAAGCACTGGGTGAGCGTTGCCAGGCGTTCGTACTGCACCGCCTCAAACGGCAAGTCATCGGTACCTTCTAGTTCAACACCAATTGAAAAATCATTGCATTGCTCGCGCCCTTCAAAAGACGAAGCGCCAGCATGCCAGGCACGCTCGTTGCACGACACGAACTGGGTGGTGTGTCCAAGTCGATCGATCAAAAAATGCGCTGAAACTTTCAGACCCTCTACATTTACAAACCACGGGTCTGCAGACAGATCGAGTTGATTTAAAAATAAATCGGTGATGTATGGTGTACCAAACTGACCGGGTGGCAGCGTGATGTTGTGAACAACCAGCAACGACACTGCAGTGCCAGGGGGGCGCTCGTTAAAGTTGGGCGAAGGCCGCAGCGCTACGGTTGCGCTTGGCGTCAGCCAGCCCTGCGTGTCAAGGGTGAATAACGTTGAACCTGTAGGCATCTGTGGGTGCGTTAGTCAATAACGTTGAACCTGTGCCCCTAAGCGGGCGCGTTGGTTGGGCGCCAAGTATCGGAGCGCCGGTTAGGGTTAGTCTCTGTCGCGCACGCCTAGCTGCGCGTGAGCTGGGCTGCACCAGGTGTTTTGAGCGATAAGCGACGCTTCAGAGCGAGGTAAATGCACGCCACAGTGGGCACAGCGCACCATGGATTCAGAGTTGGCCGGCGCCTCACCTTGCGTAGAGGGGGCTTGTGGCGGCGGGCGGCGTTTTTTAGCGGCCTGAATCGCCAACAGTCGCATGATGAAAATGCCGACGATAAAGATGGTGACCCAAAACAGCGCTTTACCCATTAGCTTCTCTGCAAAATGACTTCAACAACAAAACGGCTACCCGTATACGAGAGCACGATAAACGCAAACCCTAGCAATGTATACCGCAACGCAATTCGCCCGCGCCAGCCGCGGGTGTAACGTCCAACTAATAATATCCCGAAGGTTAGCCACGATAGAAGAGTAAAAATGGTTTTGTGATCAAAAGGGAGCCATTTTCCGGTAGAGGCAACTGAGATCAACGAGCCTGACAGTACCGCGAAGGTCAGCAAGGCAAATGCCACCCAGATGACCCGAAAGAGCACTTGCTCTTGAGCGAGCAGGGGTGGTTGCGCATCGAGGATACGGCCGAGCACGACGCGCAAGCCTTTGGCCTCGCGTGCCGCTGCCAACGGAAAATGCAGCCGGCGGTCGATGGCTGACATCAGAATAGCCTGCAGTGCAGCGATGGTGACCAGGCCATAGGCCGAGAGAGCAATCAGCAAATGAATGCGCAATGCGGGCTCGACTGCATGCGCCACCAGTTGTTCTTTCGGAAACAGGGCGACTAGCAGGCAGCTCGCTGCCCCAGCAGGCAAAAGTAGTAGTTGAAGGCCATCAATACGAATAATCAGGCTCTCAAGCCAAAAGACGATCATCCCGAGCCAAACGGCTGTTGAGAGCGCAAGGGCCCAGCTCAGTTGCAGGCGCTGATCGAACAAAATAGATTGATGCAGGGCATAGCCGTGTAGCATGATCGCGGCTAAAAGACCGACTCGCGCCAGTTGTCCGACTTGCACGGTAGGCTGGCGAGCAGCGAAGCGTCGCCAAAGCACCACGGCCAGCAACGAATAGGCCAAAGCAGCGAGCGAGTGAAATACAATGGGCGCAGACATGTGTCTAGTGTAAAGCGAAACTGTTGACATGCTTGAAAATCTAACCCAACGACTATCCCGAGTCGTTAAGACCATTCGGGGCGAAGCCCGCCTGACTGAGGCCAACACCCAAGAGATGCTGCGAGAGGTGCGTTTAGCCCTGCTCGAGGCCGATGTCTCGCTGCCGGTGGTGCGCGAGTTTGTGGCCAATGTAAAAGAAAAGGCCCTGGGCGAAGATGTGGTGGGTAGCTTGTCGCCGGGCCAAGCGCTGGTAGGTGTGGTGCACCGAGAGTTGACCGCGCTGATGGGCGGTGACTTAGGCCCAGATGCCAGTGAACTGTCTTTGGCGATGCAGCCTCCAGCAATTATCTTAATGGCCGGTTTACAAGGTGCGGGCAAAACCACCACCACGGGTAAATTAGCCCGGTGGCTGACTGAGGGTGGACACGTTGCGCATGGCCGTAAAACCGGCAAAAAGAAAGTCGCAGTTGTCAGTGCTGACGTGTATCGGCCAGCGGCAATTGAGCAGTTAAAGACGGTGGCGGCGCAGGTAGGGGTTGAGTGGATTGCCTCGGACCCCACCCAAAAACCAGTTGATATTGCGCGTTCAGCACTTGATTACGCCAAGCGCCATCATTTTGATGTACTGATTGTGGATACCGCAGGTCGTTTAGGCATCGACGAAGCGATGATGCTTGAAATTCGTCTGCTGCACGATGTGCTCAAGCCGATCGAAACGCTCTTTGTGGTTGACGCCATGCAGGGCCAAGACGCCGTCAATACGGCACGCGCCTTTGCAGACGCCTTACCGTTAACTGGGGTAGTGTTAACCAAGCTTGACGGCGATGCGCGCGGCGGAGCGGCCTTGTCGGTGCGTCATGTCACGGGCAAACCTTTAAAGTTTGTGGGCGTATCTGAAAAGCTCGATGGCCTTGAGCCTTTTCACCCTGAGCGCATGGCGCAGCGGGTGTTGGGCATGGGCGATATTCTTTCGCTCGTTGAGCAGGCTCAGCAAAATATTAATGTCGCCGAGGCCAACAAGCTTGCGGCAAAAATTAAGTCGGGCGATAAGTTTGATTTAAATGACTTTAAAGACCAGCTCGCACAAGTAAAAAAAATGGGCGATATGAGCTCGATGCTTGAAAAACTGCCTGCGCAGTTTGCGCAAGCCGCCGGGCAGTTGCAAAGCGGTCAGGCCGAAAAACAGATGCGTCGTACCGAAGGCATCATCAACTCAATGACGCCGCTTGAGCGCAGCAAACCCGAGTTGCTCAAAGCGTCACGCAAGCGCCGCATTGCAGCAGGTGCTGGCGTGCCCGTACAAGAAGTCAACCGCATGCTCAATCAGTTTGAGCAAATGCAGGGCATGATGAAGCAAATGAAAAAAGGTGGAATGGCCAAAATGATGCGCGCCATGGGTGGCATGAAAAACCTTGGCAAACTTGGCGGCTTTGGGCGGTAAGGGCCTGAGTTTTAGAAATATCAATGGGGCAGCCTTTTCATGCATCGCCCCGCGCGCAGCAAGTATTAGCGCTTTGTAAAAATAACATCCCAGACGCCGTGGCCTAAGCGTAAGCCGCGGTTTTCAAATTTGGTGAGTGGTCTGAAATCAGGCCGCGGTGCGAAGCCCTCGCAGGTGTTTTGCAAGCTCGCCTCACCCGAGAGCACCACTAACATTTGCTCGGCATAATGCTGCCAGTCAGTTGCACAATGAATATAGGCACCGGGTGCCATCCGGCTTGCAAGCAATTCAACTAACGAGGGTTGAATTAAGCGGCGCTTATGGTGGCGAGTTTTGGGCCACGGATCCGGAAAATAAATATGCACGCCAGCCAGGCTTTGAGGTGCGAGCATATCGCGCAAGACCTCAACGGCATCGTGTTGAATAATGCGAATATTGTTTAGGCTTGAGGCCTCAATGCGCTTAAGCAGGGCGCCCACGCCAGCGTTAAACACTTCAACGCCTAAAAAATTATCACCAGGTCTTGCGAGTGCTATCTTTTCGGTGGTTTCACCCATGCCGAAGCCGATTTCAAGAATCGTTGGTGCTTCGCGCTCAAAGGTCTCGGTCAGATTAAGCAGACTAGGGCGATAGGCCAACGACCACTTGGTTAAAAAGGTATCAAGCGCCTCTTGCTGGCCTTGCGTAATATGACTGCGTCGATTCACAAAGCTGCGAATATGGGTTGGGTGCATGGCTAGCCCCCGCCCACGGCGACTACGATTTCGAGGCGATCTGCAGCAGCGATCATCACCTGTTCATAGGTGCTTTTAGGCACGATTTCGCCATTGCGTTCAACCGCGATACGCTTGCCGGTAAAACCAAGCTCGGCGACTAGTGCGGCAATAGAGAGTGGGCCGGCTAAGATTTTTGCCTGACCATTGAGTACGATTTCCATGCCGGGCATTGTAGTGGTTGGCAGCCCAGTCTGTCAGACTGATTCGCCGCGATCTCGTATAATTCGTTTCGACTGAGCGCCAGAGCGGGTGTAGTTCAATGGCAGAACGGCGGCTTCCCAAGCCTCAGGCGTGGGTTCGATTCCCATCACCCGCTCCAGTCCTA
>JBAWWV010000259.1:0-5702 GCA_037146575.1 Alcaligenaceae bacterium | reverse complement strand
ACCGACATCAAGTACATATAGAACAGGCCAACACCAAGCAAGCCTAGGCCCACCACCAACATACCGGTAATGGCGCCGCCTTTGAAGGCAACATTCAACGCCTCATTCATGCCCACTGTTGCCGCTTGTGCCGTGCGCACATTGGCGCGCACCGAGACATTCATGCCGATGAAGCCGCAGGCGCCTGATAACACGGCACCCACCACAAAACCGACTGCCGTCGTGTGATCGAGAAAGAGCGCAATCAAAATCGCTAGCACCACGCCCACGATACTGATGGTTTTGTATTGACGCGACAGATAGGCACTTGCACCTTGCTGGATCGCGTCAGCGATTTCCATCATCTTGGCGTTGCCGGTACTTTGATTAAGAATCCAGGACCTCACTACAAAGCCATATAAAACTGCGAGAACCCCGCAGCCCAGGGCGAAATAGAGGCCCAACTGAATGTTGCTCATGCTCGAAAACTCCTAAAGTGTGTTGTCTTAAATCGTTTTTATACGCGGCCGTCGGCCGTTTGTGACACTGGAAGAACTAGCCCCGCTAGTATGTCCCAAAACTTAGACGAGAGGGGCGCTTTGTTTCTTTGTTAACATTAGGGTATTCACTAATCAACCCGTAGCAAAAATACTCATGAGTCTTGATAAAGTCAGCCCCGGAAAAAAATTGCCCGAGTCCTTTAATGTGATTATCGAGATCTCGATGAACGCTGATCCGATCAAATACGAGGTTGATAAAGAGTCTGGAGCGATCTTTGTTGACCGTTTCATGGGTACCGCCATGCACTATCCATGTAACTACGGCTATATCCCAAAAACCATTGCAGGCGATGGCGATCCGGTTGACGTGTTAGTGATTACTCCCTTTCCAGTTATCCCAGGTGTGGTGGTGCGTTGCCGCGCCTTGGGTGTACTTAAGATGAAAGATGAGGCCGGTGACGATGCCAAACTTTTGGCTGTACCTGAAGACAAAATCTTACCTATTTACAGCCACTGGAAACAGGCCTCAGACATCAACCCGATGCGTCTGAACGCTATTCAGCATTTCTTTGAGCACTATAAAGACCTTGAGCAAGGCAAGTGGGTCAAAGTTGAAGGCTGGTACGGCGTCGATGACGCCCACCAAGAAATTCTTGAGGGTTTGGCGCGCTACGCTAAAGAGACCCCTGCCGCGTAACACAACAGGTTGCGGGGGCCAGCGCCAGAGGGCCGCCAAAGGCTGGCGGACTCTGCTCTTGGCTAGATCTTACATCGACTGCCGTAATAGCGAAGCGTAATCCTCTGCTGTTGCGATTCGTGGATTTGTCTTATGGCAATGGTCTGCCATCGCTCCTTCAATGATTTTGCCAAACATGCCTTCGGTTACGCCCATGGCCGCAAGACCTGAAGGCAGGCCAAGGCGCTGGTTCATTGCCTTGATTGCGGGTGCGACCTCAGCGCCCTGACCCAAGCCCATCGCCTGCGCTAAACGGTCAAGCTTTTTACCCTTTTGCATTGACGCTTCGCTTTGATTAAACGTAATCACTGCTGGCAAAAACATCGCGTTCAGGGTGCCATGATGCAATCTAGGATTCAGGCCACCCAGCGCATGGCTCAAACTATGTACAGCGCCCAAGCCTTTTTGAAAAGACATCGCGCCCTGCGTTGAGGCACTCATCATATGAAAGCGCGCTTCGCGGTCGTGGGGTTGTTTGGTCGCACGCTCGATATGCGCCCAGCCGCGCCACAAGCCGTCTAGGGCGATCCCTTCAGCCGGAAAATTCAAGGCTGAGGACATAAACGCCTCACAGCAATGCGTAATCGCATCCATTCCGGTTGCTGCTGTGAGCAATGGGGGCAAGTCAAGTGTCAACTCTGGGTCGCAAATGGCTGATCTTGGCACCACATAAGGCGACAAGATACCCACCTTACGCCCATCGTCCAGTATGAGCATCGCGCCACGCCCCACTTCACTGCCCGTACCCGACGTTGTTGGGATTGCGATCACCGGTGCCGTAGCGGCGGTGATCCGCGCAACCCCACCTTCAATCGCGGCAAAATGCTTCAAATCCCCCGAGTGCGTTGCCAGCACCGCGACGGCTTTGGCTAAATCCATCGCCGAACCACCACCCACTGCAATCAAGCCGTCAAATTTACCCTCGCGGTACATCTTCAAGGCATCGCGGGTTGCAGCTTCTGTGGGATTAGGGGGTGTTTGGTCATAGACCGCAACCGCGTCAGCCTTGTTTAACTGAGCCAAAACCTTATCGATAATGCCTACCGCACGCACACCAGAATCGGTCACAATCATCGGGCGCTTAATGCCTACGCGATCGCACTCTGATTGCAACAGCGCCACCACGCCGAAGTCGAATTGAATTTGGGTGATGTAATTAATGAGTGCCATGTCGTTAATCTCCGTGTTTTTTAGGCGTTTTAAAGATGATAAAGCATCCAGACCGCTTTGAAATACAAAAGTAAATGTGGTGACAGTTCCCTGCACGAGAGTAGAATTTGCGTTCAATTCAAGTGGAGTCGTAAGTGGCACAGATGTTTCGCATCACTCTTTTGACAGCACTCGCACTCATGACGGCTTTAGGCTTATTGCCGAACGATACGTGGGCGCAAAGCGGGCTCAGATTCAACCCTGGTGGCTTGGCGCCGGGCATGCCTTATTCAACCTCAAGCTCGATTTTGGATTCAATGCCTGCCCCGGCCTCAGAGCCAACTACGCAACCCGAGCCAGCAGCTGCCAAGTCTGAGCCTGAGCCTGCCGCCGCGCGCGGCGCTGCAACGGCCACACCAGTCGGTGACTCCACCGAGGCAACGATTCATCAAGGGCTATCCCCTGAAAAAGCGAACCCCGCAGCAGGCCTAAGCTCGGTGCAGGGTTCAGCCAGCTCACCGTCACCGGTAAGCTCAGAGAGTTCGACTGGCGGGCCGAGCCCGTACCTCGCACCAAGCCCCTACACGACGCCCCGCAGTCCCGGGGGTGGTTTAAAAATACGGTAAGCCCCGACCCAAGTCGCAACAAGTTGCTCAGGCTACGCCGCCCGTCCAGTCAGTTTGCCAACCAAGCAGCTCGGCCAAACGGGTCACGACCCACTGCGCCTCAAGCACATTTACCCCCACATCAGCAACCGTTAACCCCTGATAGATGCGTTCAAGCACATCAGCCTCAGTGATGCCAAGCTCCCATAACTTGGCGTTGGCTTGCTCGGTCAGCATGCTTGCCATGTCTTCGCAAAAATCATACCGCTCGTAGATCACCTCTTTTGTTGCACTGGGCTTAGTGCGCCCCGGTTCAACAAATAACGCAATGAACGACGGCGGGATCACGATCTGATTGTCATCACTCATGGGTGCGCTTACGCAATAGATACTTTTGCATACCCTGCATCACGATGACATCGTTTTGGTTGCGGATTTCAGAGTGCATGATCAACACGCCCGTCGTACGATTTGCAACTAACTCAGCCACGGTTAAGCTTGAGTACAAGGTATCGCCAACAAAAACCGGCTGCAAAAACTTGCTGCTTTGTTCGATAAAAGCCTTTAACGACTCTTCGACCATATGCGGAAACAAGCCTGCACCCGCGGCCGTTTGAATCACGACCTGATACCCGTGGGCCAACATATGCGGCATGCCATGCGACCGACAGTACTCAAGGTCGTAATGCACCGGGTGGTTGTCACCGCTCGCCAACGAGAACGCGGCAAATAACGCCTCAGTCATCGTGCGTGACGGCAAATTAAAACGCTCGCCCAGAGCAAAATCTTCAAAAAATCGTTGTGCGCACATTTGGTGTTTGATCATGACTGTCCTCTCCTGTTCGAGCTCACCGCCACGTCTGTTCAAACCAGGCGCAGCAGGCGTAAGCGTAACCGATGGCCAATTCGTGCAAGGCTACTCGCTAAAGCGCATGGATACACAGAAAGACGGGATCCTAGGCCGCGAAGGCCTGATTCGGGTTGATTGTGACCAAGAACTCTGTCAACGTTTCACTACTTTTTATATTGCAAGCAGCCGCTTGCCGAAATCGTCGCAGTCCTTTGCCTATCTAACCTGTCCCCACCTTTTGCCCTCTTTTAGTTCAAGCGAATCTCGCCCTGATTATGAAAACGAATAACCAAACTATTTTTGTGTTGTCGCGCCCGCTCTTTTTGGCGCTGCTGGCGTTAAATCTTGCTCTACTGGTCTGGATTAAGTTGCATACCGGCGATTTTTTGGGATGGAACCCAGTCGACTTAAACAAGCATAAGCTGTTTGAGTTGAAATCGATGCTAGCCATTGCGCAGTTCATTTTCATTGCTGTCACACTCGACCAATTTCTACGTAGGGCCATCGTCCGTTTTAACGAGCTCTCTGCTCGGCGCCATGTCCCTGCCATTTTGGTACAAGTCATGACGGTTACCATATTTGTCGCAACCGGTCTGTGCGCCTATGTCGGTCTGTACGATCACCACTTCACTTACCTACTCGCCTCGATCGGCGCCCTAAGCGTTGGTATCCTTTATATTTTGAAAGATGTTGGCCATCAGGTGATCTGTGGCATCACCTTACAAGCCGACCATATCATCTCGGTCGATGATTGGATTGAACTCAAAGAAGGTGGTGCAACCGAGTATCTGCAAGTGGTCGAATTAGATTACCGGATGGTCGTATTGAAGAACGATCATGGACAATTGATTCGCGTCTATAACCACGAATTCACTGAACTGCATTTCATCAATCTGACAAAACAAAACCCGGGTGTGGGCTCACCGCGTCAACTTGAAATTCAGGTCAGTGCACGTAACAACCCCGACCGGGTGCTCCGCATTATGGATTTAGCGCTGAAGCACGTTGTGCACAGCAACCACGAATTTCTGCCTAAGTTTTCATGCTTTGTTTCAAAAATTGAAGAAGGCGTCATCACCTATTTGGTTTGGTACAAAACCGAAGTTGATACCGCACCCTTCGAAACGAATGGTGCGATTCTGTTGTGCATGACGCGCTTCTTTAAAGCCGCCGGTATCAACCTCAATCGTCTTGAGGCACAGCATCTTCTACAAAATCATACCGACACACAGTCGCGTTTGTTAGATTGTTATGGCCTGGGCATTCTAAAGCTCCTCAGTGCTGAACAAATTGCCGAGATTGGTCGGTCGGTCAGTGTCTTGCACTATTACGCCGACCATCACGTGATTGAAAAAGGCGCGCAAGAAGACTGGATGTACATCATCTCTGAAGGCTGCTTAGAGGTGAAATTGGCCGATCAAAGTGGCGAGATGAAGGTCGTCGCAACACTGTGGCCAGGTGACTTTGTTGGCGAGATGTCTCTACTGACAGGCGCGCCACGTGCCGCCGACGTCTTTGCCAAAGCTGACACGGTGCTGGTGCAAATTACGAAAGAAGACATCGCTCCATTACTCGACTCTAATCCCAAATTGGTCAAACAATTTTCAGATATTTTGGCGCATCGCAAGGCGCAAAACGAAGTGTCTGCAAACCCTGAGGGGCAATCTGCCCGCATCGCTGACGAGTCAAAAAGCATCACCGCAAAAATTTTGGATTTCTTTTTCAAGAAAAAGTAGGCACACTAGGGTCTTGAACAAATGTGCGTAAGCAAAGCGAGGCCCTATGTCGCAATCGAGTCAGACCCACAATGTCACCCTGCCTGACGGCGCCTGCTTAAAAGTCTTTGAACAAGGTGTCGGCACCCCGCTATTACTCATTAGCGG
>JBAWWV010000258.1:0-5712 GCA_037146575.1 Alcaligenaceae bacterium | reverse complement strand
AAACTACCATGCTCATCCTTGCACCTGATTTTGCTGCGCTGCTAGTTGCTCAAACTGCTCTGGCGAAATTGGCACAAAACGAATCTGATCACCAGGCAAGAGTAAGGTTGGTTGGGGGCGCGCCAAATCAAATAACTTGAGTGGCGTTGCTCCCAAAATATGCCAGCCGCCTGGCAGACGCGTGGGGTAGATCGTTGTCTGACGATTCGCAATGGCGACCGAGCCTGCTGGCACGACGGTGCGTGGGACATCCCGCCGTGGCAGCGCAAATAACGGTTCGTGGATGCCGATATAAGGGTGTCCTGGCGCGAAGCCCAGCATGAAGACCATGCTGCCAGGCGCAGTGTGCATTTGTATGACTTGCTGTTCAGTCAGACCGGTGACTTTTGCAACGTCGATTAAGTCAGGGCCGTGCTCACCGCCATAGCACACTGGGATGTCGATGGTTCGTGCTGCGCGCGTTGTCTGAGCAAGCCCGCTTTGGACTAAGCTAGCAAGGTGCTCGGACAGGGTCTGAAAGTTTGGCAAACCAGTTCGCGGATCCGCCTGATAATGTACCGCTACGCTCGTGTAAGAGGGGACCACATCGGTAATGCCAGGTAAATGCGCTTGCCGGATTTTTTCGGCGGCTGCGAGGCAAATTAAACCAGTCTCGGCGAGAATCGTATCGCCAAAATCGAGGCTCAGGCAGTGATCGCCCAGATGGCGAAAAGTGAAGGTCGGTACGATCATGCGGTGCATAAAACTGCGAGAGACAAACGCCATGTGCGCGTTAACAATCGCAGTTTAAGCGGTTTTTTGAGTTGTCGACACAGAGCCTAACGGTTAAAGATTGCGCAGCACGCGCTTGGCGTCAAACACTAAGCTAAAACAGCTACCCTCTCCTATTTTGCTCGTGACCTCTAGCGTCGCATCATGTCGCATGGCAACATGTTTGGTGATGGCGAGTCCCAGCCCTGTACCGCCCAAGGCGCGCGAGCGACCACGATCTACCCGATAAAAGCGCTCGCTTAAACGCGGTAAGTGCTCAGACGCAATCCCAATCCCCGTGTCGGTCACGCTGAACCGGGCCTGACCCCCTGCTTGCTCTTGCCATTTGACGCTGATGGTACCGGCATCGGGCGTGTAACGAATCGCGTTCGTCAACAGGTTCGAGACCGCAGAGGCGAGCTCTGAGGCGTTGCCGGCAAGATTCAAATTGGGCTCGATCTGCCAATCCCAGTGATGGCGTCCGCTAGAGAGCGCTTCAATTTGCGTGCGTGCCGTTTCGATCAGTGGCGACATGGGCACGGTTGTGAGCTCTGCGCTTGGGGATGTTTCTAAGTCTGATAGGGTGAGCAAATCTGTGACGAGCGACTGCATCCGCTGTGCTTGTTCAGACATCAGCCCAAAATATTGTTCGCGCTGTTGCGTGCTTAACGCACCCTCAGGAGCGTCGCGCAACGTCTCAACAAAACCAGCCAGCACAGTGAGCGGCGTGCGCATTTCGTGCGATACGTTTGCCACAAAATCGCGACGAGTCGTTTCAAGCTTTTCAATTTGCGTGAGGTCGCGTGTGATGAGCAGCGTGCGATCACGCGCGTAAGGCACCAGGCGCAGCAGCAAGTTGTAATTGCCACTGGCGTGGTTAATTTTAAGGGTCAGTGGTTCAGACCAGTTGCCGCCCTTCACGTAAGACGCGAAGGCGGGCGCGCGAAGGATGTTTTGTAAGTTTTGTCCGAGATCATGCTCGGGTTGCAGGTGCAATTGCTTTTCTGCAGCGAGGTTAAACCATCTGATTTGTAGGTCAGTGGTCAGGGTCACAACCCCCACAGGTAACGCCTGCCCTGCGGCCATGGCACTGGCGCTGGTTTCTTCAAGCTCTTGAATGGTAGCGACCTGGTCGCGGATGCGCCGGTACAGCGCCGCGACAATGTCATCCCAAGGACCGACGTCCGCGGGAGGTTCGTCATCGGGTGACAGGATCCAGCGTGCGACTCGCCCAGCGTGGTGGCGCCGTATGACCAGCAGCAGGCTCGCCGTGAGCGACATCGCAACCCAGCCAAGCGAGCTTTGCCAGCGATACTCAATCGCTAGGGCAATCGCCGACCAAAAGCCAACAAAAAACAGGGTGCGTTTCCAGCTCATGCGCTAGATTGTCGCATCAAGCTTAAGATTTTGGGATCAGTGGTGTGAAACGGTAGCCGCTGCCGCGTACCGTTTCGATATGAGGATCGTGCTTCGATGGTTCGAGTGCCTTGCGCAGGCGCCGGATGTGTACGTCGACTGTACGCTCTTCAACAAATACGTGATCTCCCCAGACTTGATCCAGCAGCTGGCCGCGTGAAAACACTCGCTCGGGGTGCGTCATAAAAAAATGCAGCAGACGAAACTCGGTCGGACCAATGGCCAGTTGCTGACCATTGCCAGTGAGGCGGTGCGAGGTAGGGTCAAGTTTAAGGCCCTCGACCTCGATCAAATCATCGGTTAATTGCGGGGCACGTCGTCGCAGCACAGCCTTGATGCGGGCCATGAGTTCTTTGGGCGAAAAGGGTTTAGTGATGTAATCGTCAGCGCCCGCCTCAAGCCCGTCAACCTTGTCTTGTTCGGCGCCCTTGGCAGTGAGCATAATCACGGGCACTAAGCGGGTACGCTCATCGCTACGAAGCTTGCGCGCCAAGGTGAGGCCTGAAGCACCCGGCAGCATCCAGTCAAGCAGGATCAAATCGGGCAGTTCGGCTCGGATGAGGGTCTCGGCTTGCGCGACATCGAAGGCACGTAAGACCTTGTGTCCTGCAAACGATAAATTGACGGCAATAAGCTCTTGGATAGCTGGTTCGTCTTCAACGACTAAAATGGTGCTTGACATGGTGTGTACCAGTTTGAATGGCGCGCCTATGCGTGCGACATGACTATAGTATGGCGGCAATGTGTCATGTATATGACAGTGCAGCGAGCTAAGAACAAGGCAAAGCCTCGACCCCTTTAGGGCCAGAGGGCATCACGTAACAAGCGAGGTAACAGGTATGGCTGAAGACAACACACATTTTGGTTATCAGACGGTCGCTGAATCAGAGAAGGCGGCGAAAGTCGCGCAGGTGTTTCATTCGGTGGCCTCGCGCTACGATGTGATGAATGACCTGATGTCTGCAGGGTTGCATCGCGTCTGGAAGGCGTTCACCATTGGTCGTGCGGCAGTTCGCCCAGGGATGAAGGTCTTGGATATCGCTGGGGGTACCGGCGATCTGGCCCGAGCCTTTGCCAAGCAGGCAGGCCCGCAGGGTGAGGTCTGGCTCACTGATATCAATGACTCGATGCTGCGAGTTGGGCGCGATCGGTTGCTCGACGATGGCGTTGTCTTGCCTTGCGCGGTCTGTGATGGCGAGCGCCTGCCGTTTGCCTCAAACTATTTTGACCGAGTCACTGTGGCCTTTGGTTTGCGCAACATGACCCATAAAGACCGTGCCCTGGCTGAAATGACACGGGTGCTAAAACCAGGTGGCAAACTGCTGGTACTTGAGTTTTCAAAGATTGCGGCGCCGCTGACCCCGGTCTACGACTGGTATTCTTTTAAGGTCTTGCCCTGGCTAGGGCAAAAAGTGGCGGGCGACGCTGACAGTTATCGGTACTTGGCTGAATCGATTCGTATGCATCCCGATCAAGAGACCCTGAAAGGCATGCTTGGCGCGGCCGGGCTCTCGCGGGTACAGTTTTTTAATTTGTCGGCGGGCTTAACGGCCTTACACGAGGGTGTCAAACTAGGCTAAAGAGCGATTTTAGCGACCAAGAGTTAAGATATGCTTGGTTTTGACGTCGACAAGTTGAGCTAATGTTCAGCCATATTGAACTTCAGACTCAAAATGTCGTCAATGCTTTACAACCTGTTCAGCTTTTAGTAAGATTCAGGTTCTCGTAAGATTTGATAGCCTTCGGTTTTCGAACTCTTTTTGAATGTTTTGGCGCTAAGTCGCCCAGGAGCTCACGATGTCCCGACTTGTTACTCGTCTATTTGCGGCAGCACTGATTACTTTAGGTGGTGTGGCGTTATCTTCGGTCACTTTTGACGCTCAGGCGGCGCGTGCCGGCAGCGGCACCAGTTCTGGCAAGCAATCCAGTAATGTCAGCAGCCAAAAGCCGGCCACCCCTGCCGCGGCAACTGGTTCAACAACACAAAAGAGCGCAACGCCTCCAGCTGCTGCTGCGCCTGCTGCCGCAGCGGCCAAACCTAGCGGCGCGTCGCGCTGGCTTGGTCCACTGGCCGGTATCGCTGCCGGCTTAGGAATCGCAGCCATGCTGTCGCACTTTGGTCTTGGCGGTGCGATGGGTGACTTCTTCATGGTGGCGTTGTTGGCGGCTGTAGTGATTTTTGGTGTAATGTTCTTACTGCGTATGATTCGCGGCTCTTCTGCGCAACCTGCCCCACAAGGTGCAGGTAACGCGTCCGCAGGTCAAACGCCCGCCAACGAGACCTACCGCGAAAGTGCTGCACCTAGCGCTGCGCCAGTTGCGATGCCCGCCTCAGCCACGGGCACAATGTCGGCCGCAGGGTTTGGTTCAGACGCACCAGCACCCGACCAAAATTGGTTTATTCCGGTTGATTTTGATACCAACCGCTTTTTACAAGAAGCCAAAGCACAGTTCGTCTCAATTCAAAAAGTTTGGGATAGCGGTGATCTCACCCAAATGCGTAACTTCTTGACCGATGATTTACTGAAAGAATTACAGGCTCAACTGTCAGGGCGTGTTGGTGAAAACCACACTGAAGTGGTCTTGCTCAACGCCGAAATGCTAGGCATCGAACAAGTGACCGACGGCCACTTGGCGAGCGTGCGCTTTTCGGGCATGTTGCGTGAGCAGGTCGGTGCAGAAGCGTTCCGCTTCGAAGAAGTCTGGAATCTCTTCAAGCCTGAGCAAGGCGGCTGGCTGTTGGCAGGTATCCAACAAATTCCAGTGACGCAAGCCAGTTAAGTCTGCTGCCTAGCGTTGCAAAAAAACGCCCGCTAAGCGGGCGTTTTTTTGCGCATTTCAACCGATGGTCAGTTCAGCCGTTAAACTACCCCCTCAAACAGTCTTTCAGTGCCTGCACCTACGTGACCATCCCCCGGCCTTTTTTGCCCACGCGGTTCGCCTTACACCCCGTCAGGCTGTGGGCTCATGCCTTCAATCTGATAGCTCGGCAACAGCCGTGGGCGACGCAGCGGCTAGCTACCCACGTTGGGCAAACCCTAAGAATCTGTCTGGGCGGTTTTCAGCTCACGTTTACGATCGGTCACGATGGCACGCTGGTTGCGGCAGATGCGGCAGTCGTTCCTGATGTTGTGCTCGAACTCGTCGCAGAAAAGCTGTCTTGGGTGGCGCTGCTAGCACCAGAGACTCGTCCGGATATCGCACAGTGGGTGCACGTCACCGGGCAGGCCGCGCTGGCACAAGTGGTCTCTGACTTGGCGCGTGACCTACGTCCCGATCCCGAAGATGCCTTGGCCCTATGGCTGGGAGACGTACCAGCGCATCGTCTGACCCAAGGCGTGCGAGGCATGTTGGCTGGCGCGCAGTCGTTTGCGCTGGGCGTGGCCGCAAATCTCGCCGAATACCTGTCTGAAGAAACCAACGCTTTGACTGCGACTCCCGCGCTCGAGTCGCTCACGCAAGAGCGCCAACGTACCCTGGCTCGCTTAGAACAGATCGAGCGGCGGCACGCCGCCTTGCAGGCCAGGCTCTCTCGTTTCACGCCGC
>JBAWWV010000257.1:0-5734 GCA_037146575.1 Alcaligenaceae bacterium | reverse complement strand
GCTGACCAAGACGCAGGCATCAAGCTTGTGTTGCGCGCCATCGAAGAGCCATTGCGCATCATCGTTGCAAACGCTGGTCACGAGCCAAGCGTTGTGGTCAACGAAGTTGCAAACGGTTCAGGTAACTACGGCTTTAACGCCGCCACCGGTGAGTACGGTGACCTGGTCGAGCAAGGTGTATTGGATCCAACTAAAGTCACACGCACTGCATTGCAAAATGCAGCGTCTGTTGCCAGCTTGTTGCTGACAACTGAAGCGGCTGTCTGCGAACTGGCTGAAGACAAGCCAGCTGGCGGCGGCGGTATGGGTGGTGGTGATATGGGCGGCATGGGTGGAATGGGCGGCATGGGCGGGTTCTAAGCTCAGTTGCACATGGCCTGAGCTTCGGCTCGGGCACTTATGTCAGGTAAAAAATCCAGGCTTCGGTCTGGATTTTTTTGTGCGTGTTTTGTTCTCTTCATTCGCACGTGCTTGAACAGCCTTTTCTTACGCACGCGCTTGAACAGCCCCTGCGTGGGTATTTGTGCTGAGCAAAATACGCCACTCCGGGGCTGCTCAAGCGCTGGGGTGGATTGATGCGGGGGGCGTTCGCGCTTGCTGGGGCTGCTAGGACGTCTTCGAGCGCTGTAGCGTGCGGCCGGTTAGAAATCCGCCGTCTACTACGATACATTCACCGTTCACGTAGTCTGCAGCTGGGGATATCAAGAAGGACACGACACTGGCGATATCAGCAGGGGTACCTGTGCGGCCTGAGGGCACCATGGTTGTGAATTGGTCGCGATAGGCTGTCGAGACGTTGGCCTTACCGACTTCAATGAGGCCGGGGGCTACCGCATTGACACGAATGCCTTGAGCTCCAAACTCTTGAGCGAGTGATTTGGTTAGCATGACGAGGCCCGCCTTTGAGGCGGCGTAGTGAGCGGCGCCAGGTCTGGCAGAGAAGGCAGAGGTTGAGGCAAGGTTGACGATGGCTCCTCGAATGTTGTTTCTAACTGCCGCTTGCGTAAACGCCTGGCAACAAAAAAAAGTGCCTTTCAAGTTTGTATCAAAGACGTCGTCCCATTGTGTTTCGGTCATTTCGAGTGACGGATGATTTGGATAGAGGCCTGCATTATTGATCAGCACAGAGATGGGACCCATCTCTCTCTCTATCTGGGCGAAGACAGCATGTATTGCACTTTGAGAGCGCACGTCGAGTTTGAAGGCTTGGGCGTCAGCGCCCGTTGCCGATAGTCGCTGAGCGAGATTCTGTGCGTACTCGAAGTTGATATCAGTGATCGCTAAGCGAAAGCCAGTTTCGTGTAATTGCTCAGCGATTGACTGGCCGATGCCTGTCGCAGCACCCGTCACTAACGCAACAGAGGCAGTCATGTTTTTAGAGGGCATCGCGGGCCAGGATCGTTAGCGCAACGGCCTGCGCTCTGAGTACGAGTGTATCGATTCGGCAGTACTCGTTAGCAGTATGAACCTGCCCCCCGACGGGGCCGGTCGCGCAAAGAGTCGGAGCCCCAACTGAGGCGGTTAGCCCGCTATCCGCTGAGCCACCAGTAAACTCGCCTTTGACCTGTACGCCAAGCTCTTCGGCAGACATGCGATAGTCAGCCAAGAGGTCGCGACTAGCATCGGTCTCGAATAAAGGTAAAAAAGTTCCTTGGTGAGTGATGCGCCCACACGTACAAGGCAGCGCCTCGTCTTCAATAATGTTTTTGATACGTTGTTGCAAATCTTCATGATCAACGTCACCAGGAAATCGAACATCTAACTGCCCTGAGGCATGCGGAGCCACGGTATTGACTGACATGCCGCCTTTAATTGTTCCGACGTTTGCAGTGATACCAGCCGCCCGGTCAGTGAGTTGATGTAGTGCAGTGATTTTTCTAGCCAGTGCCTCAATTGCGCTGGCGCCTTTGTCGTGATTAACGCCCGAGTGCGCCGCCACACCATCCACTTCGAAGTCGATAAAAAATGCGCCTTTGCGAGACGTGACGACATTGCCGGTTGGCCGGCCAGGCTCGGCATTCAATACGGTGGCCGCCCCTTTGGCCATTTTAAGTATCAGTTCTCGCGAAGAGGGTGAGGCGATTTCTTCGTCGCCGGTATAGAGCACCTTAATGGGCAATTGATTGCCACCGCAGGCTTGAAACGCTCGTGCAACAAAGGTGTTCATCACAAGGCCCGCTTTCATATCAGCCACGCCGGCGCCATAGGCGACACCATCTTCTACTCGAAACGGACGTTGTGCGGCAGTACCATCCGGAAAAACAGTATCCATGTGCCCCATCAGCAGCACGTGGGCTGCCTTAGACCCAGCACTACCGGGTACCTCGGCGACGAGACAGTCTCCATGCTTGGCGTTGGCGTGTACCTTCGTGTCGATACCAGCCTTCTCAAGATGCGCGCGAAAAATCGAACCGACCTGATCAACGCCAGCTTTGTTATAGCTGCCACTGTCAATGTTGACGACTTGTTCGAGCAGGGCGAACATGTCTTGCTCGTGAGCACGTAACCAATCGAGAATGGCCTGTTTGACTTCAGTGTGTGGCGCGACGATTTCAGTTTGTGACATAACGGTTCCTTGGTCTTATTAATATGCGTAAGCGTAAGTGTTAACGTGCCGGTAGCACCCTGGTGGCTTCATGGCGCCAACCAAACGTGATGCGGTCTCCGGCTTTTGGTTGTTCTGTGACGATTGCTGTAGCAGCATTGGGCTGCAGAGCAATGAACTTTGCACCTTCACCCGCCTCAAGATGAAAATAGGTGAGTGGCCCCGTATACACTACATGCGAAATCACGCCACTTAAAGTGTTGTAACCCTCACGAGTCTCTTGAAACAGTGTGATATTTTCAGGTCGCACCGAGATCTCGACGGGATCGCCTGTGCGTGCAAACTCACTGGCGGGCGCGCGTAAGGTAATGCCGCTTTTTTTGGCCACGACAGTGATGAACTGACCCTCTGCCTGCTCGACGGTTGCCTCAATTGAATTAGAGACACCAATAAATTCAGACACGAAAGGTGTGGCGGGATTTTTGTAAATCTCACTCGGGGTACCCAGCTGCATGATTCGGCCACCGTCCATGACGACAATTCGATCAGATAGCGTCAGCGCCTCTTCTTGATCATGGGTGACAAAAATACTAGTGATGCCCACTTCGCGCTGCAGCATCCGAATTTCGATCTGCATTTGTTCACGCAATTTTTTATCTAAGGCGCCAAGGGGCTCATCGAGCAACAATACCTTGGGCTTGGTGACAATTGCACGTGCTAAGGCAACCCGTTGCCGCTGGCCGCCTGACAACTGCGAAGGCAGGCGTTGCGCCATGCCTTCGAGTCTTATGAGCTTCATGACATCTTTCACCTTTTTGTCGATATCGACCCGCAGCTCTTTACGCATCAACAAACCAAACGCAATATTTTCGTGCACTGACATATGGGGGAACAGGGCGTAATTTTGAAAAACCATGCCGAGGTTTCGTTGATGCGTGGGCACTTGGTTCATGGTTTGCCCACGAATCAGGATTTCACCAGCGTCAGGTTCTTCTAGCCCAGCAATCATGCGCAAAGTGGTGGTTTTTCCGCAACCACTTGGGCCCAGAAAACTCACCATTTCTCCGCGCCCAACGTCCAAATCGATGCCTTTGACGGCGGCGACTTCTCCATACCGCTTATGAATATTCACCAATTGAACGTCAGGCATCTGATTGGTCATGACGCTTATCCTTAACCCTTCAGTGTTCGGTCAATCAGCGCTTTGATTTTTGGCATCTGCTCGCCCACTTCTTTGAAGTCAGGGCGGATCAGTTTGCTAATGGCATCGTCTACGCTAATGAAGCCAGCACGTTTAAGCTCATCCGGAACCTTGACCGCCTTACTCACGGGCGAGAGAAAGCCTTGCTTGAGTGCTTCGAGTTGAAACTCATCTGACAGCCAGGTGTTCATGTAAGCCTGGCTGAGTTTCGAGACCTCTGGGCTGAATCCTTTGCTCAGTTGCATATGACCAGCCCATTGCACCGCGCCTTCTTTTGGTATGGTGAAGGCAACCTTTTTGCCTTGTGAGCGCGCTAGCTCTGCCCAGGCGCCCCAGTGTGGTGCCAACCATACTTCACCTCGATCGACCATGTCGGCTTCAACGATCGGCGAACTGACCCACGCTCCAATGTTCTTTTTGTGGGCGCCCCAGGCCTTGATACCCTCAAGAACATTGGGTCCTTTACCTGTTGCGACCGCGGCCATAATGTAGGCGTCAAAGTAGGCATCCCACATGGATACACGTCCAGCGTATTTTGGATTCCAGAGGTCAAGCCACGAGGTGGGCTTTTCGACCCGATCAGGGTTGTACATAATGCCGTAGGGTGTCATGAGAAAAATGATCCCAAAGCCTCCGGGTGTCATGATCTCAGGTGGAATATTTTTAAGGTTCGTCATGATGGCGGGGTCGAATTTATCCCACATGCCATCGGCGATGCCACGCTGCGCGAACAGATCGTTGATCATCGAGCCGCTAATTGAAGGGTTATTGCGCTGGGCCAGCATGCGTGGATACGAGGCAGCATTGTTTGACGAGATGACTTCAATTTCAGTTTTTGGACTAATTTTTTTGATGAATGGCGTCGAAATGTCGTTGCATAAATTGGGCAGAATGCCTGGTTGCGAAAGAATCACCAGTTTGGCAACTTCGGCATCGCCAGCAGCTGCCAGGGCATTGGCAAACTGAAGGACTGAGGCACTACCTACCCCCAGGGCAAGTAACGATTTGAGAATATCGCGGCGCTGTGGTTTAGTCCTAAAATTATCCAACAAATAGCTGTCTTCTTTATCGATAGGTTTCATTTTATACATTCCATTGAGTGAAATAAGGCCAAGAAACAGGATTAGAAAATAAGAATAAGAAATAAGATCCAGCTGGTTAGTGTTTAAATTGCTTTGTTAAGCCAATCGAACGTTCAATCACGATAACGATGACAGCGGTCGCCCCCAGTAGCATGGTCGAGATTGCCGCCACCGTCGGATCCATTTGAAACTCGGTGTAATGATAAATTTCAAGCGGTAGCGTCATCACCCCGGGGCCTACCAGAAACAAAGAGACAGTGAACTCGTCAAAGGACATGATGGCCGAAAATACGGCACCCGCGATCAGCCCCGGCCTGAGCATCGGAAGGGTCACAAGAAAAAATGTCTTGATAGTATTTGCCCCAAGCGTGGCGGCGGCCTCTTCGTAGGCGATATCAATTTCAGAAAGCGTAGCCCCTACCGTGCGCACAATATAGGGCACTGTGATGATGACATGGGCAAATACAAGACCCCAGAAATTGCGCAAAAGCCCTACCGAGCCGAGCACCATCGATAGCGCAACCGCAAGCACAATCGCAGGGAATACCAAAGGGGTCATAAAAAGAAATTCGAAAAACTGTTTACCTCGAAATTTGTGACGCACGATTGCAAAGGCCGCAAGTGTTCCGATGACAAGTGAAATACCCGTTGCGATCGCTGCGACTAGCAGGCTGACCTGAAAAGCATCCCAAAACGCCTGAGTGTTCCAAGCCTTCTCAAACCACTTTAACGAAAAACCTTTCGGTGGAAACCGCAGA
Organism: Alcaligenaceae bacterium; assembly: GCA_037146575.1. Taxonomy (GTDB): domain Bacteria; phylum Pseudomonadota; class Gammaproteobacteria; order Burkholderiales; family Burkholderiaceae_B; genus Zwartia. Next base: position 148 of record JBAWWV010000257.1, on the reverse strand, counting down.
CTCGAGTCATTGCCAAACGACGAGGGAATGACGACGGCAATGGGCAGGGCAAGAAATAGCAAGACGACAGCCACGTAGAGTTTCAGTACCTTCTCGGAGGTTTTTTTTCTCATCGTCGTGCATGCCTTTTGATGATAAGACCATAGGC
>JBAWWV010000256.1:0-5763 GCA_037146575.1 Alcaligenaceae bacterium | reverse complement strand
GTTTGCGACGCACCCGCCAATCAATGCGCGTATCAATGCTTTGCAAAATCTGCGTATCAAGTAAAAGTAAAAGTAAAAGTAAAACGGCCTTGTAAAAGCTCGCTAAACAGCCTCAAAGATGAGGCTGTTTTTTTGCGTCCGGCTATAAGGTTCTAGTCAGTTTTTAGCTGCTCAGAATGCCGCCAAGGCTGCCATCAACAGCAGAGGATACCTTGGACGCTGGCTTCAGCCGCAGAGAATACCGCTGAAGGCACTCTTTGAATTTAGTGCGCCTGTTCCCAATTCGGGCCCACGCCGACTTCAGCGACAAGTGGTACCCGCAGGCTTGCCACGTCACACATTAAGCCCGGTAAGTTGTCTTTAATGCGGTCGATTTCAGACACGGGCACATCCAACACCAATTCATCGTGCACCTGCATAACCATTTTGGTTTGTAGTGTTTCATGTGCCAGCCAGTCTTGCACCGCCACCATGGCGAGCTTGATCAGGTCGGCTGCGGTGCCTTGCATGGGTGCGTTAATCGCCGCACGCTCGGCACCGGCACGACGGGCTCCGGCGGCGTTGATGTCGGCTAACCATAAACGCCGGCCAAACACTGTCTCAACGTAGCCTTGCGCGTGGGCTAGGGCTCGGGTCTCGGCCATGTACTGCGCCACGCCTGGGTAGCGCGTGAAATAACGATCGATGTACGATTGTGCCGCATCGCGTGTAATGCCTAGATTGCTTGCCAGGCCAAACGCGCCCATCCCATAGATCAACCCAAAGTTAATCGCCTTGGCTGCCCGACGCTGGTCTGAAGACACATCTTGCAGATTCACGCCAAACACTTCAGAGGCGGTTGCCTTATGGATATCCTCGCCAGCTGCAAAGGCGCGCTGCAAATTTGCATCGTTTGAAACATGCGCCATCACACGCAATTCGATTTGCGAATAGTCAGCAGAGATAATGACCCCATTTGTGGCGATAAAAGCTTCACGCACGCGTCGCCCTGCCTCAGAACGTACCGGTATATTTTGCAGGTTGGGCTCAGACGAAGCCAGGCGCCCAGTAATCACAGCGGCCTGAGCGTAATGCGTATGAACGCGCCCCGTTGCCGCATTCACCATTTTGGGTAGCTTGTCGGTATAAGTAGATTTCAACTTTGCCAGCCCGCGATACTCGAGTAACACCTGCGGTAAGGGATAGTCTTCAGCCAACTTAGTGAGCACATCTTCGTCAGTCGAGGGTGCACCACCTGGCGTTTTGCGCACGACCGGCAACTGCATTTTTGTAAACAGGATCTCGCCCAACTGCTTGGGCGAATTCAAATTAAAAGGCTGTTCGGCGATCGTGTAAGCTCGTTGTTCGAGCGTTAGCAGCTCTTGCCCGATCACATGGCTTTGCCGGCCAAGTTCAGCCGAGTCAATCATGACGCCATTGCATTCGATTTCAAACAGCACGCGCGACACTAACATTTCAAGCTGATAGATATATTCAAGCGAGGCAAGCGCCCTCACCTCTGGTCGCAAGACGTTGTGCAAACGTAACGTGAAATCGGCGTCTTCGCAGGCGTAGTGAGTGGCGCGCTCGAGGTCGACTTCATCAAAACCAATTTGATGCGCCCCCTTACCGCAGAGCTGTTCGTACGAGGTGCCCTTGATACCTAAACGGCGCAGACAAAGATCCTCAAGCCCCACCCCACGGTGCGACTCGAGCACATACGCCTGCAACATGGTGTCGTCAGCGACACCGCGCAAATCAATGCCCTCATTTGCAAACACATGCGTATCGTATTTGGCGTGATGTAAAAGCTTGGTTGGTCGTGGGTCTTCAAGCCAAGCTTTCATCCGGGCTAACACCTCGACGCGCGGCAATTGCCCCTGCGCGTCAGCACCGCGATGCGCGACCGGAATATAACAAGCCACACCTGGTTCAACCGAGAGCGAAATCCCCACGAGACGAGCTCGCATGGCTTCGAGCGCGGTGGTTTCAGTATCTAAAGCCACACATTGCGCCACCGATACGCGAGCCAGCCACTCATCAAGCATCGCCCAGTCTGTGACCATTTGGTATTGCGTGTGTTCGGGCGCGACTGGGCGCGCAATTTCTGTTGCCACACGCGCATCACCGGTGGGCACGCGAGTGGGTTCGCCGGTTAACTCACGCAGCCACGACTTAAAACCGTAGCGTTCAAACAAACCCGTGAGTGTGTCTTTATCATGCGGCTTTGGTGCCAGAATTTCTATTTCGGGCACCTCTGCCTGTAACTCGCAGTCGGTTTTAATGGTTAAGAGCTCACGGGTTAAGGTGAACTGGCCAATGGCTGCTCGTAAGTTTTCGCCGGCAACACCTTTGACTTCGGCCGCGCGCTCGACCAACGTCTCGATAGAGCCAAACTCATCGATCCATTTAGCCGCAGTTTTAGGTCCGACTTTTTGTACCCCAGGGACGTTATCAACGGTATCGCCCACTAGCATCAGATAATCAACAATGCGATTGGGCGCCACGCCAAACTTACGCAGCACGCCTTCGGGGTTGAGCTCTTCGTTTGACATGGTGTTGACCAGCGTGATGTGGCTTGTCACCAACTGAGCCAGATCCTTGTCACCGGTCGAGATCACGGTGTGGATATCCTGTTGCTGCGCCCATTGGGCAAGCGTACCGATCACATCGTCGGCCTCGACACCTGGCACGCTAAGCACGCTCCAACCCATCGCACGAATCGCCGCGTGAATCGGTTCAATCTGGCTGGCGAGCTCTTCAGGCATCGATGGGCGATGTGATTTATATTCAGGGTACAGATCATCGCGAAACGTTTTGCCACGCGCATCAAATACGCAGGCGGCATATTGCGCAGGGTAATCAAGCAAGATTCTGCGCATCATGTTGACCACGCCATAAATGGCACCCGTGGGCTCGCCTTGAGTATTACGCAAATCGGGCATCGCATGAAAGGCGCGATACAGATAACTTGATCCATCGACGAGCAATAAGGTTTTTTTCATGGGCCACAAAAAAGAAGAGACTTCGCTGATTCAACAGCAAACAACCCAAATTATGTCAGAGATGGTGCTTGCCGCCGAGACTCTGGCCAATATTGGGCCTGCAATCAGCGTATTTGGAAGTGCGCGTATTCAACCTGACTCTGAGCATTATCAAAAAAGCGAAAAAATCGCGCAATTGTTAGCAAAAGCTGGCTTTACCGTCATTGCCGGCGGCGGGCCTGGCATCATGGAGGCAGCCAATAAAGGGGCCTTTGAGGCCGGTGGTACCAGTATCGGACTGCACATCAAATTGCACCACGAAGCCCAGGCGAACCCGTTTTTAAGCATTGAATTACCGTTTCAGCACTTTGTGTCACGCAAATCGACCTTTTTTATGCACAGCCTAGGCTATGTGGTGCTACCAGGCGGCTTTGGAACGCTGGACGAGCTTTTTGAAGCTCTAGCCTTGATGCAACTGGGCAAAGTGCCCTATGGGCCAGTGATCTTAGTTGGGTCGGTTTTTTGGGGTGGTTTGATGAGCTGGATTGAAGCGCAGCTCACAGTCAACGGACTGATCAACGCCATTGACCCCAAGACCTTTTTTATTGCAGACGAGCCTGAAGACGTTGTTGCACATCTTCTTGATTTTTATAAAGAACACCCTGAGATTCTCAGGCTACAACCAAATCGCGCTGTCTAAGCGAAAAAATCAAAGCAGATTCTCTGAACTGGGACTACAGCACGTTGCCTGAGCTGCGACTACAGCCACGCCCTGAGCTGAGAATACAGAACGGGGTCTGAGCTGCGACTACAGCAAACGATCTAACCTGGGGCTACAGCACGCAGCCTAAAAAAATGCGCTCAATTGAGCGCATTTTTCTGTCGTTCTCGGCATAGTGAGTGCCGTTGATATCAACGAACCTTAAGCGTCAGAACGTGACATCCGCTTGCGCTCGTTCTCTGTGAGGTAGCGTTTGCGAATACGAATACTCTTTGGAGTCACTTCAACCAGTTCATCATCGCTGATAAACTCGACAGCGTACTCAAGATTGCAATCGACTGGCGTCACTAAGCGCACGGCCTCGTCGGTACCCGATGAGCGCACGTTGGTGAGCTGTTTGCCACGAATCGGATTCACCACCAAATCGTTATCACGACTATGGATACCGATGACCATGCCTTCGTAGACTGGGTCATTGTGTGACACGAACATACGACCACGATCTTGAAGTTTCCAGATCGAGTAAGCAACTGCCTCACCATCGTACTGACTAATCAACACGCCGTTGTGACGCTCGCCAAGCAAGCCGTCTTTGACTGGGCCATAGGCATCAAAGGTGTGGCTCATCAAGCCATTGCCGCGAGTCATGGTCATGAACTCGCCCTGAAAACCAATCAAACCGCGCGCTGGCACACGGTACTCGAGGCGGGTGCGCCCTTTACCATCACTGACCATATCTAGCAGTTCGGCTTTACGACGACCAAGCTCTTCCATCACGACGCCTTGGGTATTGTCTTCAAGGTCAATCGTCAGGTTTTCGTAGGGCTCAGTTTTGACACCGTTTTCTTCATGAAACACCACGCGTGGTCGTGAAACGGCCATTTCATAGCCCTCGCGTCGCATCGTTTCAATCAAAATCGTCAAGTGCAACTCACCACGGCCAGATACTTCAAATACGGTGTCGTCATCGGTTTCTTTGAAACGCAACGCCATGTTGGATTTGATTTCGCGCTCAAGACGCTCGCGCAATTGACGGCTCGTAACAAACTTGCCTTCACGACCAGCCAAAGGGCTGGTGTTAACCATAAAGTTCATGGTGAGGGTTGGCTCGTCAATCTTTAACAGCGGCAAACCGACAGGGCTATCAGGCGAACAAAGCGTCGTGCCGATCGCAATATCTTCAATGCCGTTCATGAGCACAATATCGCCAGCAATCGCGCTGTCTACCACTTCGCGCTCGAGGCCTTTAAATTTAAGGACTTGATTGACCCGGCCCTTGAAAGGCACGCCGTCAGGTCCATTGAGGCAGACCACATCCATGCCTGTTTTAATGCGACCTTGACGAATACGTCCGATCCCGATTTTGCCCACATAGGTGCTGTAGTCGATTGACGAAATTTGAAACTGCAATGGCGCCTCAGGATCATCGTCACGCATCGGCACATACTTCAAGATCGAGTCAAACAGTGGGCGCATATCGCCTTCGCGCACATCGGGGCTCATACCAGAAAAACCGTTTAAGCCAGACGCGTACACCACCGGAAAATCAAGCTGCTCTTCAGTGGCACCCAATTTATCGAACAACTCAAAGGTCGCGTTAATTACGTAATCAATACGTGCACCGGGACGATCAACTTTATTGACAACAACGATTGGCTTTAAGCCTAAGGCTAGCGCCTTTTTAGTCACAAAGCGTGTTTGGGGCATTGGGCCCTCAACCGCATCAACCAGCAGCAACACGCCATCAACCATCGAGAGTACGCGCTCAACTTCACCGCCAAAGTCAGCGTGGCCGGGGGTGTCGACAATATTGATGTGAGTACCATCGTATTCAACCGCACAGTTCTTTGAAAGAATCGTGATGCCACGCTCTTTTTCAAGATCGTTTGAATCCATGACGCGTTCGGTCATTTTTTCGTTTGAACGAAACGTGCCCGACTGACGCAGAAGTTGGTCAACCAATGTTGTTTTGCCGTGGTCAACGTGGGCGATGATGGCAACGTTACGCAATGCGCGTGACATACAAATCCTTTAATGAGCCTGCACAGGCTCAATGCCTGCCGGTAATTCGTGAATAGA
>JBAWWV010000255.1:0-5774 GCA_037146575.1 Alcaligenaceae bacterium | reverse complement strand
CGCAGCCGACAACAACCACATCGTATTTATGTAGTTTTAATCCGTCTCTCACATCTAGTCTCCTGGTACCCAGTCAGCCAAAAACCTTTGGCGACAAACTAAGTCGGCTCAAGCTTCTGGCACTAGTTTTTTTGCCTTTTTCTTTATATGTAAGTCGCCTGACCTAATCTTCTGTTCCTTTCTAACCCAATTATGCTTTTTATAGCAACCAATTTTTTTCAAAACGAGCGAGAGAAAAGAGCAATGATCCTAAAAGTCCTTACCGAATTTGACCTCGGTTGCAGCTCTGACTTCTATCACCGAGCCCGTCTGCTGAGCCCCGGCAGAGATACAGTTGCCAGCCTTGTAATCATTGATGTTTCTGAGCTCAATCGTCCTTGCAAATCGTTGATTAGTATCTTCATTGCTACAACGAAAAACGAGTCAAGAAGTTGCTTGAATCACGCAGTCCTTTAGAATGCCTCGCAACTCTTGCCTTGCAGCATAAATCAATCCAAGTTTTTCGCCACACGTCTGTTGGTCAATGCTGAATAGGTCTCAGCAGGCTCCCTGGGAAAACTCGCGCACAACCCAAAGCTTGCTCAAAATCGAAATTGGAACCTAAGCTAAAAAACGTAGAATACATTTATAAAATCATATGGTTACAAGATATTGCAAGCTAAGCTCTGGGCCAAGACTGTGAGCAAATGATCAAGATCGTTTAGCGTCGAACATTAGGTTACTAAAAGAACGATCACAAGAACCTTGTGACGCACATCTGCTGCAATCGACATAGACTCAGCCCGATACTTGCCAACCGAGTCGTAGTCAGTTACTTTTTGCTGCAGAGACACTGCTCTTATATAAAGCGCGGCATAAAAATAGAGTTCAACATGAAAACTTCTGGTGATCCGATACTAGACAAGACTTACGCTGGTCCAACGATGGGCGGCATGATTGTTAATTTGCTGAGTCGTTACCCGACGCGCTCAGCATTTGTTAATCCTGATGGTACGCACATTACTTACGACACCATCGCGCAAAGAATCGCCTATCTATTAGAAACTTTTGAAACGTTAGGTCTAAAGCGTAGCGACACGATTGTCCAAATGTGCGGCAATCGCGCGGACGTTTTTGTGGTGATGGCAGCCTGTTATATCGGAAGTTTCAGATCCGTTGCGCTTCAGCCGCTTGGGGGTATTGACGATCAACTTTATATTTTGAATAACTGTGAAGCCAAGATACTCATTGTTGACGAGACTCGATTACAAAGAGCTAAAGAACTTAAGCAGCGCTCCACACAACCATTCGATATTTTTAGTCACGATAAAACCTCAGATGAGATGGGACTGTGGGATAGATTCGACCCCGCTATCAGTTCAGTACTGACCGATCTCAGTGAGCCCGACGATATCGTTCGCTTGATTTACACAGGAGGTACAACAGGGAAATCGAAGGGCGTCATGGGTACGAGTTGCTCGCTTGCAACCAATGCCCTCTTTAGGATGGCCGGCCATAACTGGGTCAATCTACGCTTACTGTGCTCTACCCCTTTATCGCATGCGGCGGGCGCAATGATTGTTCCGGTTCTATGGCATGGGGGTACGGTTGTGCTTCACGATGGTTTTGACCCTGACAGACTCATCACTGACATTACAGCCGGAGCGGCTAACGCGTTGTACTTAGTGCCAACCATGATCTACCGCTTGCTCGATCATCCAAAGAGTAGTCATTTGGCAAAAGCAGGCTTACGCATGCTGATGTATGGTGCGGCACCCATTTCACCGACACGGCTCTTACAAGCGCGAGAGTTACTTGGCCCCATCCTGATGCAACATTACGGACTCACCGAAGCTCCAAGCACGGTGCTGGGTTTGTCTGAGGTCGATCATTTGGATGATTCGTTGCTTGCCTCGGCCGGCAAGCCTTACCCCGGAGCCACAGTAAAAATATTAGACAATGACGGACAAGAGGTTTCTAGAGGCACGGTTGGTGAAATTTGTATTCGTGGCGATCTAGTCATGAAGGGTTATTTTAAAGAGCCAGAGCTCACGGCTCTCGCACTAAGACATGGATGGCTCTACTCAGGCGACCTAGCCTATCAAAATGAACGGGGTTACTTCTTTATCGTCGACCGAGCAAAAGATATGATCATCAGCGGTGGCTTTAACGTGTATCCAAAGGAAGTAGAAGATGTAATCGCTTCACACCCTGCTGTCGCATCGGTTGCCGTGATTGGGATACCAGATGCAGACTGGGGTGAAGCGGTAAAAGCAGTCGTTGTACTTAAAGCGGGTGGCAACGTGTCTGCACAAGAACTGACCCAAAGAGTGAAGTTGGCAAAGGGTGCGGTCCAAGCACCAAAGACGGTGGATTTTGTCGATGTACTGCCCCTGACCCCGCTTGGAAAGCTAGATAAGAAAGCGTTACGCGCTGTGTATTGGAATAGCAAGGAACGTAGCATCAATTAAACCAACACCTCTCGCGGAGAGCAGGATGATTAATCGTAAATTCAAGCGGTTTTTGGCACTATTGTCCCTTTGTATCGGCCCAGTTATTTCTGTGGCACAAACCTATCCAGATCGACCTCTCAAGATGATCGTTCCTGCGCCCGCAGGCTCGTTTGCCGACATTATCGGTAGAGAGTTTGGCGTGCGTTTGTCTAAAAAGCTTGGGCAACCTGTCGTTGTCGATAATAAAGGTGGTGCAAGTGGCGCAATCGCCTACTCTGCGGCCGCTAAGTCGGCGCCTGATGGCTACACTATCTTGGTTACCAACACAGGCCCCTCCGCCATCAATCCAGAGCTGTTTCGCGACAAAGGACTAAGCTACAACCCAGTCGCCGACCTAGAGCCAATCGCCCTGATCTGCCTGACTCCAGTTGCTCTTCTTGTCAAAGCAGACTCTCCCTGGAAATCTGTTGCTGATATCGTTAATTTTGCAAACAAGAATCCAGACAAACTGTCGTTTGGGACCACTGGTAGCGGGCAATTAAATCACCTGTCAGCCGAGTACCTTAGCTCGGTTGCAAAGATACGCACGACACACATACCCTATGCCTCTGGCCCCGCAGCTATTACAGACCTGATAGGTGGCCGGATCGACTATCTTTTTTATCCACCGGCAAATGGCAAACCGATGGTTGACGACGGTCGCTTACGTGCACTCGCGGTGACGAGCGTTAAGAGAACTGTTTCATTGCCTGGGGTGCCAAGCGTATCTGAACTGGGATACAAAGAGTTTGATCTGAGCGCATGGTTTGGACTTGCAGTTCCCGCAGGAACACCTAACGATATCGCTCAAAAGCTGTGGTCTGTATCAAGAGAGATTGCGTCAGATCCCGATTATGTCGAGAGGCTGACTCAATTGGGTATTGACAATGTCTTACATTGGCAACAAATGACACGCACCGAGTTAAAAAAGTTTCATACTGATGAAGTCGATCGCTGGGGCGCTATTGTCAAGCTTGCCGGAGCCAGTGCTAATTAATTTTTATTTTTTAACAGAGTGGTTGAAAGCGTGAAGCGAAACGATAAAGCCTATGTAGCAGGGATTTTTGAGCATCCAACGCGCAATGCGCCAGATAAATCGCTTGTTCAATTGCATGCTGAGTGTGCATTTGGTGCTCTGAAAGATGCTGGCCTAAGCGCGACGGATGTCGATGGATTTTTTGGCGGCAGGGATATTCCTGGCTCTAACGTGAACTGGTTCATCGACCACATGAACCTTAAGCTTCGACACATTGATTCCACCGATGCGGGTGGTTGCTCTCCCCTCATTCATGTTTCGCATGCAGTTGACGCAATTTCGTCAGGTCGATGTAACGTCGCACTGATCACCCTCGCGGGTAGGCCGCGTAGCGAACAAATGAAAACTGGTACCGCACCCAGACCATGCGAGCCCGATCGGCCGGACGCACTCTGGGAAGTCGCTTACCGCCCGACGATATCGACGGCCTATGCCATGATGATGTCCAGACACATGCATGAATATGGCACGACCTTAGAACAACTGGCATGGATTCGCGTCGCGGCCTCTGAGCATGCCAAGCACAACCCCAATGCTATGTTTAACAAGCCTGTGACTGTCGACGATGTGATGCGCTCACCTTTGGTGGCGTCACCTCTGCGCAGGATGGACTGCTGTGTGATTAGCGATGGCGGTGGCGCGATCGTGTTAGTGAATCCTGAAATCGCTAAATCACTAAAAAATCCGTTGGTGCGCGTGATTGGATCTGGCCATACCGTGCACGGTCAAAACGGTGGCAGTGCCTCCTTGACGACAACGGGCGCGTCAATCAGTGGCGCGATTGCCTTTGCAGAGGCCGGTGTGACTGCACAAGATTTTAAGTATGCTTCTATTTACGATAACTTTACGATTATGGTATTGATGCAACTAGAAGATCTTGGCTTCTGTAAAAAAGGGGAAGGCGGAAAATTTGTTGCGGATGGAAAACTGATCTCTGGCATTGGCCCGCTCGCTATCAATACCGATGGCGGCGGTCTTTGTAATAATCACCCAAGCAACCGTGGCGGCATCACGAAACTCATAGAAGCCACGCGTCAACTGCGAGGTACTGCGCACCCTGCTGTGCAGGTTAAAGACTGTGACCTAGCCTTAGCTTCCGGCCCAGGCGGCTTTATCGGAACAGGCTATGCCCACGCTACTGTCGTTCTTGAAAGGCTTTAAATGAATCACGAACATATCACCCTGCATACTCAGGCATTGGCAGCAAACCCAGCTTTTGCTTTTTTTTGGGAAGCAACAAAACGAGAGATTTTGCTTCTTCCACAATGTCACGACTGCGGTAAAACACATTGGTATCCAAGGCTATTCTGTCCGTTTTGTTTCAGCAGCAACCTTGACTGGCGAGAGTCGTCTGGTGATGCAACGGTCTATGCTGCAACAGCACTTAGCAAAAGCTCGGATCCCTGGATTGTTGCCTATGTTGAACTGTCCGAAGGACCTTTGATGCTGACGAATATTGTGGATTGTTCAATGGACGATTTAACAATAGGATCTCGATTGAAACTTAAATTTTCACGAATGAGTTCGGGCAATTTTCTTCCGGTTTTTCGACCAATAACATGACATGCTCGCCCATAGGCTGTTGGCGCCGATTCAAGATTGACCATCCCATGATGTCGAGCAATGTGGCGAAGCCATGGCAAGCCTTGGAAGTGCTCCCCGCGCGATGGGGTCATTGAAAAAGAAGCCTGCAGGAGTCTGACACTGAACGACAAAAAGACTGATGCAGGCCACAGAGAAAACTAGGTTCTACTAACGGAGTACCGTGTCGATGTATGAACTGATCATCAGAAACGCAAAAGTAGCCGATGGTATGGGAAACCCACTGATTAATGCCGATGTTGCTATCAAAGATGGACGCATCGCAAAAATCGGACAGGTCACCGGATCATCCAAAAACGAAGTGGATGCGATGGGCTTGGTTCTTGCACCAGGCATTATCGATGTACATACTCATTACGATGCGCAACTCACCTGGGATTCAACCGCCTCGCCTTCGCCCGCGCTCGGCGTGACGACGGTGATTATTGGTAACTGTGGCTTCGGTATTGCCCCGGCAACACCAGAGACACGAGACCTTATCCTTGCGAATCTGTCTGAGGTTGAAGCCATGTCACTCGACTCGCTAAAAGCCGGCGTCGATTGGGGTTTTGAGAGTTTTCCTGAGTTTCTTGAGATGCTCCGCCGCAAGGGCGCCTATCCGAATGTAGCCTGCTTTGCCTCGCATTCGGCGATGCGCACAGTAGTGATGAAGGAGGCAGGATCAC
>JBAWWV010000254.1:0-5792 GCA_037146575.1 Alcaligenaceae bacterium | reverse complement strand
CCCTTTGACGGGCCCGTCGTGCCACTGGTGCTGCGGATCGCGACCACTGTGTCAGGTGACTGCAGGATATCGACCAATGTCTCATCGCTTTCGTTCATCCAATGTAAGACCGATGTCAGTGTGCCGGATGAATCGTCGATAACAGCTGAGCCGCGCAGTGAAGGCAACGTGTCTAGAAGCGGGAGTAGGTCCTTAGAAAAATCACTGTGATAAAAAATGAAACGCGCTTCGTGAATGCGTAATGTATGCTCAACTTCGTCGCTCGCAAACCGTGTGTTTAGCGGCAGCCAGACATAGCCAGAGCGAAGGATGCCTAGCACCGCGACCATGGTGTAGAGATGATTGTTGGATAGCATCGCGATCGCGGCTTCATCCCCAAGATCGAGGGAGCGTAGGCGGTTGGCGATACGGTGTGACGCTCTCCAGACTTCTCGGTAAGTGAGTTTTTCTGTACCTTGGATTAGGCAGTCTCCGTCTGGATTTAGTGTGTACCCACGGTCAAAAAGATCAATCAATCGCACGGTATCGATGCCCTTATTTCTGTTTGTCGAGGCGACTGCTGTTTCATGTGGCTTCTCAAAAAAACTAGCTTGGTCACACGCCTGCCCAAGCGGTCAGTTCAACAAGCGACGCGATAACGAAGATAAGTCGCGTGTCTGCGATGATGAGCATGAAGCCAACGCGCCACGAACGCATCGTTCGATATTACCCGACCTCATCGGGGTTAGGTCTATCAAGCTCTGCATGAATGAGCGCCCGGGCGCATCTTTCCAGAGAGTACTGATTTCATTAGGTATTGCCTGAAGTATCTTATAGTCGTGAATTTTTCAGCTTGCCAACAATATGAGAAGGTGTTACAAGTTTCTTCAACTCATCTTCAACGCACAAGTGACAAAGTCTTCAGTCGTTGTCGTGAGCCGCATCTGATTTTAGAAATATCGCATCAAAACCCTATAAAAAAAGCGGCAAGAGCACATGCCGCATAACGGTTAAATGAGACAAGCGATGATAAGAATTAATCAAGTGCTACGGTTTTTAATTTCAACTTTATTGGTCGGCTGTTCGCTCAGTTTACAGGCGCAGGTCTATCCTTCTCAGGCTATTAAACTAGTCGTGCATACAGGGCCGGCAAGTGCGACCGATATTCTTGCGCGAAGAACTGCGCTCTCACTCGGGCCGCTGTTAGGACGGGCCGTCGTGGTCGACAACAAGCCTGGCGGAAGCGGGGCGATTGCAGCTAGCTTTGTGGCACGCGCAGCAGCAGATGGCTACACGCTGTTTTTCGGTACAACACAAACACAGGCTGTTAATTCTCACCTGATCGACGCGTTGAGCTATGACCCTTTAAAAGACTTTGTCCCTGTTGCTCGGCTATATAGCGTCAACATGATTCTGGTTGTTGGCGCGTCTTTGCCAGTTAACACAGTTGAAGAATTATTAAAGTGGTTGAAAGAGAATCCAGAAAAAGCTAATTTTGGTTCAACGGGGTTTGGCACCTCTAGTCATTTACCTGCGGCGTATCTCTCGAACCTGACTGGTATAAAAATTACGCACATTCCTTACAATAATCCAGGTCAATTGATGGCGGATGTGACCTCAGGTCAGATTGCAATGCTGTTTTATCCGCCCGAGGGTGTGAAGAGTTTCATCGATTCAGGTGCGTTGAAGCCCCTTGCGTGGACTGGTGCAAAACGTAGCGCAATTTTCCCCCAAACGCCTACGATGCTTGAACGAAATTTTAAAGACTTTACGTTTGGGGCTTGGTTTGGTGTCTTCGCTCCAACCGGTACACAACCTGCCATCGTATCTAAGCTCTCAGAATTGCTCGGCAAGGTAGTGCTTGAGCCAGCTTTGATCCAAAGTGTTCTTGCCGGTGGCGCGCAGATGGACTATGCGCCCGCAGTCGAATTCAATCCGTTTACAAAATCAGAATACGAACGAATGCGCTATATCACCTCGCAGGTGGGAAAAAAAGATTGATTTTTCTTTACGCGTACCTAGATTCAATCTGTGCTGTGGCTTTCGCAAGTACTTAATCTTTGAGATTCATCAAAGGATTCATCATGCAAGATAAGTCTCGTATTCCAGTCATTGTTGGCGTTGGTCAAGTGACTGATACGACATCTCCGCCTGAATTAGGTCGCTCCCCTCTTCAGTTGATGAGACAGGCTGCTGCAATTGCGGCTCGCGACAGTGGTGCGGGTGAAGGGCTTTTGAGTAGCCTTGATTCCATCACTGTGATTCGCCTCTTTGCCGACACCATGGCGCGCTTCATTTCACCGTTTGGAAAGTTGGTCAATGCGCCTTGGTCTCTGGCTCAAAAACTAGGCGCGACGTCAGCCACAGATTTGATTTACCCACCCCATGGTGGCGATTCACCTCAAGTGATGTTGGCGCGCGCCTGCGAACGCATTGCCGCAGGGCAATCACAGTGCGCACTGATTGTGGGTGCCGAGGCGCTGCGCACGGAGCTGGCCGCTAAACGTGCCGGACTTGAGCTGCACTGGGACGAGGATGCGCCTATGCCTCCAAATGAGCTTGAAGGTCCAAAGATTATGTATACCTTGGCTGAAGAGCAGCACGGTATGCGCTCGGCAATTGCGATGTATGCGCTGATTGGTCAAGCGGTACGCCACGCAGCCAAGCAAACGGTAGACCAATACCGTCAAGCCAGCGCAGAGCTGTTTGCGCGGTTTGCCAGTGTTGCCAAAGATAACCCGCTCGCGACGCGCCGCAAGGGTTATGGTGCCGAGGATATTCGTGCTGAAAGCGCTGAGAACGGGTTCATCGGATTTCCTTATACCAAGCTCATGACGGCCAATGCGTTTATTGATCAGTCAGCGGCAGTGATTGTGATGTCGGAGCAACGTGCCGATGAGCTCGGTATCAGTCCGGCGAAGCGGGTCTACTTGCACGGCACGGCTGCTGCACACGATCACTGGTATGTGAGCGAACGTGCGCATCTCGAACGTTCCTCGGCGATGCGCCTGACGGCTGAGTACGCGTTGGCTCAAGCGCAAAAGCGACTCGATGAAGTGGCGTTCTTCGATATCTATAGTTGCTTTCCCTCCGCCGTGCAGATTGCTTGCAGTGAGTTAGGGCTTTCGCTTGACGATCAGCGTGGCTTAACGATTACGGGCGGCTTGCCGTTTTTTGGCGGTCCAGGCAACAACTACGTCAGCCATGCCATTGCCGAGATGGTGCACAGAGTGCGAAGTCAACCGGGGTCTTATGGCCTAGTGATGGCGAATGGTGGTCTTGTGACAAAAGAAGCGGTCGGTCTGTATTCTACTCAGCGGCCAACCGTCGACTTCGTTTCGAGCGACTCGCTGGCAATACAAGACAAGATTGATGGCGAGACGCTCCTAACGCTTGCTGCTCAGCCTAAAGGTCAGGCGACGATCGAGACCTATGCAGTGCTGCACGGCAAAAAAGGCCCAGAGCGGGGAGTCTTGTTCGGCCGACTGCTCAACACTGGCGAGCGGTTTGTTGCCAATACACCCTCAGATGCTGCCACGCTCGCGAACTTGCAAACTCAGGAGTCGATCGGCCTGTCGGGTACGGTTTCACAAATTGAGGGTCTCAATATTTTTGTCCCTAAATTCGCCCACTAATTGAATGCCCCTGTACGACTTAACGTACTTTAGAGGATCGATATGGCTTTGACGGGACAAATTAAGATCGCTCCGTTAGCAGCAAGTTTTGGAGCGGTGGTGAGTGGCGTCAAATTGTCGTCAATCGGCAACGAAGACTGGCGCGTGATCTACCAGAATTGGCTCTTATACGGCTTGCTCATTTTTCCAGAGCAGCATCTCACCCGCGAACAGCAGATTAACTTCGCTAAGCGCTTTGGACCTCTAGAATTTGACTTGGTCGCCATCAGTAATGTTCGACGCGATGGCTCGACTAGAACAGATGTGGCTCACGACGAGACGCTAAAAATTCTTAGAGGCAACATGGATTGGCACGCTGATAGCACCTATATGCCCGTGCAGGCAAAGGGTGCCGTCTTTAGCGCTGACGTTGTTCCAAAGACTGGTGGGCAAACTGGTTTTGTAGATATGCGAGCGGCCTACGATGCACTGGATGTCGAGACACGAGAGCGGGCGAATACACTAAGTGCCTATCACTCTTTGCATTACAGCCAATCGAAAGTGAATCCAGTCGCAAGCCAGGCGACGAGTGAAAAGACCCCTGGTTATGGCTTTCATGACGGACCTGTGCCCCTGCGTCCCTTGGTGAAGATCCACCCTGAAACTGGTCGAAAATCTCTTGCGATTGGTCGTCATGCGCACAATATTCCGACGATGAGTGAAACAGAGTCAGAAGACTTTTTACAACGGTTACTAGATTTTTCTTGTCAAGCTCCGCGCACTTATTTTCACGACTGGAAGCAAGGAGAGACAGTGATCTGGGATAACCGCTGTCTTTTGCATTGTGCAACCCCCTGGGATCTCAGTGAGCCGCGTATTATGTGGCACACGCGTCTGGCCGGTGATCCGGTCAGTGAGGCCGCGCTGCAAAGTGGCTGAAGCGCTGGCACCCTACCAAGTCGTTGAACTCGGAGGCGGAGTCGCGGCAGCCTATTGCACCAAGCTGTTCGCAGATTTTGGTGCACATGTCCGAAAAGTAGAGTCAATAGGGGGTGATCCCCTGCGCAACGTTCCACCCTTGGTAGAGGGACATAGCACTTTTTTTTCGTGGCTGAACACAAATAAGCATAGTCACTCAGTCAGTTCGTTTGTAGACCCGTCACTGCTGCAGGCAATATTAAATGCAGACTTGCTAATTGATGCGCGGCCCTGGCGTGAGTTTCATGGGGCACAGCTTAATCACGCAGTGTTGCAGCAGGCGAACCCGAGGCTGGTCATCGTAGCAATTAGTTGGTTCGGTGAGAGTGGCCCCTATGCTGATTACAGCGCCTTAGATTCGGCCTGTTGGTCGTGGGCAGGGCTCGTCAAGTTAGTCGGGCCAAAGGAGGGGCCACCAGCCTTGCTACCCGGTTATCCAGCACAGCTTGTGGGCGGTCTTAGTGCGTTCAATGCTGCCTTGGTTGGCCTGATTGGTCGAGCGAGCGGCGCGCGGCGTTTTTCGTTGAGTATTCACGAGTCGAATGTGGTGTTGGCTGAGTATCAGGTAGCGCTCGGTACGTCGGGCATGCCGACTAAGCGACTTGGTATCAATCGTTTTTCGCCAAATTACCCGTTAGGAATCTTCAAGTGTAGTGAAGGCTGGCTTGGCATTACGATTGTGACGCCGGCCCAGTGGCAAACGTTCTGTGAGTTATTTGGCATGGAGCAAGCGGCACAGAACCCAGCGTATCTTGCGAGTATGAATCGTGTACGCGATGCTGACAGTCTCGATGCACAATTTGTGATGCAACTCAGTACAAAGTCTGCCGAACATTGGTTTGAAGTCGGGCGAAAGCTGAGACTTCCTTTCGTCATCGTGCCATCGATGAAAGAATTGCTCGAGCAAGGTGTACATCGGCAGCGCAAGGCGTTCGTTCCGGTGTCTAGTGGTGGTACACAATTTCAAGCACCAGCTTTGCCGCAGCGGTTAACGCAAACGCCTGCTCGAAGCGGTGGGTTGGCGCCAAGTCTTGGAAAACTCTCTGAACCGCAAGAAACGCCCGAATCATTTGCTGGTGCACTTACGCTACCGGTAAGCGACAGACCACTCGCTGGCATCAGCGTGCTTGATTTAACGATGGGTTGGGCAGGTCCTTTAGTGACTCGCCAGTTAGCTGACCTTGGGGCAGAAATTATTAAGGTTGAGGCTTGTCAATACCC
>JBAWWV010000253.1:0-5843 GCA_037146575.1 Alcaligenaceae bacterium | reverse complement strand
AGCAGCCAACGCTTTCACGGCGCCACTTTTGATCTGCCCCATCACCGACGGTGCACTCGCAAACGTACCCTGAATCTGCCCACTCATCACATCAGTCAGAGCAGGCGCGATGCCTTTATAAGGTACATGCGTCGTTTTAATATCTGCCGCCGAATCAAACATCGTATCCAGTAAATGTGCCACCGAGCCATTTCCTGAGGAGGCGATATTTATTTTTCCGGGATTAGCTTTTGCGTAGGCAACATATTCGGCAATATTATTCACTGGCAAGCTTGGGCTGACCACTAAAACAAAAGGCAAGGTTGCTAAAGCGCCCAGCGGCACCAAGTCTTTGACCGTATCAAACGGCATATTTTGATACAAAGCCGGATTAATCGCGTGGGTCCCTGAATAACTCATTAACCAAGTTGTGCCATCAGGGGTCGATTTGGCGACCGTATCGCTACCGATATTGCCACCCGCGCCGGGTCGGTTTTCAACGACGATTGGTATGCCCCAGCGTTTCGAGAGCTCTTGACCCATGATACGAGCGATCGCATCTGAGGCACCACCTGCTGTTTGCGGCACAACGATTTTAATTTGCTTGCCCGTTAACGCTTGTGGCACTTGGGCATTGACAGTGTTACTTAAACATACACTGGCCAATATGGCTAATAAATAATGCCCGAATGTTTTAGCCATCGTAAACATGTGTGATTTCCAAAAAAATAAATAAAGAGTGCAGCGATTAGAAGTCGCTGCACCGGTTAATCTGCCAAAGCTGCTAAATCTGTTATCGCTGCTAAGTTTGCTAAATCTGCCCAAGCTACTAAATCTACTCAGTCTGCTAAATCTGCTAACTGTGATTATGTTGGTTTATCGCCCTTGAGAGTAATCCGATGTAATAAGCGCTTATAGCCGTGATAATCGTTAATTGGATTATGCAGAGCGCAACGATTATCCCAAAAGGCGATTGAACCAGGGCGCCAAACAAACCGACAGGTATATTCAGGCTTAACTTGCTGCTCAAATAAATAGTTTAAAAGTGGTGCGCTCTCTTCTTCAGTCCAGCCAACAAAACGCGTGGTATGCCCAGGATTCACATAAAGCGCCTGGCGACCGGTTTCTGGATGCGTGCGCACGACTGGGTGTTCAGAGTTTAGTTCAGAGCGCCCTTTATCGGTTGCCGAATCAGCCAAGCGATCTTCACGCGAATGCGTGACCGCAGCCTTAGCCGACGAGTTAACCCCAGTCAGCGTACGCAACGTGTCTTGCAACGCAGGCGAAAGCCCCTCGAACGCCGCGTAATTGCTGGCAAAGAGCGTGTCGCCACCCACTGGAGGTAGTTCGCGCGCGATCAGCATGGTTGCCATCGGCGGTTCTTGTAAATAAGTCGTATCGGTGTGCCAGACTCCGCCAAAATTATGTTTTTCGTGCGGTAACTTTAATACCGGCACGATCAACGGAAAATCGGGCAACCCCTTCACAAAGGGATACTCAATAATCTCGCCAAAGCGTTGTGCAAACGCTTGAAACGCCCCAGGTTCGAGTGGTTGTTCGCGAAAAAACACAACGCTATGCTGCAACCAGATCTTGCGGATTTCGGCAATTTGCGCGTCGCTCACAGGATCGAGCAAATTAATGCCCAGGATCTCCGCACCGACTGCCCTAGACAAGGGACGCACTTCAAGTTGTGTCATGGCGACGTCTCACAAAAATATTTTTGAATTAAATAATCTATTAGCCACTTATCATAGGGCAGATTACAAGTTTTTTCATTGTTGCACCCCTACAATAGGCGTTCAAGCCCTAAACCACCACGTACGCTCACGCCTGCGTCAGACAGATTTGGAACCCAGTTCATGCGCACAGACACCGGTTCAACCGTTCGCCGCCAAGATTATCTACCCTTTCCGTTTTCGATTCCGACTGTTTCACTAGCATTTGATCTGCAGGCCGAACTTACCACCGTCAGAGCGCAATTGACCGTTGTACGCCGGCTCGACGTGCCGTTCGCGGCCGATCTGGTGCTTGACGGTCAGTCACTGACGCTAATCAGCTTACACCTCAATGGTGACTTACTCGATCGTGCGCAATACACCCTCACCGACGAGACTCTCACCATACACGGCATGCCAGATCAAGCCACTTTGCTGATCGATTGCACCTGCTCGCCAGTTGCCAACACCAGCATGGCGGGCCTGTACGTATCGGGCAAAAGCTTGTTCACCCAGTGCGAGGCGCAGGGCTTTAGAAAAATATGCTGGTTTGCTGACCGCCCCGATGTCATGTCAACCTACGAGGTCGCCTTGCGAGCAAAGCAAGACGACTACCCTCTTTTGCTGTCAAATGGCAATCTCATCTCTACAACAAAACTTGATGATTCTCGCCACGAGGCAAAGTGGCACGATCCGTTCGCTAAACCTAGCTACTTGTTTGCCCTGGTTGCCGGAGATTTCGACTGCCGAGAGCAACGCACTAACACAGCAAGCGGTCGCGAAGTCCTGCTTCAGGTCTATAGCGACCCTGGTACAAAAGAACAAACTGGTTGGGCGATGGAGTCGCTTGAGCGTTCACTTCGTTGGGATGAAGTGCGCTTTGGTCTAGAGCTCGATCTTGATCGCTTCATGATTGTGGCGGCGCGCGACTTCAATATGGGCGCCATGGAGAATAAAGGCTTAAACGTCTTTAATGCCGCTTATGTGCTTGCCGACCCCAACACGGCCACCGACGCAAACTATCAAGCCATTGAAGCAGTCATCGGTCATGAGTACTTTCATAACTGGACCGGCAATCGGGTCACATGTCGCGATTGGTTTCAACTCAGTCTCAAAGAGGGGCTCACAGTCTTTCGCGACCAAGAATTTACCGCTGACATGATGGCGCAGGGGCTGGATAACAGCGCCGCGGCGAGCGCACGTGCGATCAAACGCATTGATGATGTTGTAGGCCTGCGAGGCGCGCAGTTTTCTGAAGACAGCGGGCCGATGGCTCACCCCATTCGTCCTGAAAGCTACCAAGAGATTGGTAATTTTTATACGGCAACTGTTTACGAAAAAGGTGCAGAAGTCATTCGCATGATGCACACCTTGCTGGGCGAAAAAACGTTTCGCGCCGGCATGGATGAGTATTTTCGGCGTCACGATGGCCAGGCTGTCACCTGCGATGATTTTGTTGATGCGATGGAGTGGGCGTATCAGCGGCATGCCGCGACAGTATCTATGGCGTCAGAGAGCCTAGCGATAGATAGCGCCGCCTTGAATCAAAAGAGTTTGGATATCGATCGCGCCGCGTTGAACAAAGTGAGTTTGGGTATCTTTAGGCGTTGGTATCAACAAGCGGGCACACCCCGAGTGCACGTCGCACTCGATTACAACCAAACGCTGCAGCAGTGCACGCTGACGCTTTCGCAAACGTGCGCACCGGTTGGTGTCGAAAAACAAACAGGCCTTGAAAAATTACCGTTTCATATCCCCGTCAAAATCGGCTTACTTGATCAGCAAGGCAAAGCTTTAGCGTTTACGTTGCATGGCCAAACCACACAACAGGAGTTGCCTGAATCGGTCAGTGATCAAACGCTGCACCAGGCTTTACTTGAGTTAACACAAGTCAGCCAGACTTGGGTGCTTCACGACGTGGCCTCTTTGCCGGTACCGTCATTGCTGCGTGACTTCTCTGCCCCTGTGATCATTGATTACACCTATCAAGATCAAGACTTAGCCTTGCTCAGCGCCCACGATACCAACGCCTTTGTGCGCTGGGAAGCTGGCCAAGAGCTGGTCTCGCGTCAAATTTTGAAGATGGCACAACACTGGCGACAAACAGGCACAACCGGGGCGGTTGATGCGATCGTATTGAGCGCCTGGGCCGCTACCTTGAACGATCCGGCGCTTGACTCGGGTTTTCGAGCACGTGCCTTGAGCCTACCCGGTGAAAAAACTCTGACTGAGCGCATGACGCCAATGGATCCGCTTGCCGTATCTGTAGCGCGACGTGCCTTGCGCACCGCATTAGGAGCGGCCTGCCGCAGCACCTTACACGCCGTTTATGAAGCGCAGTCTACCCCTGGTGACTATTCGCCAGCGCCCTTGCCTGCGGGGCGGCGAGCCTTAAAGAATTTGGCGTTGTCGTATCTGGTAGCAGGCACAGAACCCTTGCTGCTCGGAACAGATCCTTTGCTTGCCGGTACAGAACCCTCGCTTGTCGGCACAGAACCTTTGACCGCTGACGCGAACACTCTAGGCGCAAGCGATCAGTCACGCACACACGCACAGGCGATGCAGCAGTTCGATCAAGCAACGAACATGACAGACCGCATGGCAGCGTTCTCAACAATCGTGTACGAGGCGCCACCCGCAAAAGCCCTTGAGGTCATCAAGCGCTTTTATGAGGCCTGGCAGCACGACGCGTTAGTCGTAGATAAATGGTTTGGCGTTCAGGCTACCTCACCAAAAGCCACCGTTGCCACAATTCAAACCTTGATGGCGCACCCCGCCTTCACCTTACGCAATCCGAATCGCGCACGAGCTGTCATCTTTATGTTTTGCTTGGGCAACCCAAGCGGCTTGCACGCAGAGGATGGTAGTGGCTATCGCTTTTGGGCCGAGCAGGTCTTGGCACTTGATGCCATCAACCCTGAACTGGCGGCGCGCTTAGCGCGCGCCTTTGACCACTGGGCGCGTTTTATACCCAGCGTACAGGCACAGATGCGCGTCCAATTGCAGCGCGTGGCCACACACAAAGGGTTGTCGCGTAATACACTTGAGATTGTTTCGAAGGCGCTGGCGTTATGATCAGCGTTTTATTAACCCTGACCTACTACCGTTGATTAAAAACACATGAAACGCAAAACACTTACCCAGTATCTTGTTGAACAGCAACGCTCAAGCCACGCGCTCAGCGCTGAGGTTCGGTTGTTGATTGAAACCGTATCGCGTGCCTGTAAAACAATTAGCCATGCCGTGAGCAAAGGTGCTTTGGGTGGGGTACTAGGCAGCCTTGAAAGCGAAAACGTACAGGGCGAAGTGCAAAAAAAATTAGACGTCATGTCTAACGAAGTGTTGCTAGAGGCCAATGAATGGGGCGGTCATTTAGCTGCGATGGCATCTGAAGAAATGGAAACAATTCATTTGATCCCCAATCGTTATCCCAAGGGTGAATTTTTATTATTGTTTGATCCACTCGATGGCTCGTCAAACATTGACGTCAATGTGTCGATCGGTACAATTTTTTCAGTGTTGCGCGCACCCGCTTCAGCGTCTGGTCGCGAAGTCACTGAACAAGATTTCTTGCAGCCTGGCAGCACCCAAGTTGTCGCAGGCTACGCGGTTTACGGGCCCCAAACCACGTTGGTCTTAACCATTGGCCAGGGTGTGGTGGGGTTTACGCTTGATCGCGAAATGGGTTCGTGGATCATGACCAGCGAAGACATACGGATCCCTGAAGACACCAAAGAATTTTCAATCAACATGTCGAACATGCGCCACTGGGCGCCACCCGTTCGCAAGTACGTTGACGAACTGCTGGCTGGCAAAACAGGCACGCGCGACAAAGACTTTAATATGCGCTGGATTGCCTCGATGGTAGCCGATGTGCATCGCTTGCTCACGCGCGGCGGTATCTTTATGTACCCCTGGGATTCACGCGAGCCCAACAAGCCAGGCAAGCTACGTCTAATGTATGAAGCCAACCCAATGAGCATGTTAGTTGAGCAAGCTGGCGGCGCCGCCACCAATGGCGAACAGCGCATTTTAGATATTCAGCCTACGACACTACATCAGCGTGTGAGCGTGGTGCTTGGTTCAAAAAACGAAGTCGAACGTGTGACGCGTTATCACCACGAAGCCAAAGCGTAAATGATTGTG
>JBAWWV010000252.1:0-5899 GCA_037146575.1 Alcaligenaceae bacterium | reverse complement strand
ACATCCGTGCTGCAAACAGGCCTGCAAGCGCAAAACTGGCGCGACGCTCGGTAGCGGTCAAAGACAACGATTGGGGGTCAGACATCAAACTCTTGTTTCAAAGTGGTGAGTGGGTACACGACGGTAGCGTCAGGGCGTTATAGTACCAAGTTGCCCTGCGTAAACGCAGCGGATGCTGAAATACATCAATACACCACAGGCCACATGGAAGAAATTCGTATTCGGGGTGCTCGCACTCATAACCTCAAAAACGTGTCACTTGACCTGCCTCGCCATAAGCTAGTGGTCGTGACCGGCTTATCAGGGTCGGGCAAGTCATCACTTGCCTTTGATACGCTATATGCCGAAGGGCAGCGCCGCTATGTTGAAAGTTTGTCTGCCTACGCGCGGCAGTTTTTGCAGTTAATGGATAAGCCTGATGTCGATTTAATCGAAGGGCTGTCGCCCGCCATTTCAATCGAGCAAAAGGCCGCGGGGCACAACCCACGCTCAACCGTGGGCACGATTACCGAGATTCACGACTATCTGCGCCTGCTATTTGCCAGGGTAGGTACCCCCTATTGCCCGTCGCACGGCTTGCCACTGGCCGCGCAAAATGTCAGTCAAATGGTCGATACCGTGCTGGCCTGGCCCGCTGAGCGGCGCCTCGCGATTTTGGCGCCCGTCGCTCGCACCCGTAAGGGTAGCTTTGAGGATGAGTGCGCGAGTTTGCAGGCGCAAGGGTTTGTACGAGTGCGGGTTGACGGCGAAATGGTTGACTTGGATAGCATGCCTGAGCTCAACAAAAACGAAAAACACGACATCGACGTGGTGATTGATCGTTTACGCATCAAGCCAGAAAGTAAACAACGCCTAGCCGAAAGCTTTGAAACAGCCTTAACGCTGGCGCAGGGGCGCGTGATTGCGCTAGATATGGACACCAACCAAGAGCACTTGTTTTCAAGCCGCTATGCCTGCCCAGTCTGCAGTCACAGCCTACCCGAACTTGAGCCACGTTTATTTAGCTTTAATAATCCAGTGGGGGCCTGCGCAAGCTGTGATGGCCTGGGGCATGTAGGCTTTTTTGATCCTAAACGGGTGGTCGCGTTTCCTGAGTTGAGTTTGGGCTCGGGCGCCATTCGTGGCTGGGATAAGCGCAACGCGTTTACGTTTTCAATGCTCTCAAGCCTGGCGACCCATTATGAGTTTGATATTGAAACTGCGTGGGAAACCCTGCCAGAGCCGCTTCGCCAAATTGTGCTGTACGGTTCTGGCGAGATTGAGCTACCGTTTTTTTATCTCAAC
Organism: Alcaligenaceae bacterium; assembly: GCA_037146575.1. Classification (GTDB taxonomy): domain Bacteria; phylum Pseudomonadota; class Gammaproteobacteria; order Burkholderiales; family Burkholderiaceae_B; genus Zwartia. The sequence continues at coordinate 4,615 of JBAWWV010000252.1, read as the reverse complement.
GAAAAAGGCCGCAGTAGCGTCAAGCGCCACGCCTTTGAAGGTGTAATCCCCAACCTTGAACGCCGCTGGAAAGAAACCGACTCGTCTGCCGTGCGCGAAGAGCTTGGCAAATACCGTGCGGTGCAAACCTGCCCCACATGCCAAGGCTCGCGTCTGCGTGCCGAAGCGCGCCACGTGCGCATTGGCGACGAACGCATCGCACCACCGGCGGCGCTCGCGGGCACCCCCGAGGCGCAACAATGGCAAGAACAAGGCTTGGCGATTTATGAAGTTGAAGCGCAACCTCTCTCGCAATGCCTAAAATGGTTTCAAGACTTACGCTTGACAGGCGCGCGTCAAGAAATTGCCCAACGCATCGTGCGCGAGATCGAAGCACGCTTAAGTTTTTTAAACAATGTCGGCTTAAATTATTTATCGCTTGATCGCAGCGCCGATACGATTTCGGGCGGTGAAGCGCAGCGTATCAGGCTAGCCAGCCAGATCGGCTCGGGGCTGACTGGCGTGATGTATGTGTTGGATGAACCCTCTATCGGCCTGCACCAACGCGATAACGATCGCCTAATCGCCACGCTGCATCACCTGCGCGATTTAGGCAACAGTGTGATCGTGGTTGAGCACGACGAAGATATGATCCGGCAGGCCGACTGGGTGGTCGATATGGGCCCGGGCGCCGGCGAGCACGGCGGACAAATCGTGGCGCAAGGTACGCCCGCGCAAATTGAACAAAATCCTGCTTCGGTCACTGGTCAGTACATGAGCGGTACTCGCGCGATTGCAATCCCAAAGCGTCGTCTGCTCAATGAAGAGCAAGCGTGGCTCACGCTCACCGGTTGCCGAGGCAACAACTTGAAGTCCGTTGAGCTGCGTATCCCTGCGGGTAAGTTCGTCTGTATCACCGGGGTCTCGGGCTCAGGTAAATCCACACTCATCAACGACACACTTGCGGTGGTCATGTCGCGCGCCTTGCACCATGCGCAAAGCGAACCAGCGCCCTATTCAGGTCTGGCGGGCCTTGAGTATTTCGACAAAATCATCAGCGTCGATCAAAGCCCGATTGGTCGCACACCACGCAGCAATCCCGCGACCTATACGGGGTTGTTCACACCGATTCGCGAACTGTTCGCCGGCACACCTGAGGCGCGCACGCGTGGCTATGATCCCGGGCGCTTTAGCTTTAACGTCAAGGGCGGACGTTGTGAAGCCTGTCAGGGTGACGGTGTTGTGAAGGTTGAGATGCATTTTTTGCCGGATATGTATGTCCCTTGCGACGTATGCGTCGGCAAACGCTATAACCGCGAGACGCTCGAAATTCGCTATCGCGGGCGCAACATTACCGAGGTGCTCGAGTTAACCGTTGAACAGGCGCTGGTGTATTTTGAAGCGGTGCCGTCGATTGCCCGCAAGCTGCAAACCTTGATGGATGTTGGTCTGTCGTATTTGCGTCTGGGGCAAAGCGCCACCACGCTTTCAGGCGGCGAGGCGCAACGCGTCAAGTTGTCGCTTGAACTGTCAAAACGCAGTACTGGCCGCACGTTTTATATTTTGGATGAGCCCACGACCGGGCTGCATTTTCAAGATATCGCTTTGCTGCTTGAGGTGCTCAACCAACTGGTCGAGGCCGGCAACACGGTCGTGGTGATCGAGCACAATCTTGATGTCATCAAAACCGCAGACTGGGTGATTGATATGGGCCCAGAAGGCGGTGACGGTGGTGGCAACATCGTGGCGCAGGGCACGCCTGAACTGATTGCTGCTACGCCAGCTAGCCATACTGGGCATTATTTAGCGCCAGTGTTAAAACGCGCGCGCCCTCGCGCGTTGTAGCGTTGTAGCGTTGTTGAATCGCAAGCAACACTGCTGGCGCTCAATCTCTCGACTAACGAGCGCTAAGGCAAACCAAAAAATCTTAATTGCGAAGCTGCGTTGCTGCCACAGCGTCCCGATTCAAATAAGGGCAACCTTGAATCGCAACGCAGCCCGCCACTCAAGCCCGAGGCATCAAGTGGTTTGCCTGGTTCGCCACCACCAGCGCGTGGCTGCTCGGCTGACCAGCGCCCCCACAACACATTGACCTGACTAGATTTTCTGCAGCCACCTTGGGTACGGCCGTCACAAATATTAAACGCCGCGGTCAAGGCGCTGGCGGCATTAGGATGGCCACACACCGCAGCGTAAGCACGTAAGGTGCCACCGCCCTGCACAGAGCCTTGCTGCGAGACCACAGAAGCCACCCAGCCCGGCGAACAAGTACTTTCGACTGTTGCACGAGGCGTCGCTTCGCCCCCAGTACGACTGAAAAAATCACGCGTGAGTGCTGCAGGATCTTGACCGGCGCGAGCTTCAACAAAGACAAGATTGCAAGTGTTACCCGAGCGAGTTGGTGTGCACGTTTGGACAAGCGAGAGTTTGAGTTCGCCCAAGTTAGCCGGGCCACCAGCGACGATCACAGCCGAACCTGTTTGCTCGGTGCTTGGCTGAATCTCCGGAGTGGAAAAGGGCGCTGGCGCGTTTTCGACAAGGGGGGTGCCTGCCATAGACGTAGCAGAAAGATCGCCAGGCGCGGCGATCGGCATCGCTATCGCAACAGGACGTCTTTCGATTGAACCATTAGTCGCGTTACTGATCGGTGCTGCACGTTGCGAACAAGCGGTCAGGCCAGTCAATGCCAGCAGGGAGAGGGCGACCAGGCTTACACGAGCGCGCTGTGAGAATTGATGAAAAGCGATTGGTTTAGAGTGTTTCACGTTATCCTCTCTGTACTGCTCGAGCTCGGCGAACGCGCCGCTTCTGTATCCTAGCACCGATCCAGACGCGTACCCAAACACGACACTAATCAAACTGCTCGCCCATACGAAATAAGCGATGGTGCTCACGGATGGCATACCGGTCGGTCATGCCTGCAATGTAATCTGAAATCGCGCGGGCTTGCACAGTTTTATTATCATGCCAGTAATCGGGCGGTAACAAACGTGGCTCTTGTACAAACGCACTAAATAGTTCGCGCACGATCCGACGCGCCTTGTTCGTCATGCGCATGACTTTGTAGTGACGGTATAAATTCTCGAACAAGAATTTTTTAAGGCCATCGGCCTCGTGTCTGACGCCGCCTGAAAACGCCACCAGCGGACCGCAGCGCCGCGCGGCCTGTGCGTCAGCGGGTTGAGCCTGAGCCAGCTGTGCCAAGGTCGTTTGGGTCACGTCGGTAATCAGGGTATTGATCATGCTTCGAATCGTTTCTGACACTAACCGTCGCGTGGCGAGTTCGGGCCACGCCTGTGTGACCTGAGCATAGTGACGCGCAAAAATCGGCACCATTTGTAATTGCTCAAGCGTCAGCAAACCAGAGCGTAAGCCGTCATCAATATCGTGATTGTTGTAGGCAATTTCATCTGCGAGGTTAGCCAGCTGCGCTTCGAGCGAGGGTTGCGTGCGCTCAATAAAACGTTGCCCGACATCACCCAGACGCTTTGCATGCGCGAGCGAACAATGCTTCAAAATACCTTCGCGCGTTTCAAAGCACAGGTTCAATCCATTAAACGCTGCGTAACGCTCTTCAAGTTCATCGACTACACGCAGGCTTTGCAGATTATGTTCAAAGCCGCCCGCCTCTGGAGCAAACTCACGCATGCAGGCGTTAAGCTCATCTTGCCCTGCGTGACCAAAAGGTGTGTGCCCTAAATCATGTGCCAAGGCGATCGCCTCAGTGAGGTCTTCGCTTAAACGCAAACTACGGGCAAGCACGCGGGCAATTTGCGCGACCTCAAGAGAATGGGTCAGCCGTGTGCGAAACAGATCGCCTTCATGGTTGATAAAAACTTGAGTTTTATATTCAAGCCGTCTGAAAGCACCGGCATGCACGATCCGATCCCGGTCACGCTGAAACTCGCTGCGATTAGAGGGTGCGGGCTCTTGATGCCGGCGGCCCCGGCTTTGCTCTGATTTCGACGCGTAGACAGCAAGTTCAATCATTGTGCGTTGTCCCATGTTGTCGGCTCAGCCGCCGATGCGAGCCGCTTAAGTGTTTGCGAGTACTCAAGCCGTGTTACGCAAAATCACCTTCGCCACCAACTCAGCGGGTGCCGCTCGACGAATCGTTTCACCAATTTTTGGCATCAAAATAAAATTGATTTCACCTGCTTCAGTTTTTTTGTCGCCACGCATCAGCTGCATCCAGTGGTCAACGCCGCCCAGGCGTGGCCCGAGTATCGGGCAACCAATCGCGCGCACCAACGCGCGCACCCGTTGCACTTCAGCCTGCGAAAAGCCAAATAGCTCGGCCGACAAATCAGCAGCCATCACTAGACCGCAGCCTACCGCTTCGCCATGTAACCACTCGCCATAACCCAAGCCCGCTTCAATCGCATGGCCAAACGTATGACCCAAATTCAAGATCGCACGCAAGCCGGTTTCGCGTTCATCTTTTGAAACGACCCAGGCTTTAAATTCGCACGAGCGGCGAATCGCAAGCGCTAAGAGTTCGGGGTCGCGCGCACGCAAGCCCGCGACATTTTTTTCACACCACTCAAAAAATTCTGGGTCAAGAATCAAACCGTACTTAATCACTTCGGCTAAGCCAGCAGACATTTCACGGTCGGGCAGCGTGTTGAGCACACTC
>JBAWWV010000251.1:0-5909 GCA_037146575.1 Alcaligenaceae bacterium | reverse complement strand
GAAAGGCTGAATCAAACCAAAGCTTGGTGAGTTGATCGACGATCAACAAACACCCCGCTAGAACCAGCCAGCGGGTGAGCGCTGGCGAGGCCTGAACCTGCGGGTGTAGTCGAGGGTTGACACTCATTATGACTTAGCCGTTTGCGTATGCTTGTGCGTTGCCGCTCATTGGGTCTTAACCGTTTGCTTTTGCTTCGTTCAAATTGCTCACGCAACGCCCACAAATATCAGGGTGCTCGGCGTCGTGGCCGATATCGTCACGCCAATGCCAGCACCGCTCACATTTTTTATGCTGTGAGGGTGCAATGCTGATCACGAGTTCAGTTTGCTCGGCAGCGGTTGCGGCATGCAAACTAACTTTTGACACGATCAAGATGAAAGGCAATTGCTCGGCGACGCTTTGTAACAGGGCGAGATCAGCGCCCTGAGCGGTGAGTTCGACCTCACCTTGAAGTGACGAGCCAATGCTGCCCGCCGTGCGAAGCTCTTCGAGTTTGCGTGTCACAAGGGCACGGATTTCGCGCAAGCGAGACCAACGCTGTTGTAGCGTGTCAGCTTCGGCGATTGCCGGTACGCTGTGATAACACTCTGTAAAAATCGTGAGGCGACTCACCTCAGGCTGTTGGGTTAAGCTTGAGTCGCACAAAATGCCCCACGCCTCTTCGGCGGTAAACGACAAGATTGGCGCCATCAGTTTGAGTAGAGTCTGGCTGATGTGCAGCAACGCTGTTTGCGCTGAACGACGCGCTAAGCTTTTAGGTGCCGACGTATACAAGCGGTCTTTCAAAACATCCAGATAAAAAGAGCCTAAATCTTCAGAGCAAAAATGTTGCAGCCTGGACATCGCCGGTTGAAACTCGTATTGCTCAAAACTTTTGAGCACCTCGGCTTGCATTTGCGCTGTCATCGCTAGTGCATAGCGGTCGATTTCAAGCATGCTTTCAGGAAGCACAGCATCTTTTGCTGCGTCAAAGTCGGCCAGATTCGCGAGTAAAAAGCGCAAGGTGTTACGAATGCGACGGTAGCTTTCGACCACACGCTTGAGGATCTCGTCAGAAATAGACAGCTCACCCGAGTAATCGGTACTAGCAACCCACAAACGCAAGATCTCGGCACCTAAACTATCAGAGACTTTTTGGGGCGCGATCACATTGCCCACCGACTTACTCATCTTGCGACCTTGGCCGTCAACGACAAAGCCGTGAGTCAACAAGCTGTTGTAAGGGGCGCGGCCTTCAAGCATGCAGCCGGTCAATAGCGACGAATGAAACCAGCCTCGGTGTTGATCCGAGCCCTCAAGGTACATATCGGCAGGCCAAGGCAAGTCGCCATGCGAGCCTTGTTGCGCATTGTTTAAACCACCTAAGACCGTTGCATGGGTGGTGCCTGAGTCAAACCAGACATCGAGCGTATCGCGATTCTTTTCGTATTGGTCGGCCTCTGGCCCGAGCAAGTCTGCCGGCTCAACCGATTGCCAGGCTTCGATGCCGCGCTGTTCAACGAGCTTGGCAACGGCCTCAAGCAAGGCTGGGGTATCAGGGTGCAAGGCGCCGGTTTCTTTGTGAAGAAAGAAGGCCATGGGGACGCCCCATTGCCGTTGCCGCGATAAGGTCCAATCAGGTCGATTGGCGATCATGGCGTGCAGACGTGCGCGGCCCCAGGCTGGGTAAAACGCTGTGGCTTCGATTGCGGCCAGCGCGCTGGCGCGCAGTGTGGGCGCGTCATCCTTGGGATGCACATCCATCCCAGCAAACCATTGACTGGTTGCGCGATAAATGATGGGTGTTTTATGCCGCCAGCAGTGCATATAGCTGTGCGCGTGCGGTTCTTGCTTGAGCAGGGTGCCGGCTTGCGTCAGGGCTTCAACGATTTTTGGATTAGCCGCCCAGATGCTTAAGCCACCGAAGCCAGGCAAACTGGGCACAAACTTACCATCGCCCATCACCGGGCTGATGATATCGGCATCTTTCATGCCGTTGGCTTTGCAGGATAAAAAGTCTTCAATACCGTAGGCGGGTGCCGAGTGCACCACACCAGTACCCGTATCCAGCGTGACGTAATCGCCCAAATAAATTGGCGCTGTCCGTTGGTAGCCGGCGTCAAAGCGCGCCAGGGGGTGTTCGAACTCGAGTTTGTTTAACGCTTGCCCAAGGCAACGGGCAAGGACTTCGCCTTGAAGGTTCCATTCTTTGAGGCAAGCTTGGACACGATCAACTGCAATGAGCAATAGTGCACCCGTGGCAGGTGCTGGGCTGACGCGAACCAACGCATATTCAAATTCAGGGTGAAGGTTCAGCGCCTGGTTTGACGGGATGGTCCAAGGGGTCGTTGTCCAGATCACGATGGCGCCGGGCTCAACCTCGTGCAAACCAAAAGCTTTAGCGAGTGCAGCGCGATCGATAAACGGAAACGCGACATGAACGGCTGGGTCTTTGCGATCGACGTACTCAACCTCGGCTTCAGCCAAGGCCGAGCCACAATCAAAGCACCAGTTCACGGGCTTGAGGCCTCTGAACACATAGCCTTTGTCGAGGATCCGACCCAGCGCACGAATTTCGTTCGCTTCGTTGCTAAAGTTCATGGTCATGTAGGGGCGGTTCCAGTCGCCCAACACACCGAGTCGTTCAAAATCCTTTTTCTGGCGATCGATTTGCTCAAGCGCGTAGGCGCGCGCCTTGGCTTGCACCTCAGCTACCGGTAGATGTTTACCGTATTTTTTTTCAATCTGAATTTCGATCGGCATGCCATGGCAATCCCAGCCCGGCACATAGGCGGCATCAAAGCCGGCCATGTTGCGGCTTTTGACGATGATGTCTTTTAGGATTTTGTTGACCGCATGCCCGATGTGGATGTCACCATTCGCGTAAGGCGGGCCATCGTGCAATAAAAACGTGGGGCGCCCCTTACTCGCCTCTCGAATCGCCTGATAGACGCGCTTTTCTTGCCATTGTGCGACCCATAGGGGTTCGCGGCGCGGCAGATCGCCACGCATCGGAAACGGTGTATCGGGCAGATTGAGTGTTTGTTTATAGTCCATGGGGCGCAAAATAAGCCCGCGCATGCTGTGCATCGGCATGCATGGCGGCAGTCAGGGTTGGGAGATCAGGAAACTTCTCTTCGTCACGAAGATGTTTGAGAAGCTCAACGCGGATGAGTTTACCGTACGCATCGATATTGACATCGAAAAGATGGGTCTCGAGCAAGATGCGGCCGTCGTCTTCGACGGTTGGGCGCACGCCAAGGCTGGCGACGCCTGACAAGGCCTGGGGCGCTAAGCCATGAACGCGCACCACGTAGATCCCTGAACGGGCCGCACACCTTGGCGTGACGCGCATGTTCAAGGTGGGCATATTGAGGGTGCGGCCAAGTTTCTTGCCGTGTACGACGTGACCAGTCATGGCGTAAGGTCGCCCCAGCAGGCTTTGCGCTTGTGTCAGGTCGCCGGCGGCTAGTGCGGCGCGGACCTCAGAACTTGAGACACGATGGCCCTTGAGGTCTTTCACCTCAGAGAGTGTGTGAACCTCAAGTCCATATTGTGGCCCCGTTTTCTTAAGTAAGGTCACGTCGCCTGAACGTTGGCGCCCAAAGCGAAAATCTTCTCCAACGATCAGCCAGCGGGCGTTTAAGCCTTTGACCAAGAGCTTTTCAATAAAGTCTTGGGCTGACATGTCTGCAAAATGTTGATTAAACCGTGCGAGTACCACTTGTTCAATACTCGCTTGGCTCAGCGCACTCAGTTTGTCTCGCAACCCATTGATTTGCGGTGGCGAAAGTTCTGGTCGTCGATTTTTTTCGGCGAAAAACTGTCTGGGATGCGGCTCAAAGGTTAAGACGGTTGGCACGAGCGCGTGCGCGCGGGCGGCCTCAACCACTTGGCTGAGCATAGCCCGATGCCCTAAATGCACTCCATCAAAGTTACCGATAGAGAGCGCGGTTGGTCGCCGCAACATAGGGGCCGAAGCTTGACGAAAAATGCTGAAAGAGGTGTTCACGAGCAACAGTTTACAATTTCAGGCTACCTTGTCTGTGGAAAACCATGTCCGAACCCCAAATTTTGCCCTGCCGCTTCGTTATTTTGATCTCTGGTCAGGGGTCAAACATGCGGGCGCTTGTGCAGGCTTGCCAGTCAAAGGCCTGTCCGGGTGAGGTGGTAGCGGTGGTGTCTAACCGCCCGCAGGCCGCAGGCTTGCAATGGGCCCAGGGGCAGGGTATTGCCACTGAAGTCGTGGCGCATAACGATTTTTCATCACGCGAAGCGTTTGATCAGGCGTTGGCCGCGGTCATTGATCGTTACGCACCCGACTATGTCTTGTTGGCGGGGTTCATGCGGATCTTGACCCCAGCCTTTGTTGAGCGCTATACCGCGCGTTTGGTTAATATCCACCCTTCGCTGTTGCCTGCGTTTCCTGGTATGCATACGCACGAGCAGGCTTTAGCGACGGGGGTGCAAAGCCACGGTTGCACCGTGCATTTTGTCACTCCGGTGCTCGACCATGGGCCGATCATCGCTCAGGGGGTTGTGCCAGTGTTGGCTGAGGATACCCCTGACACACTTGCTTCGCGTGTGCTTACAGTTGAGCATCGTGTCTATCCCGCAGTTGCTACTTGGCTTGCGCAGTCGCGCGTCAAACTCATGCCCGATCAGCGCGTTCAGGTTGAAGGTATATCCAGGCGCTTATTTGTATCGGAGCAGGCCCAATGATTGATTCTAAAAAAGCAGACCGTCGTACTCCCTCAACCGGGCCAAAGCGTTCGATGAAAACGTTTACGCAAGGGCGTGCCGCAGATAAGGATGGCCGTGTCAGAGATGACGCCGGTGGTATCAAGGGGGCTTCACGCGTGGGCACTAAAGAAGCTGCCCGCGAGGCTGCGCGTGCAGCAGGCACTGCGCTGCCACGAAAGGGCTCTGCCACCGAACGGTTAATGAACGCCACGCCTTTTGCACCCCGTTCAGGCGCGCCTCGCACAGACGGCGGTTACGGCGGCGAACGGCCTGCCGGTACACGCGGTGAGCCACAGCAGTCAACTTATACAGGTCGGGTCAAGCCTCGCTTGCCAATGATGACGATTCGGTTAGACCAAATTCGGCAAGTACTCGACGAGGTCTTGACTTGGCGCTTCGCCGCAGACTCTGTGGTGTCGCACTGGTTTCGGGCGCATCCAAAGTTGGGGGTGCGTGATCGCGCCGAAGTGGCCGAAGTGGTCTATGACGTATTGCGTAACTTGCGGCGCTATCGGCAACTTGCCGAAAGTGGCGTGGGCAATGCTGTGCGGCGTTTGGCTATTCAGGGTGCCATCGTGATGATTGACAATGGCCGCGTGCGCGAAGTACTCGACCCGGGTGAAATCGCGTGGTTAGACCGCATTGCCCAAATCGACGAACAGTCTTTGTCGGTTGAAGTCCGCACTAGCTTGCCTGACTGGCTGCATGAGCGCTTGCAACACCTGCCTGATCTCGAGCAATTGGCGCAAGCGTTGAATCAGCCGGCTGCACTTGATATTCGTGTCAACCCAATGAAGGCTGAACGCGACGAGATGCTCGCGGATTTGACACGCGGCAATGCCGTGCGGCATGCACCGGTTGCCACGCCTTACTCACCTTGGGGGATTCGCTTGACGGGTCGCCCCACGATGAATAAGTGGCATCAGTTCGAGCACGGCTTGATCGAGGTGCAAGACGAAGGCAGCCAGCTGCTGGCCTTGTTGGTGGGCCCTAAACGTGGCGAGATGGTGATTGATTTTTGCGCGGGCGCTGGTGGCAAAACCTTGCTGTTGGGTGCGTTGATGCGTTCGACGGGTCGCCTGTATGCGTTGGATGTGTCGGCGACGCGACTGGCCAAGGCCAAACCGCGTTTTGCCCGCAGTGGGTTGTCAAACATTGTGCCGGTGGTGCTTGAGCACGAGAACGA
>JBAWWV010000250.1:0-5949 GCA_037146575.1 Alcaligenaceae bacterium | reverse complement strand
GTTTACGCCCGACCTGCTGTTAAGCGCGGCCGTATGGTCAATCGTATGCAGGGCGAGCTTTCTGAACAGCTGCGCGAACGCCACGACGCCAGCGATTTTGACACCAAGACGCAAGACAAAATTCAGCCGGCAAGCTAGTCACAGCGTTTAGCCGCTGCATAAACTCAAACAGCTGAATACGTTTTGTTGTTGCGGGCTGCAGTCAGCCGGGCGTACTACTCTGCTTATCGCCACGGTAGGGTGGCTGTTCAAAAAGAGCTACCACTGATCAATGCTTTAAGTGTGGGCTGCCTGAAGCTCAGATTAAACTAGATAAAATTCAGTGGTCTCAATCAACGAGCAATAAGATGTTTAAACGCAATTTTGGTTGTTTGCTGGCGGTGGCTTTGCTGTGTGGTTCGTTCGCCGCACAGGCCGCGCTTCAAGATGAAATTCAAGTCTACGATGATGCAATCAATGCAAAGGGTGAGTACAGCCTAGAGTTACACCTGAACACCACGCCCAATGGCTTAAAAACTGGCAACTACAACGGTGAGGTGTTAACCAACGGCAACACTCGTATCACGCCCGAGTTTGCCTATGGTTTGGGCAATGGGTTTGAACTTGGCCTGTATCTAAACACGGTGGTGAATAACGGCCGTTGGGATTACGCGGGTTACAAAGCGCGTTTAAAGTGGCTACCGTTTCTTGAAAAAGATGGCTACCCCTTTTTTGCTGGCGTCAATGTAGAAGTGGGTAACGTGTTGAATCAGTACGATCAATCACGCTACGGCGCCGAGGCTCGGTTTATTTTGGGTAAGCACGTGGATAAGTGGTTGTTTGTGGTGAACCCAATCTTTGGTCATGCGCTGTCGCAGCCCTATCGCACCGAGGGCCCAAATTTTTCACTCGCCGCGCGTATCTCGCGCGAAGTGACATCTGAACTTGCCTTAGGGGTTGAATACTACTCAGATGTCGGGCTCATCAATCAAACCATTGCCTATCAACAAACGGGCCAGGCTGCCTTTTTGATGATGTACTGGGACGGTAAGCCGTTCTCGTTTCAGTTTGGTGTCGGTAAAGGATTGACCCAAAATACAGACTCCTTGACCGTGAAAGGTATTATCTCGATTCCTTTGCCAGACTAAATCAGCTGAAATCCATCACGAGCGGGAGCGCCAGCATCCTTGGCTCTGCGCCTATCGTATCTCTGTACCTAGTCGCAGCCCCGATGTGGGCTTTGATCCTTTGCGCGAGCATTCGTCAAAGACTTGGGTATGATTGAGCTAAGCAGGACCTGAGCATGTCGGGCACCTCATTGAATAACAATCGCTGTAAGCGCGACTTCACACCAAAGGAAACCACCATGACCCAAATCCATCGTATCCCCGTTGAGCGTCTGCGCGAGGCCGTCAGGTATCTGGTCAAGGGCTTTGGTAGCGAACCCAAAGAAATCGAGCTTGTGACCGAAAATCTGGTGCAAGCCAACCTGACCGGTCACGACTCGCATGGCGTTGGTATGTTGCCGCGCTACGCTGAGTCGTATCTTGAAGGCGGCTTAAAACCTAACGCGCATATCGTGAGCCAGATGGACGGCGGCGCGATGGTACGTGTGGATGGGCAGGCTGGTTTTGGCCAGGTGATTGGCCATGAAGCGATGGAGCTTGGCATCGCGCGCGCCAAACAACACGGCAGCTGTATTGTGGCCTTGGGCAATTCGCATCATTTGTGCCGAATTGGTGCCTGGGCCGAGATGGCTGTTGCCGAAAATCTGATCTCAATTCACTTTGTGAATGTGATTTCGCGCCCAATCGTCGCGCCCTGGAATGGCGCGGATGCACGCTTTGGTACAAACCCCTTTTGCGTCGGGATCCCTGTTGCGGGTCAACCCCCAGTGTTGCTCGACTTTGCGACCAGCGTGATTGCTCAGGGTAAAGCGCGCGTGGCCTATAACAAAGGCGAACAGTTGCCTGCGGGTATGTTGATTGATGATCAGGGCAATCCGACCACTGATCCGGTCTATGCGGTGAAACCCCCCTCAGGCGCTTTGCGTACGTTTGGCGAACACAAAGGTTTTGGTTTGGCGCTCATTTGCGAGTTACTCGGTGGCGCGCTGGCCGGTGGCATGACTACCCATGAGCAAGGTGACGGCAGGCGTAAAGTGCTCAACGGCATGTTGACGATTATTTTTGATCCTAAAAAACTGTCAGACGGCTCGGTCTTTGAGCACGAAATGAAAGCCTTTATCGACTGGGTCAAGGCCTCGCCCGCGCAGGCGGGTACCGACGGTGTGCGAGTGGCCGGTGAGCCAGAGCGGCAGACCCGCGCTGAGCGCACGTCTAATGGCGTGCCGGTCGACGATAATACATGGCAAGAAATGGTTGCCGCTTGCAGTAAACTCGGACTCGATGGCGCAACGTTTAAGAAGTTAGCGGGGATGTAAGCCGCATCGTTCGCGCCACACAAGCCAGCATCTAAAAAGCTGGCGTAGCAAATCAAAATCTGGGGACAAGATGTTCGGTGTTGCCGCTGATGTTTGAACGCATCTTAAATGTGTTGTGGTGCCTGCTCGGGCTGGCCACCATGGTGAACTCTTGGTCGATGGGTTTAACGGGGTCGTTTGGGCCCGAGAGCGGTTTGTTTCCGTTTATCTGTGGCGCCATCATTACTGTGTGTGGTCTTGGCTTGCTCTTCAAAGGCTCAAAAGAGGCTGCGCCCAACCCAGACTGGCCACGCGCTGGCGCTTTGGGTCGTGTGTTGGGGGTGGTGGCGGGTTTGATCGCCATGGCAGCCACCTTGCCTTACTTAGGTTTTGCCGTGGCAAGCTCGTTAACCACCTTTGTCTTATTACAAACGGTTGAGCGCTCGCGCTTGGTTGAGTCGGTCATCATTACCGTTGTCTCAGTGACGGTCGTCATGCTTGTGTTTGGGCGCCTGCTTGGCATGAATTTGCCGCGCGGCCCCTGGGGGTGGTGATGGACGCAATCAATGGTTTGATGATGGGGTTTTCGGTGTTGTTTACTGCCGAAAATCTGTATTTCTGTTTGCTGGGCAGCATCGTTGGTACGCTTGTCGGCGTTTTGCCTGGGATTGGTCCACTCGCCGCTTTGGCTTTGCTACTCCCAGTGACGTTTCAGCTGTCGGCCGTAGCAGGGCTGGGTATGCTTGCCGCCATTTTTTATGGCGCGATGTATGGTGGTTCGACCACCTCGATTTTGGTGAACATTCCAGGCGAGGCGGCGTCGGTGGTGACGGCGTTAGACGGGCACGCCATGGCCAAACAAGGTCGTGCGGGGGCGGCCTTGGGGATGGCCGCGATTAGCTCATTTGTGGCCGGAACCTTATCGCTAGTGGCTCTAACATTTTTTTCGCCCTTGCTCGCGTCCGTCGCGCTTAAATTTGGCCCACCTGAAAATTTTGCGCTGATGGTGTTGGGCCTGGTGTGTACGCTGTATATGATTGGCGGCTCAAAAATCAAAGGCGTGCTGATGATCGCGCTAGGATTTTTGGCCGCGATTGTTGGTATTGATATTGTCAATGGACAAGATCGCTTTACCTTAGGCACGATCAACCTGTCGGCCGGCATTGAGATTTTGTCTGTAGTGATCGGGTTGTACGGCGTCTCTGAAATCCTGATGAACTGCGAAACAATCGCAAAAAATCAGATGCTCGCCGAAAAAATCAAAGGGCTTTGGCCCACCTTCGCTGATTGGAAAGCCTCCTGGAAGCCCATGATGCGTGGTAGTTTTTTAGGTTTTTTTCTGGGGCTCGTGCCAGGTGGCGGGCCTGTCACGGCCTCGTTTGTGTCGTACACGCTTGAGCGCCGCATCGCCAAAGACCCAGAGCGCTTTGGTAAGGGGGCGATCGAAGGCGTGGCGGGCCCCGAGGCGGCCAACAATGCCGCTGTGTCGGGCGGCATGATTCCTTTGTTTACGCTCGGCATCCCGGGCAATGCGGTCACCGCCTTATTATTAGGCGCGTTGGTCATGCAAGGCGTGCAGCCCGGCCCCATGTTTATTACGCAACGCCCTGACTTGTTTTGGGGCGTGGTGGCCAGTATGTATGTGGGCAACGTGTTCTTGTTGCTGCTGAACTTGCCACTGGTGGGCTTGTGGGTGCAATGTTTGCGTATCCCCTATCGGGTGTTGTTTCCGTTGATTTTGTTGTTATCGATTGTTGGCACTTACTCGGCCAACAAAAATATATTTGATTTGTGGGTGATGATTGGCTTTGGTGTTGTGGGCTATGTTTTGCGCAAGTTGCAATACGAATTTTCGCCGTTCTTGATCGCCTTTGTGCTTGCACCAATGCTCGAGCAATCGTTACGGCAGTCGATGGTGATGTCACCCGATGGGCTCATGATTTTTGCTCACAGACCGATCGCAGGTGTGTTGATTGTTGGTAGCTTAATTTTGGCAGCACTGGTGTTTCGTCAGCGCAAGTCGCGGCAACCCTCCGGAGACCTCTGACCATGACAATGCGGACAACAACCCAGAGATACCTGACCATGACACTGCGGACAACAACCCAGAGATACCTGGCTATGACAATTTGGGCAACAACTCAGAGATACCTGACCATGACAATGCGGACAACCCTCTCGGCGGTTTTTTTTGCGGCTTTCAGCCTAGCTGTATCGGCGCAGCCTGCGCCCGAGGTGGCCAAGCTCAAACCTGCTGGGTTTCCTGACCAACCCCTTGAGTACACGGTGGTGTATCCGGCTGGTGGCGGGGTCGATATCACGGCGCGCTTGCTTGCCAAGTACGCCGAGCAGGCGAGTGGCGACAAAATTTTGGTTAATAACCGAACCGGTGGTGCAGGCATGGTGGGTCATGCGTATCTGGCCAAGCAAGCCAAAGCCGATGGTTATACCTTGGGGGTTGTGGGCAACAACATTTGGGGTGACGCCATGCTCAAGGCACAAGGCAAATGGGCCTTGTCAGATCTCGAGCCGATCGCCTACTTAAAAAGTGATTCTTTGAACTGGTTGGCGTCAACCACGGGCCCGTTTGCGGGCAAGACGGCCAAAGAGATCATCCAGGTAGCAAAGGATAAGCCGGGTACAGTGCGCATCGCGGTGATCCCGGGCACCATGTGGGAGTATCTGATTGAGCAAGTTGAGGCACAGACCGGCGCCAAGTTTTTGCGCGTGCCATTTCAGGGGGGCAAACCTGCCATCGTGGCCTTACTTGGTGGCAACGTTGATATCGCCCAAGGGTTCAGGGGCGAGTTCGACAGCTTTATGCAGGCCAAACAAGTCACGCCCATCGGTGTCGCGTCGGCCACGCGCCTGCCAAGCCTTGCAGAGGTGCCAACCTTTAATGAGATGTATAACGGGCAAGACTATATCTGGCGAACTATCCACTTTGTGGTGGTCCCTAAGGACACGCCAGCTGAGCGCAAGGCCTACCTTGCCGCAACCATTCAAGCTGCAATGCGTAATCCTGAGTTGATTGCCGAGTATCAAAAGCTAGGTGCTTATTTTGATCCGAGTCTGACGCAATCTAAAGCGCTTGCCGTTGATTTAGATAAGCTTGCACAAAAAGAACGCGAGTTTTACGTCAAGACGGGGCGGTTAAAGCCTTAAAGTATTCTCGGGCTTAGTAGGAACGATTATATTTAAGCTTGAGCCGCTCAGTGATGACAGCGGTGGCTGAAGAGTCAAGGGTTGGTATGAAAGGTTAAACCGTCACTGAGACGTTAGCATTTGGTTTTTTGCAGTTAAGTTTTCAGCCATTAGATTATTACAATAATTTTTTCGATAATCGTTTTTTCAAAGCAATTCGCTATAAATCAAAGGAGACTAAGCAATGAAAACAATTTCAACACTGATGGCGACTTTATTTGCCGCCGCAAGCCTTAGCGCCTTCGCGCAACCTGCTGCAGACATCGCAAAATTGAAACCTAAGGGCTTTGCCGATCAACCGATCGAATACACCGTGGTGTACCCAGCAGGTGGTGGTATGGACA
>JBAWWV010000249.1:0-5970 GCA_037146575.1 Alcaligenaceae bacterium | reverse complement strand
GTTCAGCTATCAGGTTGTCGTTGGCCAAATCGCAGTCATGGCTAATGACGACAACGGCGCATTCAGCAAGATATTCTGAATCGACCAACTTTAGGGCATTCATGGTTTCAGTGCCCAGCACTTGACCTTGATGCCAAGGGGTATTGCGAGTCCATTGGGGTGAGAGAGTGACTTCCATACGTTAACTGCGCTCGCCCAAATCTTCTGTCCCCATGTCTGAAGCAGAAAGGCGGCGTGATTTACGGTCGCCAAGAAGGTCAGCTAGTTTGGTTCTTGCTTCAGAGCCGCGCTGCACAATTCGCATTAAGCGCTCGGCCGAGTCTTCTCCATTACGCCCGTCGCCAATTAGCTCTAATAAAGATCTGCCATTCGCCACAGTTCGGTCAAGGGCAGCTGAGTTTGGCTTGAAGCCCGCCTGTTGAAATACTTTGGCCGCCGCCGCTAGCTCATAAAGCTTGGCATGGTGCTGTTCGTTTGGGGTCTTGGCGCCAGCCAACCAGTTGTACAGAGTTTGACGAGAAACCCCAAAAACTTCAGGAAGACGATTCATTGTTCTGCCAAAGCCCGCTTGGATATGTTCAATGAGCAAAGAAAATGGCGGCCGGATAGCGTCGACAGAGCCTGCATCTTTATGCACAACTTCAACAGTGCGGTAACCGCGTTTGTATTGATAGTAGCTACTGGTGCTGAGGCCGCCAGTTCCGATTTCCCCAATTAACGGTAGACGAGGAGTTTCCATCACCTCGACCCGACGATAAAACGCTGGTAAGGGTCTATTGGCTACATACTCTGATGCGGACGGAATCACTAAAAAAGAAAACATTATTGGCTCCAAGCCTTGAGCGCGTGTTCGGTCACGGTCGCCTGGAACGCGCTATCAACCAATTCATGAATTTTGTGAAGGTGCGCACCGATTGATTCGAGCGAGAAAGCCTCACGGTTTTCTACGAAGCCATCATTGTCAAGAATAGCGCTGACCCCATGGTAATTCAGGAAGCGAGCGTCAATGGCCATGTTGTTCAGCTGAACATCGGGCGGAAAAGCCAGCGCACCATCTTGAATCACTACGCGTGCACGCAGCTTTACCTCATCTTGTTGGCTCATCGCCTCAGAATACGTATACAAGCCTTGGCCACCCAAGCGATTCAGAAGGCCGTGTACCTCTGGCACGAGATACTGCTCTAGGCTGTCACCCCCTGAGGGCATCACACGCTCAAGGTAGCGAAGACCAACGCGTTCGGTGAAAGACAAATCCACCGCCTCGTGGACAATGCTTAGGCCTTTCAGAAACTCAGCAGAAAACTCCTTGACGCAACCGTATTGAGTCGATTGCAACGTTAGCGCTTGAGAGTCAAGCAAGAACAAATGCGTTCTTTCAAGGTTTCCGAACTGGTAGCTGTTATGAGTACTTGGCATCGGATGAAGTTGCTCGGGCTTGCCGCCTTGAAGCGGCTGAGCCATCATTTGAATAACTAAATTACTTTGAGTCTCGTAAGAAGGGTATCCCGCCTTACGAAAACCCTCTTGTATAGCCGGTATTAGCTCAGTCAGCTTCAACAATTGATTGAAGCGCACCTGGCACATTGCGAAATACACTGGCACGATCGTTAAAGGGGAGGCCATTACCGTCATCTCCGTCATAGAGGAGAAAGTTTACACTATGGTTTACAATTTTTAGCGAGACAAGCCCCGCACAAAAACGCAAGAGAGGATTAAGTTTGCTCATTGCCCTAGCCCCGGTAAGAAAATATATCAGGTCAATTCACGATCACTTGGGTAGCAATTTTAAGGTAATAAGCTTTATGAATAGCACGTTAAGGTAGACAAAAAGCTCCAGTCACATATCGTTACAGATCGTAACTACATGATATATATAACTAAAAGTTTAGCGGTAGTTTGCGAGGCATTCAATAAGGTATTTTGATTTAGCATGTTCGCACTCAACGCCCGGGTCAGCGCCATCTAAAAATAGTTAGCCATGTAAAAAATAGTGTCGCAATATGCATTTATTCTTATTAATGCTGAATTTATTTTTATAATATCTATATTTGTCGCTATATTTTTCTATAAAATTCAAATTGCGACAAGACTGGATAGTTTAACCATGGCAACACTTGAAACATACGGCTTTAACCAACCTCAAGTTTGGAGCACCGAACTGGCGCATCAAGCCATCGAAGCTGCTGGTAATACGCTCACCAAACGTACCGCAGAGCGTCAGTTACAAGCTTTAGACTTTTTGCCGGCTGTACTCGGTGCAGACACCCTGCATGATGAGTATTCAAAAGAGCCAACTCCTTCTGTCATCGACTGGCAAATCGATACTGCCCGCAAGGCTCGCAAGCTTGTTTTGTTTATCCAGTTAAAAGACTTGCCCGAGGGCACACCTTGCTTGCACGCTAACGACGCCAGAGGGGCCAGATATTGGCTACCGTTGCCACAGTTTGCGCACGGCAGCACTCAAGATTCAAATACACCCGCAAATATCCGGCAAATCAGTAGTGCGCTAGGTCAACTGCAGCAATTTCTAAATAAAGACCTTGCCGTATTTCCGCACGCCGAGGTGACTGCGTTGTGCCGCTCAATCGGCGTCAGCTTGAGCGAGACTGGCACAAGCAAGGCTAGCGCGAGTGAAGCAAATTCGCGTGCAGCTAAAGAAAACGAGTCGAATGCAAAAGGGTCTAAATTAAGCGACGCCCGACCAAGCGAATTCAGTTCTAGCGTTCAGCTCTGCCTACTCGGGTACGCGCCCGTACTTGATCTAGCCACCCAGCACAGCCACACACAACCAACGAATACGCTTGCAAAAAAAAACCAACATACGCCGCACCTTAAACATCTTGAAGATGAAAGTATTCACATCTTGCGCGAAGCCGTAGCCGAAGCCGAAAACCCAGTCATGATGTATTCAGTCGGTAAAGACAGTTCAGTGATGTTGCACCTTGCGCGCAAGGCGTTCTACCCTGCCCCGCCGCCTTTCCCGTTATTGCATGTGGATACGCGTTGGAAATTTCAAGACATGTATTTGTTTCGCGACTATATGTCGCAACAAAGCGGCATGAAACTTTTAGTGCACATTAACCCCGACGCCATCGCGCGCAACATTAATCCGTTTGATCACGGCTCAAGCCTGCATACCGACATCACTAAAACCGAAGGCTTAAAGCAAGCGCTTGATCAACACAAGTTTGACGTGATCTTTGGTGGTGCCAGGCGTGATGAAGAAAAGTCACGTGCTAAAGAAAGAATATTTTCGTTTCGCACTCAAAATCATATCTGGGATCCAAAAAACCAACGCCCTGAACTTTGGAGCCTGTACAACACGCGTAAAAATCAGGGTGAAAGCATTAGAGTGTTTCCGATTTCGAACTGGACTGAGCTTGATATTTGGCAATACATCTATCAAGAAGCCATCCCAGTGGTGCCGCTCTATTTTGCAAAAACACGGCCAGTGGTTGAGCGCGACGGCATGCTGATGATGGTAGACGATGCCAGAACCCAGTTACTACCAGGTGAACAGATTCAAGCTCGACAAGTGCGCTTTCGTACGCTGGGGTGTTATCCGCTAACCGGTGCGGTTGAATCCAAGGCACAAAACCTGTCAGATATCATTCTTGAATTAATCGCCGCGCGTAGTTCTGAAAGACAAGGCCGCGCGATCGACAAAGATTCGTCAGGCAGTATGGAAAAGAAAAAACAAGCAGGGTATTTCTGATGAACGCAGCACCGACAAGCAGTAATAAACCTGAACGCCGCCGTGACCCTAAACGCTTAGGTTACGCACAAAAAGTCGAGACCCCCACAACGATCGAAGCCTTTATCGCGCAGCAACAAGGGCAAGACCTGTTGCGCTTTATTACCTGCGGTAGCGTTGACGATGGCAAAAGCACATTGATTGGGCGTTTGCTGTGGGATTCAAAACAATTGTTTGATGATCAATTGGCCGCGCTGACCAGTGATTCAAAAAAATACGGCACGCAAGGTGATGATATTGATTTTGCCTTGCTCGTGGATGGCTTGGCCGCAGAGCGCGAGCAAGGTATTACCATTGACGTGGCCTATCGATTTTTTGCTACCAACAAACGCAAGTTTATTGTTGCCGATACACCCGGCCATGAACAGTACACGCGCAACATGGTGACGGGCGCTTCAACCGCAGATGTGGCGTTATTGCTAGTTGACGCACGACAAGGGATTTTGACGCAAACACGCCGTCACGCCTATTTGACTTCGTTGATGGGCATTAAGCATGTGGTCTTAGCTGTCAACAAAATGGACTTGGTCCGCTTTGATCAAACTATTTTTAAACAGATTCAAGACGAGTTTGCTAAGTTTAGTCAAACGTTTAAATATGAAAGCGTCACTGCAATCCCCTTAAGCGCCCTGAAAGGCGACAACATCACGCAGCGCTCAAGCAACACCGCCTGGTATCAAGGCCCTACCCTCATGGGTTATCTCGATACTGTACAAATTAAGCCGCCAGCACCTGGCAAGTTTGTATTGCCGATACAGTGGGTCAACCGCCCAGACTCAAACTTTAGAGGCGTAAGCGGTACGGTAGCGCAAGGCGAAGTTAAAGTCGGCGACGAAATTCGCGTCACACTCTCGGGCAAAACCGCAACCGTAGCCGAGATCGTGACCATGGATGGATCTTTGGATGCAGCCCACACAGGCGATGCCATCACCCTGCGCCTTGCTACTGAGATTGACGCTTCGCGCGGAGACGTATTAAGCGCAGCACAACAGCCGCTTGAAACCACCGATCAGTTTGAAGCCACTTTAATCTGGCTAATCGACGAGCCGGGCTTAGTCGGTCGCAATTTCGATCTTAAGTTAGCCACGCAATGGGCAACCGCATCAATCACAAATATTAAGTATCGCGTCAACGTCAACACCTTTAGCCAAGAAGCTTGCACACAACTTAAACTCAACGATATTGCCTTTTGTAATATCAGCACTAGTAAAGCGATTGCATTTGAAGCATTTGAGCAATGCCAAGCACTGGGTAGCTTTATCTTGGTTGATCGGTATACCCACGCAACCGTTGCCGCCGGGTTAATTCGCCATAATTTACGCCGCGCACAAAACGTGCATGCGCAAACGCTGGCGATTAAACGAAACGACCGCGAACGCCTCAATGGCCATGCGGGCAAAGTCATTTGGTTAACAGGCTTATCGGGCTCGGGCAAATCAACCATCGCCAATGCACTTGAAATTGAACTACATGCACAAGGCCAACGCACTTATATTTTGGATGGCGACAACCTGCGCCAAGGTCTAAACCGTGACTTAGGCTTTACTGATGCAGATCGCGTAGAAAACATCCGACGCGTCGCTGAAGTCGCCAAGTTAATGATGGATGCAGGCCTAGTGGTGATCACCGCGTTTATCTCACCCTTTAGATCTGAACGCCGCATGGCCAAAGAACTGATTGGCGAGCCACATTTTGTAGAAATCTTTGTTGACACCTCATTAGCCGTCTGCGAACAACGCGACCCCAAAGGCCTGTATAAAAAAGCCCGTGCAGGACTTTTGCCGAACATGACCGGCATCGGTAGCCCATACGAACAGCCCGACACGCCCGAGCTTGTTCTGGATGGTCAAAGTCAGATCAAAGATTGTGTAGAGAAAATCACGCATTACCTGCTGGCTAAAGGTTGATATAGAGTTAGCAAAGCACTTAGAGGTCAGCAGGCTCAGCGTATCTGATCTGCCACACGAAAGGCCCTCGTTGAAGCGCTTAGCAAGAGCCTAGTTTCCGCTATGAACACCGTAATGCAATCGGTTATCATCTTGCTGTGATTAAAGTAAATGGTGATCTGTGGTTTACGATTTAAAACTTTCCGAAGGTTGCCCAACAGAAGCTGCCAAAGAATTTGAAGGCGAGGCTTATAGGGTGGTTAAAACTGATCCACCTACCCACTCCGATCTTCTGACATACCTAGAAATGAATTTATATCCAACGGCTGA
>JBAWWV010000248.1:0-6026 GCA_037146575.1 Alcaligenaceae bacterium | reverse complement strand
CCATCGGTGTCGGTGTCGGGTGTTGGCGTGCAAGCCAATACCTCGCAGGTCGGTTTGCTCACCTCCTATGAGTTAGATGTCTGGGGGCGGGTGCGTCGTAATATCGAATCAGCGACAGCCGTGGCAACTGCCAGTCAGTATGAAAAAGATAGCGTCAGGCTAACGGTTGCGGCGCTGGTATCCAATCTGTATTTACGTTTGCGATCTCTTGACGCGCAGATGGCGGTGCTCAAAGATTCTGTACGTACCCGAACTGAATCAGTCAAAGTGGCTGAGGCAAAATTACAAGGCGGTTTAGTGTCTCCGATTGATGTCAACCAAGGAAAAGCCGCCTTGGCGGCCTCTCAGGCTAGCTTGTCTGAAGTCACGCGTCAGCGCGCGATCGCCCAAAATCAATTAGGTGTTTTGATCGGCAAGCTTGATTTACTGATTGCTGCAGGGGATGTGCGTCAATTGCCTGCACCACCTCTGCCGCCTGAGGGGTTGCCCTCGACTGTTGTAGAAAGTCGACCGGATGTAAATCGTGCTGAACAAGACTTGATCGCGGCCAATGCCCGGGTTGGGGTGGCGACGGCTGGGTTGTTTCCAACCTTCTCTCTTGTCGGGTTGTTTGGTGCACAAAGTGTGGCCTTTGGTTCATTTTTGACGGATCAAAGTTCGGTTTGGTCAGCAGGGATTGGCTTATTACAGCCAATTTTTTCAGGTGGCTTGCTGCAGGGGCGCTTAGAGTATGCAAAGGCGCAACAACAAGAGGCCTTAGGCGGTTATGTGAAGGTTGTGCGTAACGCCTTCGGTGAAGTGAGTGACGCTTTGATCTCTGTGCAACAGACCTTGCAGACCGAGCAGTTTTTGCAGCAGCAGGTGCAGGCCTCGACCAAAGCCCAAGAGCTTGCCGCACTGCGTTACGCAGCGGGCTATGTGGATTTTTTGAACGTGCTTGAATCGCAACGGGTTGCCAATGAGGCGAACTTGGCTTTTGTGATTAACCGGTCGGCTCGTCTGCAAGCCAGTGTGGATCTGTTTAAGGCTCTTGGCGGTGGCTGGGTGGCCAAGCCCTAGTGCCAAGATCCAAGACCCGAGATCCATGATTCGAGATCTAGATTTGAGGCCTTAAGCTCAAAGATCAAAGGGGGTTATTTAAAAACCGGATTGTCAGTGATGGGGATGAACTTACCCCCAATCCCGATAATCTTTACTGTTGGTGGTAACTCGGGTTTAAACAAGCGCAACATCGCCAGATCAACCGTGTACACCGATAACAAATAGTAATTGTCACGCTGCGTCGCCTCAGAGGCGAGTTTTGAAACCACACCCCCAATTAACTGATTCGCAAAGCGGTCGCCCGGCTGATTTTTGCTAGGCATGTTTGCGGTGATTTGGTTGCTGACAAAGCCCTCAAACTCGGTCTTTGTCGGGTTGCTGACAAGCAGTAGAACGCCAACGATGAGTGCAATGAGGTTGCTCATGTTTTTTCTTTTAGATGAGTTTCTTGACAGAGCGAGTATGAATCACCTGACCCTGCGCGAAGTGACCGTGGTTTTCTTCAACCGCATCAAGATCGTAAAGATAATTTACCATTAAACCAGCTGATTCTCTTAGTCCCTTTTTGGATAAATCTGCGGCCCAATTTAGGCGGTGTAACTCTGCGCCATTACCTAGGTGAAATTTGGCAACGGGGCTGCCTTCTCGGCGCGTGGCAAAGTAAATTAAATAGACTGCACAGAGCGAAGTGAGTGCCTCGCTCTCATCGGCGGAGCTTTTATCTGGGACCCAGCCGTCGCTTAACCGCTGTACCCACGTTTTATTCGCTAAATTGAGCGCTTCGAGCGCGTGCTCAAAGCGCGTGCGCGTTGTCAGCGGTAAATCGATCTGATTGAGCTGAGGCCCGCGCGTTAGCCAATCGATAAAACCGGGGATGGGAGATAAGGTGACGAAGGTGTTTAGGCTTGGGAGTTCGGCTTTTAGGTGCTCGGCAACGCGTTTGATCAGAAAATTACCGAGCGAGACGCCGCGTAGCCCGGGCTCACAGTTGCTGATCGAATAAAACACCGCAACTTTCGGTTTTTTGTTAACAGAGGGCAATGATTTTTTGTCGACCAAAGGGCCAATGGCATCAGGGATGTCTGAAACAAGGGCGACTTCAACAAAAATCAAAGGCTCATCCGGAAGTTGCTGATGAAAAAAAGCAAAGCAACGGCGGTCGGGCTGCAAGCGCCTGCGCAAGTCGTCCCAGCCATCGATCGCGTGCACGGCCTCATGCTGGATGATTTTTTCAAGTACGTGAGCGGGTGAGCGCCAATCGACTTGATGCATTTTTAAAAAACCGGGGTTAAACCAAGATGACAGTAAGTGCCGGATGTCGTAATCGAGTGCGGCCAGGTCTGGACGCTTGGCCAACAGCCGTAAAAGCTCTCGGCGCATGGTGAGGGCGGCCTTAGTGCCACCTGGCGCGCGATTCATGCGCCGAAACAGCTCTTGGCGTGGTGCTTCAGTCGCCTTGGTTAAAGCGATGAGACTTTGTGCCGAGGGGTCTTTGGCGTAGGCTTGCGCCGCTTGCATCACCAAAGCAGGGTCTGGGTTAAATTTTTCAGCCAACGCGGTGTAAAACACGCCGCGTTGTGCTTCGTCAAGCAACTGATATTGGCTGATGAGCTCTTGAGCCATGCTCGAGCCGTTGGCCTCTCCGCGCTCAGACACCAGATTATTGGCAGCTGCGAGAGCTTTTGTCAGGTAGCGAGGGCGATTGAGTTGATCTAATAGTTTCATCTGATATTTTGACGGTAGGCAGTGATTTTTTAACGTAGATGACGTAATTTTCGTTGATTTTACAAGACAATGACGAAAAGTATGTTTAAAATCATTTAAAAATCGTTAAAATATCCTCAAAATAACGTTAAAAGCCTTTTCTCTTATTTTAAAATCCCTAATAAGTTCGAAAAACTATCTGTCCAAGCTTTGAAGTTTGCAGGTGGGTTAAGAATTTTGCCGGTTTTGAGTGCTTCAGGTAAGTTTGCAGCGCGCTCTGGTGACATCAGCAGTGCCCACACCGAATGGCGGCAAAACTCATCTTTTTGGCTGGATTGCAAATTAAAGGCGATGGCGACTTTGCCAAAGTGCTTGGCTGCTGCCGATACCACTGGTTCAAGATCTAAATAATGATTGGTGATATGCACAGCAAGCATGCCATTGGGTTTCAAATGCCCAAAATAAGTCTTCATCGCCTCAAGGGTGAGCAGATGAGCTGGGATCGAGTCTCCTGAAAATGCATCCATGGCCAAGAGATCAAACTGTTGTGGCGCCTCACGCTCGAGCATTAAGCGCCCATCACCCAAGACTGGAACAATCTTGGCAGGGCTATCGCTTAGGTAAGTAAATTCGCTGCGCGCGAGTTCAAGTACTTGCTCGTTGATCTCGTATATACGCATCTCATCACCCGCGCGACTATAAGTTGCAAGCGTGCCTGCGCCGAGCCCCACAACACCGATTGTTAAAGGGCCGGATTGCGCGAGGCTATCAAGCGCCAGGCCAATACCAGAGCGATGACAATAGTAGGCTGTTGGTGTGTTGCGCAGTTTGGGATCTAGATATTGTTCGCCGTGAACGATCCCGCCATGCACCATCTTACGCAGGGTTCCATGCTGTGGGTGACTTTCGCTCTTCGGGGTGTCTGTAATACGCAATTGACTATAAAAATTACGCATCACCACGCGCGAGCCTTTGATGTCGTCAAAAGAGGTCTCGGCGAGACGCCAACCGTAGCCCAACAGTGCGATGAAGAGAACGACACGCCATGTCTTTGAAGTGCCACCCCATAACACCACGCACACTAGGCTGGCACAAAGGAATAAGCCGATCGGCATTTCGAAATAGGCGGTGAAAATGACTGGTGCGATCAAACCGACAAAGGTGCCTCCGAGGGCGCCACCAATCGACATCATCAGATAAAAGAGCGTCAGATGACGTACTGATGGCTTGCGTCGCACGAGTTCGCCATGACACACCATGCAAAACACAAATAGAGTCAAGGCGATCAGGGCAATCATCACCGGCACGCTCAGGCTGTGGTTCATCACAAAATCAAGTGCAATGAAAGAGAGCGGTAGAGCGACCAAAAAAGCCGAGCGCAGGTAATAGCGTGGCGCGTCAAAGCACAAGATAAAACTTAAGAGGTAAATGCTAAGCGGTAGTACCCATAAAAATGGCACAGGCGCGACATCATTGGTGAGCTGTCGTGTCATGGTCAACAGCAAGATCGAGGCTGAGGCTGCCAAGCCTATCCATAAGAGGCACTCGCGTAATTTCGGACGCGCGGCAAGGGCGTCTGTGCTGCGAACTTGCTCGACGTTAGGGGGGGTTTTGCGATAGACCACCACCCCAGTCGCGATCGCGGCCAAGGCAAAAAGTACATAGCCCGCCGACCACCCTTGAGCCTGCAGGCCCACGGCAAAAAAGGGTTCGATCACCACAGGGTAAGACAGCAGGGCGATCATCGAAGCGAGATTAGATAGTGCATAGAGCCGATAGGGCTTGGCGTCAGCGCCTGTTGTATGAAAAGCATGGGCGTACCAGGCCTGCATGAGCGGACCAGTGGTTGAGAGCATGAGGTATGGCGCCCCAACAGAGACGGCCAGCACGACAAACACCGCCCAGCTTGGGCTGGTAAGAGCGTCGCCCTTCCAGGACGGGTCGGCCGCCACGGGCAGCATCAATATGCTTAACGCGAGTAACCCGATATGAACAATGACTTGTCGTTGTGCCGAGAGCTTTTCGTGCAACCAATGCACATAAGCATAGCCAAGCAGTAACTCTGCTTGAAAAAATACCATGCAGACGCTCCAGACTGAGGACGAGCCTCCGAACCAAGGGAGAATCATTTTGGCGATGATTGGCTGGATTTGAAAAAGTAGAAAGGCCGAGAGAAAGACAGTGGTCGCGAACAGCAGCATTGAATAACCCTATGGTTCACACGCAAGGTTGCAGGATTTGGTAAGGTAACTTAAGCCTGCCAAACTGGGAAGTGATATTCTCTTTGCTATGCTGATTTCACGTGCGTTTGTCGAATTAATGTTGTATCGGGCTTGCCTGACCCTGAGTTACCAGATTCTGGCGGTGACGGCAGGTTGGCACATCTACGAGCTCACCAAAGACCCGCTCTCTTTAGGGCTGATGGGTTTGGCTGAGGTGATCCCCTACTTTTGCAGCGCATTGTTTGCTGGCCATGCGGTCGATCGAGCCTCAAAAAAGCGTATTGCGGTCTTTGGCTGTTCTCTGCATGTGTTGATTGCGGCGTTAATGGTGCCCGTTGCGCTGGGCACCTTGGATGGCCTAGCTGTGGGCGTGCATTGGTTGATCTATGCTGGCATTGGCCTGGCAGGGTTGGCACGCGCCTTCATTCGTCCGACCTATCAGGTGTTATTTGCTCAGGTCTTGAGGCGTGAGGATTTTGCGAAGGGCTCGGCAATCGGTGCTGTGATATTTCAGGGCGCTCAAGTGATTGGCCCAGTACTCGGTGGGTTGTTGATTGCGTGGCCCGGTTTGGTGTCCGCGTATATCGCCTCTGGGGTATTTGCCTTGCTCGCCATCATTGCGGTTGGGCTGTTGCGTTACACCGCAGAGCCGATCAAACCGAGCGAACTCTCGATGTGGGCCGGTATTGTGCAAGGCTTGCGCTTTGTGTTTTCAAAGCAAATCATGCTGGCTGCAATGGCCTTGGATATGTTTGCGGTGCTATTTGGCGGGGCTGTGGCCATGTTGCCAGCGTTTATCGACGAGATTTTGCAAGGTAGCCCAGAGAATCTTGGGTTGTTACGCGCCGCACCGGCGATAGGTTCCGTGCTGGCGGGGGCGTGGCTAGCCCGGCATCCGATTCAACGGCACGGTGGTCGATACCTGCTAGGGGCCGTGGCGGGCTTCGGGGTCGCGGTCATTGGTTTCGGCTGGTCAACCAGTTTTTGGCTTGCCGCGTCATTTTTGTTTTTCACTGGGGTGGTCGGTGCCATCTCAGTAGTCTTGCGGTCAACGATCTT
>JBAWWV010000247.1:0-6058 GCA_037146575.1 Alcaligenaceae bacterium | reverse complement strand
TCGGTAATGAAGCCGGCTAAGGCAGAGGCAGCAACCGTGGCAGGTGAACCCATATAAATCTTGGCAGAGGCGCTGCCCATTCGACCTTTAAAGTTTCGTGTACTGGCAGTGATGCAGACCTCGCCGGCGGCTAGTACTCCCATGTGGCCTCCAAAGCACGCGCCGCAGGTTGCGTTTGTGACGACAGCGCCTGCTTTGAGCAAGGTTTCAACCACGCCTTCTTGCACGGCTTGAAGATAGACCGATTGAGAGCCTGGCGTCACGATCAAGCGTACGCCCGGAGCGACTGTCTTGCCGCGTACGATATCCGCTGCAACACGCAAGTCTTCGATTTTTCCGTTCGCGCACGAACCGATGAAGGCTTGTTGAATTTGCACTGCGTCTTTGAAATCTGAAAGACGTTTTGCATTGTTCGGGACCGCATCGGGCATCACGACATAGGGTTCAAGTTGATCAAGGTCGATGCGTCTGATCGCAATATAGTTGGCACCAGGATCGGGGGCTACCGGAGTGGCAGGGCGATCCATACGGCCTTCTAAATATTCTGCCGTGATTTCGTCAAATTCAAACAAGGCGAATTCGGCACTAATTTCAGCACACATGGTGGCGATCGTTCGCCGGTCTGACATTGGCATCGTCTTAAGCCCAGGCCCGCCAAACTCGACACTCATGTTGGTATGGCCACCATACTCTTGGGCAATATGAAAAAAGACATCTTTGCCGCTGACGTGTTCTGGCATGACGCCATGAAACTCGTAACGGACACTGGGTGACACGGGATACCAGATCACGCCTTTTGTCATTGCTTGCAGAGTGTCCATGATCCCGGCACCTCGCCCTGCGCAATTGAGCGCACCCGATGCGCAAGTATGTGAATCCGCACACACCAGTAACTCGCCCGGCCGGGCCAAACCATTTTCGGCCAAAATCACATGACAAATGCCATGTTTTCCGACATCAAAAAAATGTTTTAAATCAAATTCTTTGGCAAACCGGCGGCCTTCAATCATGCCGCTCGCATCTTTAATTGTTGGTGCTGGCACACTATGATCAAAGACCAACACGACGCGCTCTCGATCAAAGATTTTTTTGGGTCGGTGCCAAGCACCTTCAGACGAAATTGGTAAATCAAGACCGACCACCATATCTGGTCGACAGACAACGATATCCCCAGGCTGCACATGCGATTTACCACTGGCTCTTGCCAGAATTTTTTCAATCATCGTCATTGCGGTCATTTAACGTTCTCCTAAAAGTTAAGTTCTGAACGACTTGTATCGATAGATCAATCGTTCAGACACAAAGTCAACTACGCTGATGCAATTTTTTATCAATCGCCAGCATGATGCCATTGACACAAGTCGCGAAAAAAAACAGGATCAAAATTAAGGCCATGATCAACTTAACGTCATTCATATTGATGGCGTTGATTAACAAAAAACCAAGTCCGCGCTGAGACGCAAACATTTCTCCGGTCAAGACACCTAACAAGGTGAGAGAAAAGCCCACACGTAGCCCTGTAAAAATCTCAGGTACGATCGCTGGTGTCACAATCGTACGAATCGTCTCAAAGCTTGATAGCCTGAGCGCGCGGGCGGTGCGTAGGTGGCTTGGATTAATCGTTTGCACGGCGTTCATGCAAAACAGTGTGACAGGAATGAGGCCATGAATAACGCCGAAGGCAACTTTGGCCGAGGTTCCGAGCCCGAAGGTGAGTAAGACAATTGGATAGAGCGTTAGTTTTGGTAGAGAATAGAGCGCGCTTAATAGAGGTTCGATCACTTCGCTGGCAAAGCGATAAAAGCCTAAAGTGAGTCCCAACACCAAACCTAACGCATAGGCGATCAGTAAGGCTTGATAAAACGCTTCTAAGCTTGCCCTCATGTGCACCTGAAAGTCGGGCTCCACCAAGAGCTTAAGCGCATATGTGAGTGTTGCAGCAGGTGGGGTTAGTGCCGCTGTACCCACCATGACATAGAGTACCTGCCAAGCTGCCAGAATCACTGCTATCAAAATAACAAAGTCAAAATAGCGACTCAAACGAGTCTGGCGTATCAAGGACGCACTCATCGGCTGCGTCCTTTTAAAAAATAGCGCTCAAGGCTAAGTATCCCCATATTCATCAGTGTGACGAGGATTAAGGTAAAAGCGATTAAGCCATACATGGTCTCGTTATCAAAAGAATCATAGGCAAAACTAATGCCGTGGCCAATTCCTGTGCTCGCTAAAATAAATTCTCCGGCCAAGACTCCAATGAATGAATAGGCCAAGGCTAATTTCACACCGGTAAATAACTGAGGCACGATGGCGGGTAGGATAATCAGTGCCAGAGTCGAGCTTCGCCTCATGCGAAAACTCCTTGAGGTGCGCAACAAGACATGAGGGATGCGGTCGATGCCATTGAGTGTACTGACGATGACGGCTACGATCGAAAAAACAAGCCCAAGCAAAATAAGTGGCCAGTCATTGAGCCCAAAAATCACGACAAACAAAGGGTAGAGGGCAAAAAATGGTACTGAATAATATGAAGCAAGTAGCGGATCGAACACTCGTCTGACTCTTGGCATTTGATGTAACACGGCGCCGCTCAGCGTCCCAAAGAGCACCGCCAGAAAAAAAGACATTGCCACATTACGAATAGAGGACACAAACTCCTTCCATAAACGCCCAGACCAAGCCATCTTCCACAACGCCACGAGCATTTGAGAAGGAGGAATCATGGTCATATTGTTGATGACGTCAGTACGGCACAGCGCCTCGAGTAGCAAAAAGAAAGCTAGCACAATCAACACTCGAACGCGGGTCGCTGGCTTCAAAGTGATCCGCCTTGCCCAACCCGTTGCGTGTGCCCGATCGCGCGCAGCGATTCTTCTCGCAAGATTGACCAAACGTGCCCAGTTAGTTTGCCAAACCGCTCATGAGACACCACCCTTGAGTCGCGCTCCGGTGTCCATTCAGTTGCTAGCACGTCGGCAAAACGTCCTGGTCGCGCAGTCATAATTCCCACACGGTCGGCGAGCATACAGGCCTCGTCGATTGCGTGGGTAATAAGTACCACGGTCGCCCCTGTTGAGCGCCACAGTCTTAGGAGTTCATCGCCCATCAACAGGCGAGTTTGCTGATCGAGTGCCCCAAAGGGCTCGTCAAGCAAAATCATGCGTGGTTTTAAAACAAGCGTTCGAGCAATACAAACGCGTTGTCGCATACCACCCGATAGTTGTGCGGGATGTGCCCCGGCAAAGGCCGTTAAACCCATAAACTGCAGGGCATGATTGACGCGGTGTTCGACTTCACCGTGCTCGATACCTTTGCGCCTCAGGCCAAAGGCGACGTTGTTCCAGACCGTGAGCCAGGGAAAGCTTGCATCTTCCTGAAACACGACACCCACACCATCCGGCACTTCGTCTTGAATCAACTTGCCTTCAAAAGACACCTCTCCTGCCGTGGGCGGAGTCAGGCCGGCAAGGATATCGAGTAGCGTGCTTTTGCCACAGCCTGAGGGACCAACGATGGCGAAGAACTCTCCTCGTCGAATATCAAGTTCAATTGGCCCGACCGCCTCCACGGGTTCCATCCCAGGCCGAGCCGGAAACACCTTTGTCACGGCTCTCAGGCATGCGTGAGTGTCTTGTGCAATTGACATAAGAGGCCTGGTTACGTTGGCTTAGCGCGCATAGCGATCCCGCAGGGGATCCCACTCGTCGGCACCAAAACGACTGAACATTTCGCGTACGGTGAGCTCTTTTGCGGGCGTGGGGTGATAGCCAAGCTCTTTCATCTGCTCGAGTGCACGCTCACAGGTGACGACCACTTCTAGCATGAGTACGCCTGGCACAATCGCCACTTTATAGCCAGCTTTGCGAGCTTGCTCAAAGGTGACATGCGGGGTTTTTCCACCTCGTACGATATTCAACAGACATGGACCAGAAACGAGTTTTGGTACCGATAAGACTTCTTCCATGGTCTGAGGCGCTTCGAGAAACACCATATCAGCACCATGTTCGAGTGCCAGATTTCCACGCCGTACGGCCTCGTCAAAACCTAGCGAAGCGCGTGAGTCGGTGCGTGCAATAATTAAAAAATCAGGATCGGTTTTAGCGTCAGCAGCAGCACGAATCTTCACGAGATAATCGTCAAAAGGGATCAGCTCTTTATTGTCAAGATGACCACATTTTTTTGGAAACACTTGGTCTTCAATATGGATGCCAGCGACTCCGGCGCGTTCAAAGTCACGTACGGTTCGGATCACATTTAGCTCGTTTCCGTAACCTGTGTCGGCATCAGAAATTAATGGGATGCTAACGGCATTCGTGATGCGACTGGCATTTTGGACCATCTCAGACATAGTCGCCAACCCATAGTCTGGGTAACCCGATATGGCTGCGGTGCCAGCACCTGTCATATAAACCGCTGGGTAGCCGGCACGTTCAATGAGCCGGGCTGTGATGACGTCATACGCTCCCGGTAGTACGACGATGTCTTGATTTTTTAAAAGCGATCTAAAGGCGGCACGCTGATTCAAGTTGTTCTCCTTAGTGAGTGTTATCTTTTTCGTGAGTCGTTTGTTGTTGTGCTGATGCTGAGTATGTCACTCCAGCGTTTAACCCGAACACGGCTGCGCTTGAGAAGCAGTCGTAAAAAACTGACGTTTCCACGGATCCCTGACTGGGCGATGGATTCGCACGTAAAACTTATTTTTTACGAAGGTCCTCGGGTAAAAGTCGTTCGTCGATCAAGCTATTCCAGTCGACGTCTCCTTTTAATTGTCCGACGATTCGCAAGCCTTCAAGCATTGCATTCATGCCCTCAAGATTAAAGCGACCTTCGTCCCACCACTTCTCTTTGACGAGCAACGAGAAGACGTCACGAGTGACCTGTGCATCCCATTTGTGTAGCTTTGACATGATGTCGGCAGCTTCGTTGGGATTGCTGTAGATGAACTGAACCCCTTTTCTGCGACCATCGATCACGGCTTTGAGCGCATCGGGGCGCTTTTGCATGAACTCTTCAGTGGTGATGCCTACGGTTTGCGTCATGATTGGCGACATCACGTCTTTGACCCAAAATACCGCTTTTAATTTATCTTTGTCTCTTGTCCATAAGGGTTCTGAGATATTGCCGGCATCAATTGAGCCCTGCATGACCGCTGCTAAGATCGCACCCGTTCCGCCCACCGAGACTAATTCGACATCAGAGGCTTTCATCCCCTGTCGATCAAGTGCCATCAAAATTAACATGTTGGTCACTGAGGCAGGGCGTGTGTAGCCAATTTTTTTGCCTTTCAAGTCTTGCAAAGAGTTGAAGGGTTGGCCAGGGCGTGTTCCCCACACTTGATCGGCGACCGAACCCACACCTGAGTAGATAATTTTTAACTTGGCCCCGGCGCGCACGGCTTCAATTGCCGCTGGCAGGGCAACCTCACCAATCGGGATGTTACTTGCCAAGGTGTTGCGAACCGAAGTGCCGCCGCCGGTCGAAGTGATGATGCCAGTGACATCAAATTTGGCGGTTTTGAACCAGCCTTTTTCCATTGCGACAGCGTAAGGTGCCCCGTAAAAAGAAGCTCCCCAGTGGGTGACGGTAATATTTTCTGCTCGAGCGTTTATATGAACGATTGATAAAACCGCTGTCGTAACAAGCCCGAGGATTGACCGATGATAACGGGCCATACGAAAGAGGTCGAACGACGTTTGTAGTGTTTTCATGGTGAACCTTAATTTATTCGGTTGCACTTCGGTTGCACTACGGAACAGTTATTATTGTTGAGTCGTTGCAGTTCCCTGTGGTTCGTTGTAATCGCGGTGATGATACTTGTCAATAGAATTTTATTGTTGTCGCTGAAAGCTATTGTTGATTGAGCACCATAAAATTTTGTGCAACTGCAAAATAAAAAAATGATGACCAATTGTGCAACTGCAAAAAATGAGAAAAGACATGGCACATTATGTGACCGTAAAAGGAGCGAAGAGTTGACACGTTGTACAACCAAACCAAAGACGGAATGTATGACACGTTGTGTTGCGGTGCGATACACGCAGACTGCACTCGTAGCGGCGTT
>JBAWWV010000246.1:0-6067 GCA_037146575.1 Alcaligenaceae bacterium | reverse complement strand
GGATTCCTGCGGCGCGAAAATCACGGTTGTCGCCGAAGGCGTGCCCGTGGGATGGGGCGAGCCGGTGTACGGCCGGCTCGATGCCGACATCGCCTACGCCATGATGGGTTTAAACGCCGTCAAAGGCGTTGAGATTGGCGCTGGCTTCAACAGTATCGAGCAACGCGGCTCTGAGCATGGCGACGAGATTACGCCAGAGGGCTTTTTAACCAACAACGCAGGCGGTGTGCTGGGCGGGATCTCAACGGGGCAACCGATCACGGTAAGCCTGGCGATCAAGCCCACCTCAAGTATTCGGACCGAGCGGCGCTCGATTGACCGCGCTGGCAACCCAGTGATGGTGCAAACCCTCGGTCGCCACGACCCTTGTGTGGGGATTCGCGCGACCCCGATTGCCGAAGCCTTGCTTGCCCTGATTTTGATTGATCATGCGCTGCGCCATCGCGCGCAGTGCAGCTGAGACTAAAAGTCGCTTCGGTCTTTGAAGGTGTGATAGGGCTAGCATTCCCTATGGCATAATCAAGGGCTACCCTTTTACAACGTGTGTTTGGCAGATCCAACGTCATGAAAAAAACTCTATACGACAAGCTTTGGGACGCCCATGTGGTTCACGAAGATCCAGATGGCACCGCAATTTTGTACATCGACCGTCACTTGCTGCACGAGGTCACCAGCCCTCAGGCGTTTGAAGGTCTGGATATGGCAGGTCGTCCACTCTGGCGCCTCAATGCCAACTTAGCTGTGGCAGATCACAACGTGCCCACCGTGGCGCGTGATCGTGCTCAAGGCATCACTGACCCAGTATCTAAACTACAAGTCGATACGCTTGACGCCAATTGCGTCAAACATAACGTGATCGAATTTCGTATGAACGATTTGCGTCAGGGTATCGTGCACGTGATCGGCCCTGAGCAAGGTGCAACACTACCCGGCATGACCGTGGTGTGCGGCGACTCGCATACCAGTACGCATGGCGCTTTTGGTGCCTTGGCGTTCGGTATCGGCACCTCTGAAGTCGAACACGTGATGGCTACGCAAACACTGCAAGCCAAGAAAAACAAAAACATGTTGGTGCGTGTTGAGGGTACTTTGCCCATTGGCTGTACTGCAAAAGACGTGATCCTGTATGTGATTGGTCAAATTGGCACCGCTGGTGGCACAGGTCACGCGATTGAATTTGCGGGCAGCACGATTCGCGGCTTGTCGATGGAAGGCCGCATGACCCTCTGCAACATGGCGATTGAAGCCGGCGCGCGTTCAGGCATGGTGGCGGTGGATCAAAAGACAATCGATTATTGTGCGGGACGTCCGTTTTCGCCAAGTGGTGCGCTGTGGGATGCCGCGGTCGCTTACTGGAAAACGCTACATACCGACGAAGGCGCGTTTTTTGATCGCGTCGTCGAGATCGATGCTCGTCAAATTGTGCCTCAGGTCACTTGGGGTACTTCGCCAGAAATGGTCTTGCCCGTCACAGGTCGTGTGCCTGATCCTGATCGCGAAAAAGACGATATGCGCCGCGAAGGTATGGAGCGTGCCTTGGTGTACATGGGCCTTAAGCCCAACACCTTGATCGAAGACATCAAGATCGATCGCGTGTTTATCGGGTCGTGCACCAACTCACGCATTGAAGATTTGCGTGCCGCGGCGGTGGTTGCCCGCGGTCGTAAGGTCGCTAGCAATGTTCGTCAGGCACTCGTGGTGGCCGGTTCGGGCTTAGTCAAAGCACAAGCCGAACGCGAAGGCTTAGACAAGATTTTTATCGAGGCCGGTTTTGAATGGCGTGAGCCAGGCTGTTCAATGTGTTTGGCCATGAATGCCGATCGCATCGAGCCCGGCGAGCGTTGCGCCTCGACTTCAAACCGAAATTTTGAAGGTCGCCAAGGGCAGGGTGGTCGCACCCATCTCGTGAGTCCGGCCATGGCAGCAGCTGCAGCCGTGTCGGGTCATTTTGTTGACGTACGTAACCTCCGGTAAACATCATGGATTCTTTCACTACGCATCAAGGTTTAGTCGCTCCGCTCGATCGCGAAAACGTCGATACCGATCTGATCATTCCTAAGCAGTTTCTAAAGTCAATCAAGCGCACTGGCTTTGGCCCAAATCTGTTTGACGAGATCCGTTATTTGGATCACGGCGAACCCGGTATGGACAACTCTAAGCGTCCGTTAAATCCTGAATTCATTTTGAATCACTCGCGTTACCAGGGTGCTTCAATCTTATTGGGTCGTAAAAACTTTGGCTGCGGTTCAAGCCGCGAGCACGCGCCTTGGGCCTTAGCGCAATATGGGTTTCGCGCAGTGATTGCCCCGTCGTTTGCCGACATCTTTTTTAACAACAGCTACAAGACGGGCTTCTTGCCGATCGTGTTGTCTGAGCTGCAAATTTCGCGCCTGTTTGACGAGGTGCGTGGTTTTGTTGGCTATAAACTAACCATCGATCTTGAAAAGCAAGTTGTGATTGCCCCTGACGGTCGCACGATGGATTTTGATATCACCGCGCATCGTAAATATTGCATGATCAATGGTTTGGATGAAATTGGTTTGACCTTGCGTCAGGCCGATAAGATTCGAACCTTTGAGGCTGAGCGCTTAGCCCGCCATCCATGGTTAGATGTTCAACCCATCGGTGCGCGTTAATTAACTTAGACGTTGGGCCGGTTTTCCGGCCCATTACTTTTGGATTAAAGCAACATGACACAAAAAATAGCAGTCTTGCCAGGTGACGGAATCGGCGCCGAGATTATGGAACAAGCGGTTCGCGTGCTTGGCGCGCTTAAATTGCCGCTTGAAATCAACCACGCACCGGTTGGCGGCACCGCCTACGATCTGCATGGCCACCCGTTGCCACCTGCCACTTTAAAGCTCGCACAAGAGTCAAACGCCGTATTGTTTGGCGCGGTAGGCGATTGGAAATACGACAAGTTACCGCGTGAGCATCGACCTGAACAAGCGATTTTGGGTTTACGTAAAGCGCTAGGATTGTTTGCCAACTTTCGCCCCGCAATCTTGTACCCTGAGTTAGCCAATGCGTCATCCTTAAAGTCCGAAATTGTGTCTGGGCTTGATATTATGATTTTGCGCGAACTCACAGGCGATATTTATTTTGGTTCGCCACGCGGTGTGCGCGTGGCTCCTGATGGCCCGTTTGCTGGTGCGCGCGAGGGCTTTGACACGATGCGCTACGCCGAACCTGAGATTCGCCGTATTGCGCACTTGGGTTTTCAGACCGCGCTGAAGCGCCAACGTCGTCTGTGCAGCGTTGATAAGGCCAACGTGCTTGAGACCTCGCAACTTTGGCGCGACATCGTGACCGAGATCGGTAAAGAATATCCTGACGTTGCGCTCTCCCACATGTATGTCGATAATGCTGCCATGCAACTCGTGCGTGCACCCCGCGATTTTGATGTGATTGTGACGGGTAATCTGTTTGGTGACATTTTGTCTGATGAAGCGTCGATGTTGACCGGTTCAATCGGCATGTTGCCCTCTGCCTCGCTCAATGCTTCGGGCCAAGGCTTGTACGAACCCAGCCATGGCTCGGCCCCTGACATCGCGGGTAAAGGCGTGGCAAACCCCTTGGCAACGATATTGTCAGTCGCGATGATGTTGCGCTACTCACTTGATCAAGCTGCGCAGGCTGATCGTATCGAGCAGGCAGTTCGTAAAGTGCTGCAGCAAGGGCTTCGCACGGCTGACATTTATGAGCAAGGCACTACCAAAGTCGGCACTGCGGCCATGGGCGATGCAGTGTTGAAGGCCTTAGGCTAACGCAGTGTTAAAATTTTTCTAAGTGCAAGTATCTAAACGTTTTTTTTGGTCTTTTGTGATGAAACAGTCTGTTGGCTTAGTCGGTTGGCGTGGAATGGTAGGCTCGGTGCTCATGCAGCGCATGCGCGAGGAGGGCGATTTTGCCTTGATCGACCCGGTATTTTTTTCAACCAGTAACGCTGGTGGACGTGCCCCCGAGTGGGCAGGTGCCACGGCGTTACAAAATGCCTTTGACATCGACGCTTTAAAAAAACTTCCAATCATCGTCACTGCGCAAGGTGGCGACTACACCAGCGAGGTCTACCCCAAACTGCGTGCAGCCGGCTGGACGGGCACCTGGATTGATGCAGCTAGCACGTTGCGCATGAAAGACGACGCCATCATTGTGTTGGATCCAGTCAATCGCCCGGTGATTGATGCTGCGCTCAAGCGCGGTGTCCGAAATTTTATTGGCGGTAACTGCACGGTTAGCTGCATGATGATGGGCTTGGCCGGTCTGTTTAACGAAGGCTTGGTCGAGTGGATGACCAGCATGACCTATCAAGCCGCCTCAGGCGGTGGTGCCCAGCACATGCGTGAGTTGTTGACGCAGTTTGGGCTGCTAAATGCCTCAGTGAAGGCTCAGCTTGACGATCCGGCCTCGGCGATTCTTGAGATTGATCGTAGCGTTTTGGCGTTGCAACAAAGTGGCCAGTTACCGACCGAGCACTTCGGTATCCCGTTAGCCGGTAATTTGATCCCGTGGATTGATAAGGATCTTGGTAACGGAATGTCGCGCGAAGAGTGGAAAGGCGAGGCTGAAACTAACAAGATTTTAGGTCGCGGTGCTGGGTTTGGTTCGACCCCCATTCCGATCGATGGCTTGTGCGTACGCATCGGTGCGATGCGTTGCCACAGTCAAGCGCTTACGATTAAGCTCACCCGAGATGTCCCCATCGACGAGATCAGTGATATTGTAAAAAGTGGCACGGCTTGGGCTAAAGTGATCACCAACACCAAAGACGCAACCCTTGCAGGGTTGTCACCCGTTGCTGTCACGGGTACGCTTGATATTCCCGTCGGACGTATGCGCAAGCTATCGATGGGCCCTGAGTACCTGGGTGCCTTTACGGTTGGTGATCAACTGTTATGGGGTGCTGCCGAACCCTTGCGCAGAATGTTGCGTATTTCGTTAGGCGAACTGTAAGTTAATGGAGTGTCGTGATGCGCGCTGAACTGAACGTTGTTTGCAGAAAGTCGGTCAAGCTTGGTGTGGCTCTTGGGCTAATGCTCGCAGTCTCTAACCAAGCCTTTGCGCTTAAAGCAGGGCATGGACGAATTGATTCTGCGCCCGGTGCGGCGTTGCGGGTGTCGATTCCTCTACTCGAGGTTCTTGCTGCTGACGTTTCAACTTTGCAGGTCAAGGTGGCCTCAGCCGATGCCTGGGCCAAAGCAGGTTTGACGCCGCCGGTTAGTCTCGACTCGTTGGCAGTGTCAATCGAGACAGGATACGTAAAAGACTCTCGAACGCTGGTGTTACGTTCAACTCAAACCGTAGACAGACCGATCATCGATGTGCTGCTTGAGGTGTCATCTGCGAGTGGCTCAACACAAATTCAATCTAGTTTTCTTGTACTGACGCGTGCGAATGAAGGCGCGACGGCTGGGTCAGTCCTTGTCAAACCCGGCGACACGCTGTCCGGAATTGCTCTTGCTAATGCAGTCACCGGAGCCGATTTATATCAGATGCTTTGGGCGCTGTATCAAGCCAACCCGCAGGCGTTTTTCTCGCAGAACATGAATTTGCTTAAAGCAGGCGTGACGCTCACGATTCCTGATGCGCAAACTGTACGGGCCATTGATCCAACGCTGGCGCGTGACATGTATCAAAAGCACTTAAAGGCGCTGAAAGATCTGCGTAGCGATTCGAAGACCGTAAACGCGGCACCTCGTGCACCAACGGTTGCAGCACCAGCGGGCTCGACTCAATCTACTGCGGTTTCTGCGGCGGGTGCAGCACCGACTCCGTCGGGTGGCGATCGCGTGCTCTTGACCTCATCCAGCACGACAGACCAACGAGAAGATGCTCGGGTTGCCGCAGCCAAAGAGATTGCAGAGATTCAATCTCGCGTTGATAGCTTGCAACAAAACGTTGAGCAATTAAAAAATGCATTGAATCAAGCTCCAGGCTCGGCCTCCGGCACGAGCCCTAGCGCCGGATCCGCCAGTACGACAGGCGCAGCAAGTACCACTAGCTCAACGGGCACTCTAGGCTCGACAGGTACAGCGGGCTCGACAGGTACAGCAGGCGCGCCAGGTAC
>JBAWWV010000245.1:0-6068 GCA_037146575.1 Alcaligenaceae bacterium | reverse complement strand
AACCTCCACTCCGGTGGTGGTCAGACGTCTTTTAAAATATCGCACTAACTCAGCAAACTCTTGCTCTTTACCCGGTATGCGTCGAGCCAGATTCAATTGCCCCCCAACTTCACTGCTCGCTTCAAATAACTGAACATGGTGACCGCGCTCTGCCGCAGTAATCGCGCACGCCAACCCAGCAGGCCCCGCCCCAACCACAGCAACCTTTAGTTTCTTTTGCGGCGCCGGTGTCATGAACTCAGTTTCATGACACGCTTGAGGATTAACCAAACAAGACGCAATTCGGTCGGTAAAAATGTGGTCTAGGCAAGCTTGGTTACAACCAATGCAGGTATTGATTTCATCGGTACGCCCAGTTGCCGCCTTCACCACAAAGTCTGGATCAGCCAAGAAGGCGCGCGCAAGCGACACCATATCTGCCTCTCCGCGCTCAAGAATCTCTTCAGCAACCGAGGGCATATTGATGCGATTTGAGGCCACCACCGGAATCGACACCACGTTTTGGAGTCGCGCGGCGGCAAACGCAAAGGCGGCGCGCGGAACACTCGTTGCGATGGTGGGCACCACCGACTCGTGCCAGCCAATTCCAGTATTCAAGACATCTGCACCCGCTTGTTCGAGCGCTTGGGCGAGGCGATCGATTTCGTCGCCGGTTAACCCTCCGTCGACTAAATCAATGGCAGAAATTCGATACATGATCAGCAGCCCAGGCCCCACCCGCGCGCGCGTACGACGCACCACCTCTACCGGAAACCGGATTCGATTTTCAAGTGAACCACCCCACTCGTCTTCGCGCTTGTTGGTACGCAAAGCCGTGAACTGGGTCATGAGATAGCCCTCAGACCCCATCACCTCAACACCGTCATAGCCCGCCTGCTGCGCCAGTACTGCGCACTGTACAAAGTCGTCGATGGTCTGCTCGATCTGCTGAACAGTAAAAGCGCGAGGCTGACGCGGATTAATCACCGAGCGGTGCGCACTAGGACCGATGATCTCATTATGCTTGGCATAAATGCCAGTGTGCAGAATTTGCAATGCGATCTTCGCGCCCGCTGCATGCACCGCCTGCACGATGGGGATATGTTGCTCAAGCGCCTTGACCGAGTCAAGCACCCACGCACCCTCTTCGACGCGTCCGTCAAAGTTGGGGGATACGCCCCCGGTCACAATCAGACCGACGCCGCCTCGCGCCCGAGCCGCATAAAACTCAGCCAAGCGCTGAACCCCGTCATGCTCATTTTCAAGGCGCGTATGCAACGACCCCATGATGACGCGATTGGGTAGTGTATGTGCGCCAACCGTGATCGGTGACAACATAAGTGGATACAACGACTGAAGCGTTTGAGACATAAGACGATTGCTCTATTTCTGATAATAAGGATTGATCGGATGTACGTTAATCGAGCATTGGGATACCAAGATCTCGAATCAGGTTGCGAAACTGATCGCGCTGACCCTTCACAAATACCCCCATCTGCTCAAGACCCATCGCACGATAAGACAATCCGGCCTGCGCAAGTTGTTTTTGTACGTCAGGATCAGTCAACGCCTTGCCGAAAGACTGATGCAAAATCTTGACCACCTCGGGATTCATTTCGGTCGGACCAAAAATACCCAGCCAGCCACCTGCTGGCGAAAACGGAAACTCCGGATAGCCGCTTTCTGTCATGGTTGCCACCTCAGGTAATAAAGGTGTTCGTTGCGGCAAGGTAGTTACCAGCACCTTGAGGCGGCCCTCTTTAGCGTGCATCAGGGGCGCGGTGGTTGCAAACATTGCCTGTACACGACCTGAGAGCAAATCAGCGGTTGCGGCCGTTTCGCCTTTGTAAGCTACCTGAACAACGTCGAGATTCA
This sequence comes from Alcaligenaceae bacterium, assembly GCA_037146575.1. Lineage (GTDB taxonomy): Bacteria > Pseudomonadota > Gammaproteobacteria > Burkholderiales > Burkholderiaceae_B > Zwartia. The sequence continues at coordinate 4,214 of JBAWWV010000245.1, read as the reverse complement.
AACTCTTTTTTAAATAGGCAAACGTTAGCAAGCCCTGGTTATTACCCGTTGCGTAATTTATTTTTCCGGGATGTGCATGTGCATAGTCCACAAACTCTTTTAAGTTTTTGACAGGCAATTCAGGATGCGCGTATAAAAAAAATGAAAAATCAACGACTCCAGAAATCGGCGTAAATTGTGTGCCAGGATCAAAAGGTGGTGCGCGTCTGAGAGCTGGAACAACAATCATCGAACCAGCGCCACCAAATAACACGCGATATCCGTCGGGTGCAGATTTCATGACATCGAGGGAACCAATCATCCCCTCTGCCCCTGCCTTATTTTCAACTACCACCTGCTGGCCAAGGTCTTTCCCAACCAAACGTGCCATGGCACGCGCAATGCCGTCAGAGCTTCCTCCGGCCTGGTAGGGTACAACTAGCGTAATTGGCTTAGTTGGAAATCCTTGTGCACCAATTGCAGGCGCAATGCCCACCATCAAAACGGCCAGAACTTGCCTGATTATTTTTACAAGCTGCGGCGATCTTTCATTTAGCGCAATGTGGTTCATGTCAGCACCTTGACCAAAAAATATTTTAGACAGACTGTTGATTTTTATTTCTTCTTCTTGCCCGATAATTTTTTAGCTGAGACGTCATCTAACTGCGAAACGTCGATGCCCTCTTCTTTGAGCACCCGCCGTGCAATTGCAAACGCGTCGCGTCCGATTGGTATCCCGCAGTACATACCAATATGTAAGAGAATTTCGCGTAACTGGATCAGTGGAACTTTTGTGCGTGTTATGGCAATCCGAAAATGCAATTCAAACTCTTCCATCCGCCCTAGTCCCGCGAGCATGGATAGGTTGATTAAGCTTAATTGCTGATGGCTCAAAATACCGCGCGCCCAAGTGCGTCCCCAAAGTTGATTGTTTAGATATTCTTGCCACTCATGATCGAAAGCGTTTTTTTCTTTCAGCATGCCGTCTACATACTGATCCCCGATGATGGCGCGACGCGAAACATCACCAACTTTTGCAAAACCAGAATTTTTGACCTTGACGCTCTTTGTTGCCATGATTGCTCTCGTTATGTCGCTGCGCGCCACGATTTATGTCGCTAGAAATGTTCATCAACTATAAGCGCACCGTGAACGGCAGGAGGCGCTAGGTCTCACAAATTTTTATGGCGCAATGCAACATGCGCCTAGTATTTTTCTACCATTATGGACATCATGCCTCTGCGCGTCTAGCGAGAAATTCAAATAGCTGATGATTTCCTGCTAACCTTAACCTACAACAAACAAAATAGATTCCGTGTCAGGAGACTGCTGTGATGCCGTCGGTCAGAGTAAGAGGTTTGCAAAAAATACTAGTGACTCGCGTGTTCGCGCTGTTCAGTGTCGCACTGGTCTTCAGCTTGCCCTGCGCAGCAGCTTGGCCAGATAAGCCCATCACAATTATCGTGGGCGCTGCCCCAGGCGGCACAGGCGACCAGGCGGCTCGCATTATTAGCGAAAAGCTTGGCGCTGAGCTTGGCACCACCGTAATCGTCGAAAACAAAGCGGGTGCAGGCGGCATCCTGGGTTCTCAGCATGTCGCGCGTGCCGCACCCGATGGCTATACGCTAATGATGGCAAATATCGGCTCTCACTCGATCAATTACAGTCTGTATAAAAAGCTACCCTACACGCCTGAAGATTTCAGCGCTATCACGCTTGTGATCTCAAACCCCAATATTCTGGTTGTCAACAGCAGCACGCCCTTTACGACGGTGCAAGAGCTGATCGTCGCAATCAAAAAGGATCCTAGCCTTTACTCCTTTGGTTCGGCAGGCGCGGGGCAATCTCCGCACCTTTCAGGTGAAATGTTTATGCAACGCACCGGGATTCAGGTGCCGCACATTCCTTACAAGGGCGCAGGTCCCGCAACGGGCGCCTTACTTGGCAATCAGTTCACCTTTATGATCGCGACGGCCCCTAGCGTAATGGCACAAATTAAGGGTGGCAAATTGCGTGCACTCGCCGTGACCAGTGATGTACGAGCCCCAGAGTTACCCAACGTCCCCACGATGGCCGAGGCAGGCGTACCGAACATGCTAGTCACCGCCTGGTTTGGGCTGTTCGCTCCGGCGGCAACGCCGCAGGCGATTATCGACCGGTTGCAACAGGCTACCGTCAAAGTCTTAAACACCGCTGACATCCAAAACCGCTTTAAAGAGATGGGCGGTATTGCGGGCGGCAATTCGTCTGCAGAGTTCAACGCGTTTGTTCGCTCAGAAATTTCAAATTGGAAACAAACCGTTGAGACGGCTAAGTTGAGTCTAGAGTAAAGCGTCTGGCAGCTTCGCCTACCCAAGAGGTTTACATGATGTATTTCAAAGATTTGATTGCCCCCGCTGCACTCATGACCATGGTGCTGAAACAAGGGTGTTCTGTCACGTGGTCTGGGATCGTTGGTGCGCTGGCTGCCGCAGCCCCAATTGCGTTACCGTTTGCGACTCAAGCTCAAAACTATCCGAACAAACCGATCACCTTTTATGTCTCGTATGGTGCCGGCGCAACGACAGACATTACCGCTCGTGCCTTAGCTCGAGCCGCAGAGCCCATCCTAGGCGTACCAATCACCATTGATAACAAAGGTGGCGGCGGTGGTACGGTTGCCGCCGGTATGCTGGTCTCCAAAAAGCCCGACGGCTACACGGTACTAGTCGGTGCGACTTCGGCGATCACAGTTCGCCCAGCACTCATGAAGGTTAGCTACAAAGCGTCTGATATTGTGGGCGTCATGCAATATAGCTATTTTCATAACGGTTCAGTTGTGATTCCTGCTGACAGCCCTTGGAAGTCCATAGAAGATTTCATTGAGGCCGCAAAAAAGAATCCAGGTATGTCGTATGCCACTGCGGGCGGCGGTGGCGTGGCAACAACCTCTCAGCAGATGGGAGTTGAAGCGCTCAAACGCTGCAAAGGCCTTGACTTTAAACATGTGCCGACCAAAGGGGGCACTGAAGCCAATACCATGCTGATGGGCAAGCACGTGAACTTCACTTCAGGCTCAGGCTCACACAATCCCCTAGTCGTTGATGGGGTATTTCGCCAGTTAGTGCTCTTTCAAACCATGCGTGACGATAATTTTCCAGACGTCCGAACCCTGAAAGAGATTGGCTGCGACTGGGACAACCCGCCCAATAGCGGCATGCTGGTCACCGTTCGAGCCGGAACACCGCCAGACATTATCAAAAAGCTTGAAGACACTTTCATGACAATCGCTCAGTCAGCCGAATTCAGAGCCATGCTCAAGCAAAACTATTTGCCCTTTGAGCTGAAAGACAGCAAAACGCTGAATCGCGACTTGGCACTTGAGACGACTTGGTATAAAGATTACTTCACCAAGACGGGCGATCTAAAATAGGCGACTAAGACATTTACAATGTCTTGTCGAACTTGCTGCGTCTATGCCTATAATTAGCGCAGCAAAAGGCGTCAGGGCCCCCTTTCGCGACACGCAAGGTTCTATTCAATCAATCATCAAAGCAAGACGTATTCAAGGAGATTAATATGGGTAAAAGCATTCAACTCAAAGCCTCAGACGGCCATCAATTTGACGCCTACGTGGCCGAGCCAGCAGGCAAGCCACGCGGCTTAGTCATCGTTGCCCCAGAAATCTTTGGCGTGAACAGCCACATTCGTTCAGTGGCCGACGGTTTCGCTGCCGATGGCTACCTCGCCATTGCGCCAGCTTTTTTTGATCGGGCACAAACAAAATACGAATCAGGCTACACACAGCCCGAGATCGGTGCCGGCGTCGAGATCATGAAAAAGGTTAGCTTCGACGACACAATGCTTGACGTCAAAGCCGCGATCGAACACGGCAAACATGCAGGTAAAGTTGGTATTGTGGGTTACTGCTGGGGCGGCGTGATCGCTTGGCTCGCAGCGGGTCGCGTCGATGGTTTGGCCTGCTCTGCACCCTACTACGGCGGTGCAATCCCGAGCTTCTTGAAAGAAACGCCAAAGTGCCCAGTGATGTTTCAGTTTGGCGAGACCGATCATTCGATTACGCTTGAGCAAGCAAAAGTCGTTGCCGCGGCCTACCCAAAAGAAACCAGTTACTTCTACCCAGCTGGTCATGGTTTTAACTGTGATCAACGTGGTTCGTATGATGCGGCGTCGGCTAAGCTGGCACGTGAGCGCACCATCGAAATGTTTAGAAAACAGATTGGGTAAGCTTAGTT
>JBAWWV010000244.1:0-6074 GCA_037146575.1 Alcaligenaceae bacterium | reverse complement strand
TGATGGTGTACACCCAGCGTCAAACCGAGGGGCTACAGCAACTGTTTGCGCAACGCGGTCTTTCAATTGAAGTTGAAACGGGTATGCGCTACGGCCAGCCCTCAATCAAGCAGGCCATGCTGCGTTTGCGCGAGCGTGGCTGTGAGCACCTGCTGGTCGTGCCGCTCTATCCGCAATATGCCTCAAGCACAACCGCGACGGTGGTGGACGAAGTCGCTCGGGTCGCCAGCCACATGCGCGATCAGCCAGCGCTGCGTTTCATTAAGCGGTTTCATACTGATCCAGCTTTCATCCGCCCCTTAGGCGATAAGATTGCGGCCTTTTGGCAGCAGCACGGTAAGCCACAAAAGCTCGTCATGAGCTTTCATGGTTTGCCCAGGCAGTGCGTCGATCTAGGCGATCCATACTGTCGCGATTGTTACGAAACGGCTCGGGCCTTAGCGCAGTATCTGGGCTTGCCTGATGATGCTTATCAAGTGACCTTTCAAAGCCGTTTTGGTCCCGCTAAATGGCTTGAGCCCTACACCGAACCAACCTTACAAAAGCTTGCTCAACAAGGAGTAACCGAGATTGACGTGGTGTGCCCAGGCTTTTTGGCCGACTGCCTCGAAACGCTTGAAGAAATTCAGGTCGAGGTCTGTGAAACCTTTATGCATGCGGGTGGCAAACAGTTTAGGTATATCCCAGCACTGAATGATGACCCGGCCTGGGTGAACTCGCTGGCCGATATGGTGTTAAGTCACTTGCAGGGTTGGCCGATCGAAGTTTAGATTGACGCCGGTTGCGCTTTGCAAAACCTCACGGGTGAGGTCTTTGCAAGCCCTGTCGCCCTCTCGGATGGTCCCCTCGAGCAATTCCGGCGTCTACTCATCGATGCCGACTCAAAAGTCTCGTTAAAATTTCGTGGTTTACCCTTGAATTATGGGGTTCAGCCCCAATATTTCTGACTAATCATGCATTTTTCTGGAGAAGTAGATGGCAGCCCCCCACGACTCGACTGATGGCAATAAAGAGAACGATCCCGAATTGGCCGCAGCACCTGCAGATGGTGCAGCTGAGGACGTGCAAGAGGCGGTTGTTTTAGACCCTATCGAGCAATTACAGGCTGAACTTGCTGCCGCGCTGGCGCAAGTCGCCGAACAAAAAGATCAGGCCTTGCGTGCCCACGCTGAAATGGAAAACGTCCGTCGGCGCGCCCAAGAAGAAGTCTCTAAGGCACGTAAGTTTGGCATTGAGTCGTTTGCAGAAAGCCTGGTGCCGGTTAAAGATAGCTTAGAGGCTGCACTAGCTCAAGCTGAACAAACCGCTGAAACCATGCGCACCGGGATTGAGGTGACCCTCAAGCAACTGGTAAGCGCCTTTGAGCGTAATCATCTCAAGGACATTGCACCGGAAGCCGGTGCCAAGTTTGATCCGCACCAACACCAGGCGATCGCCACGATTCCGGCTGAACAGGCGGCCAATACGGTTGTGCAAACACTCCAAAAGGGCTATCTGATTGCAGACCGCGTGTTGCGTCCGGCCCTGGTTACTGTCGCGGCCTAAACGACGAGAGGTAAGTTTTTTGTGATTTTGGGCAATAAAAGGGGGGTTTAGTCTTGAAATCGCCCAATTCCCCCCCAATTACCACTCATCGAAGCAGTTCATCCTAATTCTGATTTTTATAAAGGTAGTTTGACCATGAGCAAGATTATCGGTATCGACCTTGGCACCACCAACAGCTGCGTGGCAGTCATGGATGGCGGAAAAGTAAAAATTCTTGAAAACGCAGAGGGCACCCGCACGACGCCTTCAATCGTCGCCTACATGGAAGACGGCGAAACCCTGGTTGGCGCACCCGCCAAGCGTCAGGCAGTGACCAATCCTACCAACACCTTGTATGCCGTTAAGCGCTTGATCGGTCGTAAATTCACCGAAAACGCCGTGCAAAAAGACATCCACCTAATGCCTTACAAAATCGTCAAAGCCGACAATGGCGACGCTTGGGTTGAGGCACAGGGAAAAAAACTCGCGCCTTCGCAAGTGGCTGCCGACGTGTTGCGCAAGATGAAAAAGACTGCAGAAGACTTTTTGGGTGAGACGGTCACCGAGGCCGTCATTACCGTGCCTGCGTACTTTAACGATAGTCAGCGCCAGGCCACAAAAGACGCTGGCCGGATCGCTGGTTTGGATGTCAAGCGCATCATCAACGAGCCAACCGCCGCTGCGCTTGCGTTCGGCATGGACAAGTCTGAAAAGGGTGATCGTAAGATCGCCGTGTTTGACTTGGGTGGTGGTACGTTTGATATCTCGATCATCGAGATCGCCGATGTTGACGGTGAAAAACAATTTGAAGTGTTGTCAACCAACGGCGATACGTTTTTGGGTGGAGAAGACTTTGACCAACGCATCATTGAATATGTGATTGCTGAATTCAAGAAAGAGCAAGGCGTTGATCTGTCAAAAGACGTGTTGGCTTTGCAGCGTTTAAAAGAATCTGCCGAAAAAGCCAAGATTGAATTGTCGTCGGCTCAGCAAACTGAGATTAACTTGCCGTACATCACGGCAGACGCCTCTGGCCCTAAGCATTTGAACTTGAAGATGACGCGCGCCAAGCTTGAATCATTGGTTGAAGAGTTGATTTCGCGCACGATGGACCCATGCAAAATTGCGATCAAAGACGCTGGCGTCAAGATCAGCGAGATTGACGATGTGATCTTGGTGGGTGGTATGACCCGTATGCCTAAGGTCCAAGAAAAGGTCAAAGAGCTGTTTGGTCGCGAGCCACGTAAAGACGTCAACCCCGATGAGGCGGTTGCGGCGGGTGCTGCGATTCAGGGTTCGGTGTTGTCGGGCGATCGTAAAGACGTGTTGCTGCTTGACGTGACGCCTTTGTCTTTGGGTATCGAGACGCTTGGTGGTGTGATGACTAAGATGATTACCAAGAACACGACCATCCCAACGCGCCACTCGCAAGTGTTTTCAACGGCGGATGACAATCAGCCAGCGGTCACGATCAAAGTGTTTCAGGGCGAACGCGAAATTGCCGCGGGTAACAAGACCTTGGGAGAATTCAATCTTGAGGGGATCCCACCCGCTTCACGTGGTACTCCACAGATTGAAGTGACGTTTGATATTGATGCCAACGGTATCGTGCACGTGTCTGCAAAAGACAAGGGTACAGGCAAAGAAAACAAAATCACGATTCAAGCAAACTCTGGCTTGACCGAAGAAGAGATTCAACGGATGGTGAAAGATGCTGAAGCGAACGCTGAAGAAGATCACCGCATGGCCGAGCTCGCGCTTGCTCGCAATAGCGCCGATGGCTTAGTGCACTCGACCCGCAAGTCAATGACCGAGTATGGCGATAAGCTTGACGAGGCTGATAAGACAGCGATTGAAGCGGCCTTGAAAGACGTTGAAGACGCCTTAAAAGATAACGCTGATAAAGCTGCGATTGATGCCAAAGTCGAAGCCTTAGGTACTGCCTCGCAAAAGCTGGGTGAAAAGATGTACGCTGAAGCCCAAGCTGCACAGGCTGCCGCGGGTGCTGCAGGTGATGCCCCCGGCGCAGGTGCTGCGGGTGGCAGCAAGCCCGCGGATGATAATGTGGTTGATGCCGACTTTAAAGAAGTTAAGCGCGACGCAAAATGATCACTGTGTTGTAAATCGTATCCGCCCGGAACGCTTTTTAGCCTTCCGGGCGTGTTGTTTTGATTCACTTACTGAGCTTAGAGCATGGCAAAGCGCGACTTTTACGAAATCCTTGGCGTTGCCAAAAACGCGTCAGATGACGAGCTGAAAAAAGCTTATCGCAAACTTGCGATGAAATATCATCCTGATCGCAATCCTGATAGCAAAGAAGCCGAAGAAAAATTCAAGCAAGCCAAAGAGGCTTACGAGATGCTCTCGGATGACAACAAACGGGCCGCGTATGACCGTTATGGCCATGCCGGAGTCGATCCAAACGCAGCAGGTGCTGCGGGCGGTGCGGGTTTTGGTGATGCCTTTGGCGATATCTTTGGCGAAATCTTTGGTGGTGCCAGGCGTGGCGGCGGTGGCGGTGGCCCCCAGGTCTATCGCGGGGCTGACCTCAAATACGCGATGGACATTACCCTTGAGCAAGCAGCCAACGGCTTTGACACTGAAATTCGTGTGCCAAGTTGGGAAAACTGCGAGGTTTGTAAAGGCTCGGGCGCAAAGGTCGGCACCAAACCTAAAACCTGCCACACCTGCGGTGGTGCCGGTGCGGTACGGATGCAGCAGGGCTTCTTTAGTGTGCAGCAGACTTGCCCGACTTGTCATGGTAACGGTAAAGAAATCAGTGATCCTTGCGTATCTTGTGATGGTGTGGGTCGAACACGTCGCAATAAAACATTGCAGGTCAAGATCCCCGCTGGGATTGATGACAGTATGCGAATTCGTTCGTCGGGTAATGGCGAGCCTGGCATTAATGGTGGCCCTTCAGGTGACTTGTTTGTTGAAATTCACATCAAAGAGCACAAGATTTTTCAGCGCGATAACGATGACTTGCATTGTGAGTTGACGATTCCGTTTACCAGCGCAGCATTGGGGGGCGATATTCAAGTGCCAACCCTGAATGGCAAGGCTGAGATTTCGATCCCTGAGGGTACGCAATCCGGCAAAACGTTCAGATTACGTGGCAAGGGGATCAAAGGCGTGCGCGCGTCTTACCCCGGAGACTTGTACTGCCATGTGGTGGTTGAAACACCCGTGCGTTTAACCGACGAGCAAAAAACCTTGTTGCGTCAGTTTGAGGCCTCACTCGGTGAGGGCAGCGATAAGCATTCGCCGCAAAGTAAGTCTTGGACAGATCGGGTCAAAGACTTCTTTTCTTAGTCCTGGTGTACGGATCGAGCTCAAATAAAGCGTTAGCAACAAACGATTTAGATATTTAAAACCCCCCAGAAATTGGCTGAATCGCCAAGTTTCTGGGGGTTTTTTCAAGTCCGACTGTTCGCCTCGGAGCGGTCCTCCGGGGCTAGGGCCGGCTATTTCTTTTTCTCAAAGTCACCCGCAGCGACGCTACTGAACTGAGCAGGCTGTAGATACTTGCGTACCGCTACGTTCAACTGGTCAGGCGTGAGGGCTGCGATTTTTTTGTCTAAGTCTGCAGCCCAGGCAAATGTGCGCTCACTATCGAGGTAGCTCACCCAAGCCGAGGCAAGACTACCTTGCTGCGCGCGTGCGAGTTTGCGGTAGTTCAGCAGTGCGGTGATGCCATCTTTGACTTCAGTGGCATCAAAACCGTCTTTGACCAGTCGATCGAGCTCTTGTCGGATCGCGTCCTGAACTTTAGTGCGATTTTCAGGGGCAAAAATGGCGTAAACACCCCACGATCCGCTTGGTTCAAACGACGAGACGGATAAGCGACTGCGCACGTTGTAAGACAAACCTTCTTTTTCGCGCACGCGCATCCACAGACGAGAGGTTTCAGACGAGCCGAGCAAAAAGTTTGCCAGATACAGCGCGGGATAAGCCGGGTCAGTGTCTTGAAGTTTTAACGTTAAGTTAGCCGTATAAAAAGCGTTGGCTTTATCGGGCGTTAAGGCCTGCATTTGCTCAGGTTTTACCTCACGATATGGGCTGCTGATGCGTGTATAGGGCGCGCCGGGTGTCCAGGTGCTTAAGGCCTTAGCCACGGTTTGTTCAAAGCTCGCAGGATTAAAGTGCCCGACGATACCGATCGATACCTTGCTGGCGCCGTAAAACGCTTTATGAAAGTTCACCAGATCGCTACGCTTGAGGCCTATCACTGCCGCTAACGACTCTTCAAAGCTTGGCATGTAACGAATATCGTCTTTTGCCCAGGGATTGTCATGACGTGTGAGCATGCGTGAAGCAATCGAAGTTGGCTCGGTCATCGAACTTTTCAGACTGGTGGTGAGTTTGCTGGTGTACTCGTCGAGCTGTTCTTGAGAGAAATTGGCGTGCTGCACCACCTCAAGCACGAGTGCCACAAGTGCATCGATATTAGCGTGTGTGGTTGACACGCTAATCGTCAAGTCAGTACCCGAGCCCGAAATGCCAACTTCGCCACCGAGCGCGTCAATGCGATCACCGATTTGTTCACG
>JBAWWV010000243.1:0-6074 GCA_037146575.1 Alcaligenaceae bacterium | reverse complement strand
ATGCTCTGGCTACCCAACGCGATATCGCTAAAGCCAGTGCCAATCTCAGAAAGTTCAATGGCATTCACGACTGCTCCTCATCGCTGGCATCAGAACCGCTTTCACGTGCTACCGTAAAAAAATCGACCTTGCTTGTGTCCGCACGGGCTTGGCGAGCAGTTTTATTTGTAGCTAGCAATTCTCTAACTGGGTTGAGCAGTGATCGTTCAAGTTCGTGACGCGCAGAGTCATCGAGTAATAAGGCGTCAGCCACCGCAGCTAAGTAGGCGTGGCGATGCGATCGGCCGACAACGTAGGCGATCCCGACGTGGCGGTGTATGGGTGCATTGGATAAACGCAAGGCACAGCGTGTGACGGTCATCTCGCCTAGATTGAAGCGCTCACCAGTGCCGCCCGTACGAGCTTCGACCATCATGAGCCCCGTTTCAGGCTTACGTAGCCAATGCGGAGTGGCTTGAATATGGGGCTGCAGCACGTCTTCGAGCAGCGCAAGCGGTGCGCGCGCCAACAAAGCAAGCCACTGAGCACGCGCGTTGTTTGTTGCAGAAAGGCGACTGTCAGATGGTTGCAACATTCACTTGTTAATGTCTTGTCACAGAATCGCGTGGCGATCGCTGTTTGAGTTGGTCAAGTGAATCAGCTTAAACAGTCAATATTTAGTTTTCATGACGAAGATGTAAACGTTTTATGACAATCAGTGATTTGACTGCAGCGATACAGATGCCAACGTACACAACGCTTCGGGCATACCGCTATGCGGTCTACTTTGTTCCAAATGTTAAACAACACTTTTGGGCAAAGGCTAGCCACTGGCTTGGTAGATGTGCGGTTAGCCAACAGTTGATTGCTCAACCTTCTATTGCCGAAGTGTCGGCGAAACGATTTGCCGAGTTGACCGAACATCCAAGACGCTATGGCTTTCATGCCACGATGAGGGCGCCGTTTGTTTTGCCAAGCCAGTACCAACCCAGTGACCTGATCGATCGCGTCAGCGAGTTGTGTCAAACAATCAAACCCTTTGTGTTGCCTCGTTTGCGGGTGACGCTGTTAGATCAATTTCTTGCGCTTGTGCCAGAGCGTAACTCCGCACAGATTACGCAGCTTGAAGAGCAGTGTGTGACCGAGTTGAATGACTATGCTGAACCGCTTGGGGCAGACGAGCTGGGCAGACGCCGCAGCGCTGACTTGTCTTCGCATGAAGATGCTCTGTTGTTACGCTGGGGCTATCCCTATGTGCTTGATCGCTTTCGCTTTCATTGCTCACTCACGGGTTCGCTTGCAAAGGCCTCGCCGCAAGAGGTGACGGCTCTGTCTCAGGCCGCACATCAACACTTTGATCAATTGCCGTTGTGTGCATTTGACTCTTTGGCTATCTTTGCGGAGCCTACCCGAGGCGCCGACTTTGTGCTGCTTGAACAATGTCCACTCATGGGCTTGGTTTGAAACACTCTTCGGCACTATGCATGGTGACCGGCCGTCACAATCTTGTCATACGACAGCCATCAAATTGTCAAACGAATGGAGCATGATCACTAGCCATGAAACCAGCTGAATATGATGTTCCAGAACAACGGCCGCAACGTCATCGCGCGATATGGATCTCGGACATTCACCTGGGCACCCCGGGTTGTAAAGCCGAATATTTGCTAGATTTTCTAAAATGGAACGAATCTGATCAGCTTTATCTGGTTGGTGACATCATCGATGGCTGGCAACTTAAAAAGGGTTGGTACTGGCGCCAAAGTCATAACGATGTGATTCAGAAGATTTTGCGCAAAGCGCGAAAGGGTACGCACGTGACGTACATCGCCGGCAATCATGACGAAGTGATTCGTCAGTTCTTGGGGATGGCGTTTGGTGACATTAAGATTGTCGACGAAGCCACCCACACGTTGTTAGATGGTCGTCGAATTTGGGTCACCCACGGCGACTTGTTTGATGGCATTATTCTGCACGCTAAGTGGCTTGCCTACATGGGCGACAGTATGTACACGGTGATCTTGAAGCTTAACAACTGGTTTAACCACTTTCGTCATAAATTAGGTTTGTCGTATTGGTCGTTGTCGCAATACCTCAAACATAAAGTTAAAAACGCTGTGTCATTCATCACAAAATTCGAAAACATCGTGACCGACGAAGCGCGACGACGTGGCTATGATGGTGTCTTGTGCGGCCACATCCACAAAGCCGAAATTCGCGACATTGATGGAATCTTGTACTGTAACGATGGCGATTGGGTTGAGAGCCTGTCAGCGATCGTCGAGACGACAGACGGCGTACTAAAGGTCGTTCATTGGCCCTATCGAACCTTCGAAACCCTCGATGAGCAAGAAAACCTTGCTGTGTCAGCGTAGCGAGAGCGTCTAACGCTAGTTAGAGCCGGTCGGCTTGTAGGTGTGTCAATCGGCTATGCGACGCTCAGCGTCTAGCGCTGTAGCGTTAACAAAGCGCAACCGCTGCTCGTTCGGTGTCCGCGCGTGACATCAATTGAGCCAGAATATCAGTCACTTCAAACACCGCACGATTTTCGATACGCGAGACGGTGTCTTTATAGGCGGGTAAGTTGTCGAGAAGGGCTAACACGCCTTTTCGAATAGCTCGCAACGATGGTATCACCAGGCCCACACCTTGTTCACGTACCCAATTGGTGTTGTAACGCTCTTGCGGCATCGTCCAGGCATTGCCAAAGGTGATTACCGGTAAGCCCATGTGTACAGCTTCACTCAAGCTACTTGGCCCCGGCTTGCCAATAAAAAAATCACCTAGTTGCATGTAATGGCTAATTTTTTGTGTAAAGCCGATCACCACATGCCGCGCATTAGGTTTGAGTGCAGAGATTTTTTTATTCAGAGTGGCATTCATGCCACATATAAAAATGAGTTGAATATCAGGTAACGCCTTTGCAATGCGCAGCATATCGCTCGAGCCATGACCACCGAACATAACAATCCCTGTCGGCTTTTCTGGATCAAGTCCGAGTTCAAGACACTCTGTCTCTCGGTCAATCTCAGGCTGCTCATAAAAGGCAGGTCGTAAGATCATCCCAGACGTCAACGAGATTTGTGCATCAGCATAACCAGCGGCACGCGCCTGTTCAGCTGCGTGCGCTGTGCCACAGACAAGATGCTGAGCCTGATTAGGCTCTATCCAAAAATGCGGTGGATAATCAGCCATGTCCGTTAGTACTGTCACAAAGGGCACAGTGGGCAGGGCACTGGTGACGCTTTCGTATAGCGCCTTATTGAAATTTGGTACAAGCGACACAACGTGATCGGGCTTGGTGTCAAGCCAGTGCTGCTCAAGCTTACGAACCATGGCGCTATGCCCCATTTTGATCATCGCTTGAAACAGTTTGAGTTCGGTTGCGAGACCCAGCGTTAGGCCATGGCGCAATCTGAAGTTATACAGATCTTCTGGCGCGCAGCGCATCACTTTGTTAAAGCTGGCCTTCGGGTCTAACACTTCAAATAGATTTACCAGACGCACGTTCCAGGGGCGCCGCTCAAATTCGATCGCCTGCTGCAACGCAAGTGCTGTCGCACGGTGGCCACCGCCTGCATTGAAATAAATGAAATCAACAGTTTTATTCATTGAAAGGTATCTTCATCCTTGCATATGACAAGGTCATGACAGAGAGCCGACCTTTGGTACGGCTAGCCGATTACGAGCTTTCATTGCACGAGACGCTTGTCGAGCGACAGACTGCACGCTCAAGGGTTGTGACGCTTATGCTCAAGGTCTACAAGTTCTTGATAAACGTCTGCACCTTCAGTGAATTGGGTAAAGCTGTAATGCACGTCAGCGTACTCAGCCAGTGTCTTCCCAGATTTTTTTGGCGCGTTCGGATCGAGTTCAAGCTGCCGTTGTCGCCAGTTCAAAAAGATCTTTAAGACAAAATTGTTCCAGTCGTCTTCAGTCGCGTCGCGTGTGTTGCCCGAGCAGTAAACCACCCAGCGTTTTTTTATATTCATTGGTGACTCCTGGAATCAGATGATGAAGGAGATGCTGCGACGCAGCATCTAAAATTCACGCCATAGAGTACTCAGCGAATATGCGATTTTTATGACAAGGCCTTGACTTTTAGTGATGCCGCTTAAGATGCCCGTTGGGGAGATTGACGTCTGGCAATCACAGCTTAATATGCTTGTCACGGTTCTGAGGCAAAATAGAACTCTGATTCGCTGGCTTCACAGCAGCTTTTTTTGTGTTTGACATGACTGAGGGTACTGGCTATGAAAGCTCTAATGAATAAGATGTTGCGTGTCGGGTTGTTAGGTCTTGCGTTCTCGTCAACTGTGGCAATGGCACAGTCTGCGATCTGCTACAACTGTCCGCCAGAGTGGGCAGATTGGGGTTCGCAACTCAAGGCCATCAAATCTAAAACCGGTATCACCGTACCCCCAGACAATAAAAACTCTGGCCAGTCTTTGGCGCAACTTGTTGCTGAAAAAAATAGTCCTGTTGCAGACGTGACCTATCTAGGGGTGACTTTTGGTATCCAGGCGGCTGCCGATGGGGTCGTGACGTCGTTTAAGCCTGCGGCCTGGAATGACATTCCGGATGGCTTAAAAGACCCTGCGGGTAACTGGTTTACGATTCATTCAGGTACGTTAGGGCTGATGGTCAACGTTGATGCCCTAAAAGGTAAACCGATTCCTCAGTCGTGGGCTGATTTGCTCAAGCCAGAGTACAAAGGCTTGATCGGCTACCTTGATCCCGCTTCAGCTTTTGTGGGGTATGTGGGGGCTGTGGCAATCAATCAAGCGCGCGGAGGTTCGCTGGATAACTTCGGCCCAGCAATCGAGTATTTCACAGCGCTCAAAAAGAACGAGCCTATCGTACCTAAACAGACCTCTTACGCTCGCGTGTTATCTGGCGAGATTGCGATTTTGCTGGATTACGATTTCAGTGCTTATCGCGCAAAGTACAAAGACAAGGCGAACGTAGCGTTTGTGATCCCTGCTGAGGGCACCTTAGTCGTGCCTTACGTAATGAGCCTGGTGAACAAAGGCCCAAATGCCGAGAACGGTAAAAAAGTTCTTGATTTTGTGCTGTCTGACGAAGGACAGGCAATTTGGGCAAACGCTTATTTGCGCCCTGTGCGTGCCTCGGCGGTGCCTGCTGAGGTGCAAGCCCGGTTTCTACCCGCGGCAGACTATGCTCGCGCCAAAACAGTGGATTATGCTCAGATGGCAAAAGTACAGAAAGCGTTTTCAGATCGCTATTTGAAAGACGTGCAGTAGCACGCTTGTCACTAAAACAGTGATCATGACGGCATGACCCGTTCTGCACAACGACTGACATGCTTGATGCCAGTCGTTGTCATTTTTTTTGCGTTTTGGTTGCTGCCAATGGCTTGGCTCGTGGCGCTGCCTGCTCAAAAAGGGTGGGCGACGTATTTCGCGATCTTCACACATCCAAAATATTGGCTCAGCCTCATGAACACGGTTGGGCTATCGCTACTTGTGACGGCCTGCACACTCGCGCTTGGCGGCGCGGTGGGTATTTTTCTTGCACGTTATAAGTTTGCCGGGCGTGGAGTACTGCTTTCGCTTTTAACCTTGCCTTTATCCTTTCCCGGAGTGATCATTGGTTTTTTTATGATTCTGCTAGGTGGGCGACAAGGCTTGATCGCGGATCTGTCTGAGGCGTTAGGTGCAGGGCGTTTGACGCTTGCCTACGGTTTTACTGGCCTGTTTTTAGCGTACTTGTATTTTTCGTTGCCACGTGCCATCGCCACCTATACTGCCGCCGCCGAAAAAATGGATCTGGCGCTTGAAGAAGCTGCCAAAACCATGGGGGCTACGCGGTACGCGATTATGCGCGATGTCTGGATTCCTGAATTAGCGCCGACAACTCTTGCGTGCGCCGCGATTGTCTTTGCGACCTCAATGGGTGCTTTTGGTACAGCGTTCACGCTAGCGACTAAGTTTGAGGTGTTGCCAATTACGATTTATACCGAGTTCACAAACTACGCCAACTTTGCACTGGCTGCAGCGCTTTCGATGGCGTTGGGCTTAGTGACTTGGCTGGTGATGTATGTGGCAAGGCGTTATACAGACTCTGCACCGGTG
>JBAWWV010000242.1:0-6108 GCA_037146575.1 Alcaligenaceae bacterium | reverse complement strand
GTGTCTGAGTTCTCGGGGCGCACCACGGCCCGAACCTTGTGTGAGCCAGTGCATAGCCGCTCGACTAAATCTGGTGAGCTAGGCTCTGGTGCCGCTAGGCTTTGTGTCGCTGGCGTCTTGGCTAGAGTTTCCATCTGCTTGCGCAGGCTCAACGGCCGCATATCTATCCAAACCGATTCGATGTGCTTTAAACAAGACTGTTTATCACCATTAAAGCCACAATCCACCCAACCTAAGGGGATCTCTCTGCCGACGGGCCATACCGAATATTGCTCTTCGTGGTTTCTGACAACCAGAAAAGGGACGGTGTCTTCATAATTTGTATCAGTCATAGGCGTCTATTAAAATTTAATCAGCGTTTAAAACCAACATCAATTGTTGGTCACCATTTGAAATTTCACTTAACAACATCACCGAATCAACGTCATCATACAAAGGTCTTACATGGCACACTTTATCGTAGCAACCATTGGCACATACGGCGACGTATTTCCATTTGCTCAAGTCGCTATCGCTTTGAAAAAGATGGGTCATCAAACAACCTTTATTACCAACCCATATTTTGAAAAAACTGTTCAACAATTTGGCTTAGATTTTTATCCACTCGGCACCAAAGAACAGTATTTGATGGTACTACAAAACGATAAATTATGGAACGATCTGACCTTTTTGGATATCTCGTTAACACTGTTTTTACCGAACCTCGACAACATTGCACAGTTCATTAGTCAACGTCCTCAAGATGAAAAATTCATCATCCTGGCGCATCAAAATTTACTAGCCAACGCGGGGCTTGCACAGGCTCAGCGTCCCGACTTTGTTACCGTCATTGGTGGCGCTTTATACCCGAGTGTATTTGGCGAGGCGACAGACTCCAACTACGTTGAAGATCCTGAACAACGGCAGTATTCAGACTTGCCAACGATCGTCCCAGTGAATCGCGCCCGGGCACTAGCCGGGTTGCCCACGGTCAAGTCTTATATGGATCTCTTTACCTGCATTGCCTCATTTAATGCCTTGCTGTTTAGCCAATGGTTTGGTGAAAAGGAGGCTCACTGGCCCGACAATTTGATCCCGGGTGAATTTATCTTTCACGAAGAGACGCAGTCTTCTGTTTTTACTGATGAACTTGAAACCTTTTTAAGTGCACCGACCAAGCCGATTCTCTGTACCTTTGGGACCGGCAATCTTCACTGTCAAGATTATTTTGAACATGCCTTAAGTGCAATTAAAAAAGGTAATCAACGCGCTATCTTTATTTGCAAAGACAAAAAACTCTTACCAAAAAACTTGCCCGACTCAGTAATGTGGTTAGAGTATTGCAATGACTTTCCTGCACTGCTGCAGCGCTGTTCATTGATTGTTCATCACGGTGGCATCGGAACGCTCGCTGAGTCTGCACGCGCAGGGGTCCCTCAGCTGATCACGCCATCCTTAGGCGACCAGTGGGACAATGCGGCAAGAATTAAAAACTTTCAGCTTGGTTCAAATATTCCAGGCCCGCAACTCAATGCAGAAAACTTTTACGAAGTGATGACCGAGTTGCTTCAGTCAGAGATCATTAACAAAAACTGTGCAGATCTGGGTGCGCAAATCAGAAATCGCTTGAGGCCGCACGAGATCGCTCGCAATATTGTAGACACGCTCACACAGGCGAAGGTTCTTGGATAGTCCGCCTGAGGCAAAAAAAGGCTAGGACTCTTGGCTAGCTAGCCTATGGTTTAAGACGCTGAGGTTTTTGGCTTGCCGAGTCAATGCGACAAAACGCTAAGGCTCTTGGCTAGCGAGCCTAATGCGCGTTAATAGCTTCGTATTTTCGACCATGTCTTCTAATCCTGAATGAGACACTCGCTTGTGGTTGATTGCCTCTGCAAAAGAATTCAACATCAGGGAATACGCATCGGCTGCATCAAAAGAATGAATTGTTGTCCCCGAAGCGTTGTGCTGCATGAATGTTGACGCACCCATTTCAGGCAAGACCCGCAAGTGAGGAATCTCTAACGAGCCTTTTTCGCCCATGATAAAAGTCTTGCACATTGAGAGGCGATTGATCCCCGACATAAACTGGCACACAGTGCCGGTCTTTGTGACCAGTTCGGCTGAGATACTCGCATCCACACTTTGACGCATTTGGCTAAACGCCTGAACCAATTGGATGTCGTCGTTCTTGATCCCCATCACGTCATTCAGAAAATCGATGTGATAGCAGAACATGTCATTTAACGCACCGCCGCCCAAATCGGCCTTCCAGCGCGAATCTGATAAGTCAGTATTTACATAAGAAAAGTTTGAGGAAATGAACAGGATTTTTCCTAGGCTTCCAGACGCAATGAGTGTGCGGATTGCCTCAACCAAGGGGTGAAAGCGATACCACCAGGCTTCCATCACAATCAACTGACTCGTGCGCGCAAGCGTCGCCAAGGCTTGCGCATCTTCGGTGGTGAGCACCGCGGGCTTTTCAATCAGTACATTTTTGCCAGCTGCGAGCGCTTTTTCAGCCCACGTAAAATGTAAAACACTCGGCAGACAAACATAGATTGCCTCTAAATCTTTAGCGACTAGAGCGTCTTCATAGTTCTGCAAAATAATTTTTTCAGGGTAAGCGTGACCTGCCTTTTCAGCGGCAACCGCAGAGCGTGTCGCAATCATGCGGAAGTCAATCAGAGGATTGACTTCGCGATCAGTGATATATCTTTTTAAGATTCTAGCGTTACCCACTGCACCGACTCTGATACAACTAGTCATGTTACGGATCCTTCAGAGAAATTGCCTAGACGTTTCAACTCAATGCTTAAAATCTCGCAAAAGCTGTCACGTAGCAAGGCTAGGGGCCACTACAGCATTGTGAAATGCAGCACGCTTGTGAACGCTATTCTATAGTACGATCTAACTAGAGCCAGAGCACAAACTTTCTATTCAAGGACTTCATTCTATGTACCGCGAAGCCGTAAGTTCACTCGCTATCCTAAGCCCTCAAGCAGCTAAAGAGACGGTCGATAAAATCCTGGCTCTTGAGCAGCATTGGGTTTGCCCGAACAATGATTTTTTCTTTACGGTCGGGGCCTTCAGCGCGAGAGAATTCTTTGACAAAGATGGGCCAGTCTCACCAGAGCGACGTGATGTATACGACCGATACAACAACATTCGCGCCTCGCTCAATCCGGTTCTGATGGCAAACTTTAACGATATGTACGAAAGCGTTCGTAGTGGACTAGAGGGTGCGTTAGGTGCCAAGGTTTTATATGCGAACGAACACATTGGCTTGCCTGGGTTTCAAATACTTGGCCCAAGCCCTGAGCAAAAATTCTTGCCTCAAGAGGTTGCTGAGCAACTAGAAAAACTAGAGGGATGGTCTGCGTTTCATATCGACACGCCTTATATGCCTCACGCATCTTTCTGGCAACGTTTTCAGAGGGCCGATTTTAATAACGCCCTCACCTTCACGCTATCGTTGCAACTGCCAAAGTCAGGCTCTGGGTTAGATGTTTGGAAAAATCCTGGTGATACTGAGGCGGGCGTAAAATTCAATGGTATTCATACCTCTGAACATCCAGCGCTTATTACAGACCACGAGTTTGTCCCCTATCAAACGGGTCACTTAACGTATTTTACTGGCCATATGGTTCATCGTGTCGCAGGTCGACATCGCCTGCTTCGCGACGATAGAAGAATCACATTACAGGGTCACGGCGTAAAGTGTGATGGTATCTGGTATCTGTACAACTGACCCGCAGGCTTAATTCACTTTGACTTGAAAGCGCTCGTAGTTATCTACGATAGAGCGTGCCGCATTTTTGTCAGTCACTTTGAGATTGTTCTCTTTTAGTTTCAAATCAAATGTGATCGATATGCGAACATCATTTGAATTGTTCTTTTGTACTTCGTGCATCAGATAGGCTGGGAAAAATACTAAATTGCCCTCTTTAGGCGGGATTCTCACAAGCTTGGCCGTCCCGTTGATTGGGTCAAGTGCCATCTCTTGCGTATCAAGAAACGCAAAGTCTCCGCTGTTTTCAGGTGTAGAGATATAGTAAGTGCCAGTGAGGATGGCATTGGGATGCGTGTGCATCATATAGAACTCACCAGGCGGCATGATCGTGATCCAAGCCGAACACATTTCGAACACAAGCTCATTAATTGAGGCAGGACGACTGACATTTTCAAAGTCTGCAACTGCATCACCCACCGAGGACATGATGACATTTTGTAGATGCTTGAAGGTAGGCGAATCGTAAGTGATCAAGTCAGATTTTAGTGATGCGCCCGTATCAATATCTTTATAGAATTTAAAAACTTCTTCAAACAATTTACGATTGAATTCAGCATCCAGATCAGTCTCAACCAGCCAAAAGGGCGACAAACACCACTTGTTCGCTAGCCGAGTATCAACGGCCCTTAGCAAATTTTTATTTTTTTGCTGATTGCTCGTAATCATTTATGTGCAGTTCCTTTAGTGTTGATCGGCGCGTAGCTGACTTGGCTTTTGCTGCACGTCAAACCTCTGTAAAAACCTTTTATACGCTAGTGAATTTTAAAGCGATGGTTTTTTCTAGTCTAGCACTTTCTGTTCAACGCATGAGCTCAAGGCAAGCCGCGAAACATTTGCTCTCACTTCCTCTCATAAAGCCTTCTCTAACTGCATCAATTCATCAAAACGGATGAATAGGAACGCTGCACTGAGCGACAATTGAGGTGTCAATGATGGCAACTAGTGAAGTGGCGAACATCGTCATCGCGCCCAGAAGCGCCTAGGCCTTAGGAATTTATATGAGCACGCTAGAGGCCCCAGTCTCCCTAACAATCGGCGCAGTGATCTTAGCATCTTTAATTTTGCACAGACTTGCTCGATTTTTCGGACAGCCACCGTTAGTTGGTGATATGTGTGCCGGACTATTAGTTGGTGTCGCTCTAAATTTCATAGGAAAGGCTTTCGAGAACTCATCCAGCACACTCGCAAATTCGACCGCTATTTCGCTTGTACACCTTGGAGAAATCGGTCTGATCTTCTTGGTGGTCAACG
This sequence comes from Alcaligenaceae bacterium, assembly GCA_037146575.1. Classification (GTDB taxonomy): domain Bacteria; phylum Pseudomonadota; class Gammaproteobacteria; order Burkholderiales; family Burkholderiaceae_B; genus Zwartia. The sequence goes on along the minus strand of JBAWWV010000242.1, from coordinate 1,088 downwards.
CGCTCTTCCATGCACCAAGAGCCAACGCGGTGACCGAGGGGGTTTCGGAGCTAAAAGCTGTTCTGTTAGTCACCTTGACGAACTGTATTCCGCCATTTCTGATCGGCGGATGGCTTGCGATTCAATATGCTTCGGCTCATGAACTACCCGCGAGCCCCGCCTTCTTAATGCTCATCGGCGTTTCGATGAGCATTAGTGCTGTGCCAGTGCTGGCGGGGATTCTGATCGAGCTCGGGCTGCAATCTTCACGTGTTGGTGGCCTCGCCTTTCGAGCTGCGTGCTGGTCAGATGTGATCGGCTGGACGCTAGTTGGCCTGGCTCTGTCGCTGCACCAGAAGGCAGACTCTAGTAATTTCGTCTGGACTTGTCTGATGCTAGTGGCGACAATCTTTGCGGCTTTAATGGTCGTCAAATATCTCATTATCCGCCACCAGCCTAGCCACACAATCTCAAACCAAGCGATCTTAATTGCCTTGCTCATCGCGTCAGGTCTCACCCAGCTCGCCTCGTTGCATGTCGTGTTCGGCGCGTTCCTTGTCGGCACCGTGTTTGCCTCTCATGACACCATACGAGCAAACTGGCTCAGCGCCACGAGCTGGATCACCGATCGATTCTTTTGCCCGTTGTTCTTCGCCATCGCAGGAATGAAACTGCTGTCCTCTGACGAGTTCGCTGTAAGCGAATTAGGCTGGGGCCTAGGTTTTCTAGTCGTATGCGTAGGGACTAAGCTGATCCCTCTTTACATCACGGGACGGTGGATTGGACTGTCGAAACCCGAAAGCCACTTGCTCGGTTTGATGCTAAACACCCGCGGCTTAATGGAACTTGTCGTTTTGTCGGTCGGCCTGAGTTCAGGCATTTTTTCGCCGCTACAGTATTCGATTTTCGTGTTGGTGACCGCGGTGACGACGCTGATGTCCACACCGTTGTGTCGCATAGTGCAACGCCGTCTCTAATCCCAAACCTCGCCACCGCACCTTTTCACCCAAACCTCTCAAAAGCTATTATTTTTCAATTAAGTAGAGTGATAAATTTTGACCGCTATGGCAAAATTTACGAGATTAAAAATACACGGAATCCACGATGAA
>JBAWWV010000241.1:0-6113 GCA_037146575.1 Alcaligenaceae bacterium | reverse complement strand
CCTCAAGACGTGGTGCTCGTAACCTTAAAGGCGCAGGCCTTGCCCGGTGCAGCGGCTGCCATTGAACGCCTATTAGCCAAGGATGGCGTGGCGGTGTTCGCTGTCAACGGTATCCCTTGGTGGTGGAATAAAGGTACCAATAATGCCCAAGAGCATCTTGAATGCGTCGACCCAGGTGGCGAGCTTTGGTCGCGCTTGAAGGATCGCTCGTTAGGGTGTGTGATTTATTCACCGAATGAAGTGATCGAGCCTGGCGTCATCAAAACCGCCATGGGCGACCGCTGCGTTTTTGGTGAGCCTGATAATGCACCCTCTTCTCGCGTTGACCGTTTAGTTCAGGCGTTTCAGGCAGCCAATATCAATGGCGTGGCAGCGGCAGACCTTCGATACGATATCTGGCACAAGTTGCTAATCAATTGCGGCTTGAATCCTGTGGCCGCCTTGACCCGTTTACCAACCGCCAAGATGACAGCAAGCCCTGAGGTGCGCGCTGAGCGCTGCAAAGTGATGCTTGAAGTATTAGACGTCGCCCTAGCCTGCGGCACTGATTTACGCGGCAAGGTTGACCTTGAAGAGTTAGTCGCACCGAGAAAACGACCCGGCTCAAACACTGCCTCGATGCTGCAAGACGTGATGGCTGGGCGCTCACTTGAGCACGACGCGATCTTGGGTCAGGTGGTTGAGTTTGCACGCCAACACAATATCAGCGTGCCGCGTTGCGAACTCATGTTGGTCTTACTGCGCGGCTTGAATCAACAGTTGATGGATGAAGCCGCCGCGCGAGCGTAACCTTTGGCGGTTTACTTAAACGCTGACCGCAGCTCACGTACACCTAGCGCCAAAACACGCGCATCAGCACCTACGGCAACAAAGGTGCAGCCAAGCTCAAGATAACGTTTGGCCAGTGCACGATCAGGCGTCAAAATTCCTGCTGCTTTTTTATGCTTCAAAATCACAGCGATCGATTTTTCGATTGTGCTGACCACATCGGGGTGGCCTGGGTTACCCAAGTGTCCTAGCGCTGCAGATAAATCTGAAGGGCCTAAAAACACGCCATCTACACCTTCAACGGCGCAGATTGCTTCAAGATTATTTAAGCCTGTTTGTGTTTCAACTTGCACTAACAAACAGATCTCGTCATTAGCGCCCTTCACATAATCTTTACGCGAATCCCAACGTGACACGCGTGCCGAGCCGTAGCCTACGCCACGAACACCATGGGGCGGATAGCGAACGGCTTTGACCAACTCGGCGGCCTGCTCTGCCGTATCAACCATCGGGATCAGCAAACTTTGCACACCTAAATCCAGTAACTGCTTAATCAGATGCGTCTCGCCAATCGGTGGGCGAGCAACTGCCTGTGTGTTGTACGCAGCACAGGCTTGCAGCTGCGACATGATGGTCAAGGGATCCGTTGGTGTGTGTTCGCCATCGAGCAACATCCAGTCAAATTCTGCTGTCGCACAAATCTCAGTGGTGAACGCATCTGGGATTGAAATCCACAAACCAATATTTGGCTTGCCTGCTTTTAATGATTGTTTGAAACGGTTGGTGTAATCAGGCATATTTTTGCTCCTAGTGTTTGTTTAACTGCTCAATTTCAAAATGATTCAACTCACGATCCCTAAGTGCCATGGCACAAATTCGTTATCGCCTAAATTCAGTAATTCACTTTTTGATTTCTCACCCGAGGCAGTACGCAAAATATGTTCAAAAATTTCTTGACCCATTTGTTGAACATTCACTAGGCCATCCAAGATCTTGCCACAGTTAATATCCATGTCTTCTTCAAGACGGGTAAACATTGGCGTGTTGGTTGCAAGTTTGATTGTGGGCGAAGGCTTGGAGCCAAACATTGATCCCCTGCCCGTCGTAAAGCAAATAATGTTTGCGCCACTGGCGATCTGACCCGTCACGGCGCACGGATCGTAGCCTGGCGAATCCATAAAGACAAAACCAGGCTCAGTGATTTGTTCGGCGTACTCGTACACTTGTTGCAGGGGCGTGCTGCCGCCCTTCATGGCCGAGCCCAACGACTTTTCAAAAATATTCGCTAAGCCACCTGCTTGATTGCCAGGCGCCACCACGCCATTGAACTGACCGTTTTGTCCGCGTGTGTACTCTTCCCACCAGGCAATGCGAGCTAATAATTTTTGGCCAACTTCGGCGCTGATCGCGCGCCGCGTCAGCATGTGTTCAACGCCATGAATCTCGGGCGTCTCTGACAAAATGGCGGTGCCACCATGACGCACCAAAATATCCATCGCGGCACCAAGTGCCGGATTAGCGGTGATCCCCGAAAACCCATCCGAGCCACCGCACTCAAGACCAATCTTGATATGGCTGGCGCTGACAGGCTCGCGTTTGATCGCGTTAGCCTGCGGCAACATCGCCTGAATCGCGGCCACACCTGCCTCGATTGTGGCGCGCGTACCACCCTCTTCTTGCATCACTAAGGTATGCAACGTGTCAGATTTTTTTAGGCCTTGCGAAGAGACTAACTCAGCAACTTGATTGCGCTCGCAGCCAAGCCCAACAATCAACACGCCCGCTAAATTTGGATGGGTCGCATAGCCCGCCAGCGTGCGCCGCAGCACATCGAAATGTAAGCTTGGTGTCGACATCCCACAACCTGTTGTTTGCGCAAACGCCACCACACCATCCACATTGGGATAAGCAGCTAAGCGTTCAGGCGTAAACCAATCAGCGATGCGGCGTATCGCGGTCGACGAACAATTAACCGACGACATAATCCCAATAAAGTTACGCGTGGCCACACGTCCATCGGCACGCACAATCCCCATAAAGCTTGCGCGTTGGTCAACCGGCACGTACTGCACCGGCACCGCATCGCGGCCAAAATCATGTTGATGTTGAAAGTCAGCCAAGGCGATATTGTGACTATGCACATGTTCACCAGGCTCGATATCGCGCGTTGCCACGCCAATGGGTGTGTCGTATTTCAAAACGATTTCGTTGGCGGCGATTTTGCGTGCTGCAATCTTATGGCCGGCCGGCACCTGTGCGCGTACTTTGATGCTCGTGCCGTCGGCATTCACCGTTGCGCCAAGCGTTAACGGCTCGCGTGCAATCAGAACGTTATCTTTAGGATGAAGACGAATCAGTGCTGCGCCCATGGCATTACCCCGCAAGCAGCTTTTTGAGCTGCAGCTTTTCGATCAGGATAGTTTCTTTTTTATAATTTTCGATCACGTACTGCCGATACTGTGCAGGGTCTAAAAAGATCACGGGTGCGTCGATTTTTTCGCACGCGGCTTTGAACTCTGGGCTATTGACTGCCACCGCTACAGCCGCAGCTAGTTTCTTCTCAATCGCCGGATCTAAACCAGCAGGTGCTGCAACGCCGTTAGGTGCGTCGTTGACTACGCCGAAGCCCAACTCTTTAAGTGTTGGCACCTCTTTGAAACGGGGCAAGCGCTCTGCCCCCCACGTGGCTAACAACAATAGTTTTTTTGCTTCAACCAGCGCAGACCAAGAGCTTGAATCCGCCAACATATCAACCTGCCCGCCTAACAAGCCCTGCAACGCAGGCGCGCCACCTTTATAGGGCACGTGCCTGAGCTTGATGCCAGCAGCCAGTGCAAACTCTTCCATCCCCACGTGCGTTTGACCACCCACACCTGAAGTCGAGTACGTGAGTTTGTCTGGATTGGCTTTAGCGAAGGCTACCATCTCTAGCAAACTCTTAAAAGGCGAATCAGGTTGAACCACAATCCCAAAGGTCTGTGCCGAGGCCATCGCTAAAAAACTGTAGTCTTTGAGTGGATCAATTTGCACCATGCCTAACTGTGCAAAACGCGTCACAGAAATCGCGAGTTGTCCGATGGTGTAGCCATCGGGTTTTGCAGAGGCCAAGGCCTTTGCACCGATCATGCCCGCAGCGCCCACTCTGTTTTCGACCACGACAGGTTGACCCAATTCGCGCGAGGCCACTTGCGCTAAGACGCGCATCGTGACATCGCCTGTGCCACCAGCGGGCCAAGGGCATATAAAAGTAATCGCGCGATTAGGGAAAGACGTTGCTTGTGCAAAAGCAGTCGGCAGCGCGGTGCTGACCGCGGCGCCTAAGCTACCTAAAACCAATTGACGTCGAGTGTTCAGGCGCGCGGCTTGTGTCATTGTTGTCTCATTGATAAGTATGACAGCTTCGTTTATGTGTACGAAGCGTGCTTAAACGTCTTGCTTGTGCGACTGCGCACAACAGGCGCAGTCGTTTCTGACTTAGACAGTCACCGTTGTTTTGCAACGGTTCTAACGAACTTGCATGACTAAAGGCTTACTTCGCCAAAAGCTTGCTAATCGCCTCACCCATATCATGCGTGTGCGACTTGCCACCCAAGTCAGGCGTATGCGGCCCCGTCACCAAGATTTCTTCAATCGCTTTCACGATTGCATTATGTGCGTCGAGGTAAGGCTTTTGGTCTGCTTCAGGCAAACCAAGGCCAAGATACTCAAGCATTAACGCACCCGACCAGATCATGGCGACTGGGTTGGCGATTTTTTTACCGAAGATGTCAGGTGCCGAACCGTGAACGGGTTCAAACAGTGAAGGAAACGTGCGATCAGGATTTAAGTTGGCCGAAGGGGCTAAGCCAATCGTGCCGGTACAAGCTGGGCCCAGATCCGACAAAATATCGCCAAATAAATTCGAGGCTACGACCACATCAAAACGATCAGGCTGCAACACAAAACGTGCTGACAAAATATCGATGTGCTGTTTGTCGGTGGTGATGCCAGGATAGTCTTTACCGACCTCGGCAGCACGTTCATCCCAATACGGCATGCTGATGGCAATGCCGTTTGACTTTGTTGCAATCGTGACATGCTTGCGCTTACGACGTGAAGCCAGTTCAAACGCAAAGCGCAATACGCGGTCGCAACCGATGCGCGTAAAGATTGATTCTTGCAACACGATTTCGCGATCGGTGCCTTCAAACATCTTGCCGCCAACAGCCGAGTACTCGCCTTCGGTGTTTTCGCGTACGACAAAAAAGTCGATGTCGCCTGGTTTGCGATTGGCCAAGGGGCATGGCACACCCTCAAACAAACGCACGGGGCGCAAGTTAATGTATTGATCAAACTCACGGCGAAACTTCAGCAACGAGCCATACAAAGAGGTGTGGTCGGCCACAATCGCAGGCCAGCCCACGGCGCCAAAATAGATGGCATCGCATTCGATCAGGTGGGCTTTCCAGTCGTCGGGCATCATTTGCCCGGTTTTGGCGTAATAATCGCAAGACGCCCAGTCAAAATGGCGAAACTCAAGATTTAAGCCAAATTTCTTAGAGGCGGTTTCTAAGACTCTTAAGCCCTCAGGCATGACTTCTTTACCAATACCATCACCTGGCAGTACTGCAATCTTAAATGGGCGGCTCATGCGCTAGATCCTCGTGTAAAAGTAACCGTGATCTTAGCCTTTTTTGCCTTTTGATTATTGCTTTGAGGGGCTGTGCCACGATATTGCAGCGCAATACTTTAGACTAACGCTTGTTTATAATTAAATTGACGAGAAATTCATCATGAATCACCCTTCCCCTGGTCAAAAGCGAGCTTTAGCTGTGCGTCAGGTTGAACAGGTCTTGCCTGGCCGCCCAACCCATGATGGTGCGGGGGTGAAGTTGCTGCGGGTGTATTCGTATTCTCCAGACCTCAATCTTGATCCCTTTTTAATGCTCGATGAATTCGCGACAGATGAAGCATCGGATTACATCGGCGGGTTTCCTGATCACCCGCATCGCGGCTTTGAAACCGTGACCTATATGCTGGATGGCCGGATGCTGCACCAAGACCACATGGGCAATCGAGGCGATCTTGGCCCCGGTGATGTGCAGTGGATGACAGCCGGTCGTGGGGTGATTCACTCAGAAATGCCGCAGCAGACTGAGGGACGCATGCACGGATTTCAACTGTGGATCAACTTGCCGTCTGGTGAAAAAATGTGCCCACCGGCCTATCGCGATATCCCCTCGCCGAGTATGCCGATGGTTGATTTGCTAGATGGCTCTGGCACCGTCAAGGTCATTGCGGGTACGTATAGTAATGGCTTGGATCCGATTTCAGGCCCCTTGCAGGGAATGACCACCGAACCAAAG
>JBAWWV010000240.1:0-6118 GCA_037146575.1 Alcaligenaceae bacterium | reverse complement strand
GGGTCGCTCTTGGTTATTGCTTGGTGGCTTATGACTCGTGTTTACGTGGCCTAGGCAAACTCGAGGTCAACGCCGCAGCGATTGACGCCGACTTAGATCGGTGCTGGGAGGTCTTGGCCGAGCCTATCCAAACTGTTATGCGTCGTTATGGTTTGCCACAGCCCTACGAGCAACTTAAGGCACTCACGCGAGGCAAAGGGATTACTCAAGAAGCTTTGCATGAATTTATTTCGGGCTTGGCGTTGCCCCCCGAGGCTAAAGCACGGATGTTAGCCATGACGCCACGTAACTATATTGGTTTGGCACAGACGCTTGCTAAAACTGTTGAGTGAAGGTAAAAATGTGGGCACAGAATAATTAGAGTCTACCTTGACCTAGAATCCACTTTTACTGAGAGTCTTATGAAAAAAATTAAGTTGCTGTTGTTAGCCATGAGCGTTGCCGCACCGCTGTTTGCGCACACCGCTCAGGCGCAGTTTGCTAAACCCGAAGCAGCGATTAGCTATCGCCAATCAGCCTTAACGTTAATCAGTTCACACTTTGGGCGCATGCAGCCAACGATCAAAGGTGCAACGCCTTACGACGCGGCCGCGATTAAAGCCAATGTTGATCTTTTAAAAACCTTATCAATCTTGCCTTGGGCTGCGTTTCCTGAAGGCAGCCAAGCCGGTAGCAATGCCAAGCCTGAAGTCTGGTCTGATGCTGCTGGTTTTAAACAAGCGCAGCAAAAGTTTGAGGCGGCTGTTGTGAAGTTGTCTGATGTGTCCGGCAGCGGCGATCTTGAAAAATTGCGTGCGGCTTATGGCGACGTAGGTGCAAGCTGCAAGGCCTGTCACGACGCTTACCGGGCTAAAAAGTAGACTTTGTTGTTTGAGCTAAAGTGAAACGAGGCCTTTTAAGGCCTCGTTTTTTCTCAACTCAAGATTTCAAGAATGGCAACACCGCATTCAGATATTGCTCTGGGATTTCGGTGGGCGGAATATGTGCTGACGGCACCATTGCGAGCTTGGCGCCTTTGATACGGTCAACCAAGGCTTGGCCACGCGCTAACGGGGTCGATAGGTCATAATCGCCCACAACGACAAGCGCGGGGACTTGGATGTTAGCCAGCCGAGGGTATAAATCCATATCGCGAATCGCTGCGCAGCAACCCGCATAGCCGTGAGCGGCGTGCGCCAGAGCAGTATTGCGAACACGCTTTAATTCAATCGTGTTTTTTGCGACAAAATCTGGAGTGAAAAAGCGCCCGATGACGCCATCGATAATTGCCGGCATGCCGCCTTGTTTGAGTGCTGCCATGCGGGTGTCCCAGATACCCGCATCAAACTCTGCAGAGGTATTGCTGAGCACTAAGTGGCGCAGGCCGGGGGGTTTGCGTGCAGCGAGTTCCATGCCGACCATGCCGCCCAGTGAGATCCCCCAAAAATCATACGAACTTAGGCGGGCCGCTGCGATCACCGCTTGAGCGTCATCAGTCAGTTGAGCCAACGAGTAATCGGCTTGAGGCGCTTCAGAGCCGCCATGTCCGCGCATGTCGTAGCGCACCACATAAAAACTCTTCATCAACGCGCCCAGCATCGGATCCCACAGCGAATGATCGGTACCCAAAGAATTGCCAAGCACCAGCGCAGGCAGTGTTGCATCACCGTCGCCGCGCCAATAAATACGACAGGATCCGTTGGTAACGATTGGCATGAGACCTTCCTTAAAAATAGATATTGAAAAAGAGATTAACTCGCGTTGAACGCGAGACGCATTAGCCACCAGGCGAGCGTGCCTAGGGTGAGGGCGAGCAGCACAGCAATCGCGCGGATCCGCCAGTCGTCTCGAGCGGGGGCGGTTCCAACGGGAACGGTCTGCGCTTGCACATCGCCGTGCACCATGGGCATGATCAGACGTTGGCCTTTGTAGGTATAAAAAGCGATTGCGCTTAAATGCAAACCGATCGCGGCGTACAGAAAGAGCTCATTAAACTGGTGTAAGCCGGTGAGACGGTCTGACCATGCACTACTGACCATGGCAGCAAAGGGCCCCTGGGTCAAGATATCGTCGTTGGCGAAGAGGCCGCTAAAGCCTTGCCAGCCAATAATTGCCAGCATTCCAAACACTGACCAGGCGCCCAACGGGTTGTGGCCGACACCTTTAGTCGGTGCCCTGAGATACGCCCACGTCTGACGCGGCGAGGCATAAAACTGTGCAAAGCGAGCGTAGCGCGGACCGACAACCCCCCAAATCACCCTGAAGGTCACCAGCGCGAGCGAGGCAATGCCTAGGCGTACATGCCAGTCCATCCAAAGGCCTCCAAGCTTGACCGTCACGATCGCGCCCGTGACGCAGAGCGCAAGGGCCAGATGAAACAGGCGAGTGGGCAAATCCCAGATGCGAAGGGTTTTATTTGTTTGTAGCATGAGTAAAAGGTTGATTTAAAGCAAGAACCCAGTCTCCCGAGTGTCGCGATGATAACCCTTGTGGCGTACTCTGGATAGTCGTTGGATTTTGCGCTGCAACATAAAAATATAGCCTGTCACATACCTGTCATCTGAATTACGCTACGATTAACTTCAAGTCATTTGTGCAAGATCATTGCGGTTGACTTAGCTCTACCATCTAAAAATCAAAAGATATTGAGACGAGTTTTGCCGATGACCGCTGTTTGTTTTTCTAGCGTGAGTAAAAATTGGGATGCCACCACAGCGTTGCATCCAACTGACTTGACGCTTGCGGCCGGCGAATTTTCGGTGTTGCTTGGCCCCTCAGGTTGCGGTAAGACAACGACCTTGCGGTTAATCGCCGGCCTTGAAAGCCCCTCAACCGGGCAGATCAAGATCTTTGAGCGTGACGTGACACAGATCCCGTCCTCGCAGCGTGGCGTGTCGATGGTGTTTCAAAACTATGCTTTGTTTCCGCACTTGTCAGTGGCAGAGAACATTGTGTTTGGCTTGCGCGTGCGTCGCATGGCCAACGCCGAATTACAGTCTCGTTTAAAGAAAGTGCTTGATCTGCTGAGCCTGACTGCTTACCAAGAGCGTAAGCCAGGCCAGTTATCGGGTGGTCAACAGCAACGTGTGGCGCTTGCGCGTGCGTTGGTTGCTGATAGTCGCTTGTGTTTAATGGACGAACCGCTTTCAAATCTTGATGCACAACTGCGTCAAGAAATGCGTCATGAGTTGCGTGCCTTGCAGCTCAAGCTTGGCTTGTCGGTGGTGTACGTGACGCATGATCAAACTGAAGCCATGAGTATGGCTGATCGGGTGGTGTTGTTAAACGCTGGGCGCATCGAACAAGTGGCGACCCCCTATGAGATCTATCAAAAACCAGGCACCTTGTTTGCCGCGCAGTTTATCGGTAGCGCGCGAATGAATATTCTCGAGCTCGAGCAAGTGCGTAGCGCTGGCAGCAGCGAAGGGGGCATCTTGGGTGGCGGCGAAGGGCGCATTGCCGGCAGTAGCGTTTCGGTCACACCACCCGCGGGAGCGGTTCGCCTGGGGCTTCGCCCTGAAGACGTGATTCTGGGTGTTGGCCCAAGTTTCACCGTTGAAAAAACTGAATTCACCGGCGCAGATTTATTGCTGCATGCGCGCGTAGGCTCTCAAATTTTGGCTGTGCGTGCGCAAGGTAAACAGGCCTTGGCAGTGCAAGGCGAAGTGCAACTGAGTTGGGACCCATCGAACCTGCACTGGTTCGATGAACATGGACGACGTATTTAAACTAAAGAGGACTGATGATGAAACACTTGCTAAGTCGTATGGCATTGCTGACCGCGGGGCTTTGTACAAGCGCTGTTGTTTTGGCTAAAACCGATATTTCTTTTTATTTTCCGGTTGCGGTGGGCGGGCCCATCACAAAAACAATCGACCAGTACGCGGCAGACTTTAATAAAGAGAACCCCGACTACAACGTCGTGCCTGTTTATTCTGGTACCTATCAAGAAACCATCGTTAAAGTGTTAACGGCACACAAGTCAGGCAAGCCGCCAACAGCCGCCATTTTGCTTTCGACCGATACGTTTACGTTGGCTGATGAAGACGCGATTTCACCGATTGATAATTTTGTGAAAACCGATGCTGACCGCGAATGGCTGAAAAGTTTTTTTCCAGCCTTCATGTTAAACGGCCAGTTTGGTAACAAAACCTGGGGCGTGCCGTTTCAACGTTCAACCGTCGTGCTGTACTGGAACAAAGACGCGTTTAAAGAGGCTGGGCTTGATCCAAACACTCCACCCAAGACTTGGGCTGAGACAATCAGCATGGGTCAAAAGCTGACCAAAAAAGATGCCAGCGGCAACATTACACAGTGGGGCATTCAAGTACCATCAAGTGGCTTTCCGTATTGGTTGTTTCAAGGCTTCAGCACGCAAAGTGGTGCCATCTTAGCCAACGCCGAAGGCACTAAGGTTCAGTATGACGACCCCAAAGTTGTTCAGGCACTGAGCTATTGGGTAGATCTGTCTAAAAAGCATGGCATTCATCCTCCGGGCGTAGTCGAGTGGGGCACAACGCCACGCGATTTCATGGAGAAAAAAGCGGCAATGATCTGGACTACTACTGGTAATTTGACCAACATTCGCAGTAACGCCAAGTTTGATTTTGGTGTTGCGATGTTGCCAGCCGGTGCACGTGCGGGCTCACCTACTGGTGGTGGTAATTTCTTTATCTTCAAAAAAGCTGCGGCGGCTGAGCAAGAGGGCGCTTATAAATTTGCCAAGTGGCTGACGCAACCAGAACGTGCGGCGCAATGGAGCATCGACACAGGGTATGTGGCCGTGTCGCCTGCTTCATACGAAACGCCTGCTTTGAAGAAATACGCAGCTGAGTTTCCGCCCGCGTTAGTGGCTCGTGATCAATTGCCGTTTGCCGTTGCTGAGCTGTCAACCCACGACAATCAGCGTGTGACTAAGGCGTTGAATGATGGCTTGCAAGCGGCATTGACAGGCAACAAAACTCCCGAGCAAGCCATGAAAGATGCGCAAGCTGAGGCGACACGTTTGTTGCGTCCGTTTCAAAAATAACGACTGAAGGTTAGGCGTCAGACTAAAAAGTTTGACGCCTTGCCTTTCAATTCAACGTATGCACACGTTGCGCCATCAGATTTACGCGTATTTGCTGCTTTTGCCCGCCTTTGTTTTTTTGGTGGGCTTTACGCATTATCCAGCCGTTGCCACCTTGCTTGATAGTTTGCTGTCGACCCCACGTGCGGGGCGGGCAGCGGTGTTTGTTGGGTTAGATAATTATCAAGGCATGATTGAAGACCCGATTTTCTGGAAATCGTTGGTCAATAATTTATGGTTTGCGTTGGCCACTATTCCGGTTTCAATCGCGCTGTCTGTCAGCATGGCCTTGTGGGTCAACGATAAGATTGCGGGGCGCCAGTTTTTACGCCTGTCTTATTTTTTGCCAACCGTGTTGCCGATGATTGCGGTGGCCAATATCTGGATCTTCTTTTACACACCCGGCTATGGCTTGATTAATCAAGTGTTGCAAGCGCTTGGCTTTGCTAGCCAGAATTGGTTAGGTGATCCAAACTTGGTACTGGGTTCGGTCATCGTGGTAGCGATCTGGAAAGAAGCCGGCTTCTTTATGATTTTTTATCTGGCGGCTTTGCAAACACTTAGCCCTAGTTATAAAGAAGCTGCGCAGATCGAAGGCGCAAGCAGTTGGTATTTTTTCAGGCGTATCCAATGGCCACTGTTGATGCCTACCACCATTTTTGTGTTGGTCAATGCCTTGATCAATGCGTTCAGAATGGTCGATCATATTATTGTGATGACAAGGGGCGGGCCTGACAACGCTTCATCGTTACTGCTGTTCTATTTGTACGAGGTGGGCTTTAAGTTTTGGGATCAAGGCTATGCCTCGGCACTGACGGCGGTGCTTTTAGCACTGTTGGCGGTAGTCGGACTGCTGCAATTTTTTGTACTTGATCGCCGGGCACACTACCGATGAGAGCGCAAGGTGCACACGCTGGGTGGTTGTCAACGCTGGGGGCGTGGTGGTTGGCCTTGTTGTGGATTTTGCCCTTGCTGTATGCCTGCTGGGCCGCGTTTCACCCCTCAGAGTTTGCTACCAAACTCGTGCTGACCGCACCCCTAACATTCAATAACTTTTTGATTGCTTGGGAT
>JBAWWV010000239.1:0-6127 GCA_037146575.1 Alcaligenaceae bacterium | reverse complement strand
TCTACATACGCCGCAAAGTATGCCTCATCCATGCGCGCATCAAGCGCCACAAGAATCAGGTGCTGAGGCAAACGCCCCGCCGCCTGAACCGCCACTGCGGGCAGAGCTCCAACCGGAATCAGCGGAATTTGCAAGGCCAAACCCATGCCTTGGGCAACCCCACAGGCGACTCGAATGCCAGTAAACGCCCCCGGGCCCTGACCAAACGCCACCGCGCTCAGTGCGGCGCGTTCGACGCCACACTCAGCCAGCAAGGCGCTGACCATGGGCAAAAGATTTGCCGCATGACCCGCCGTACCTTCAAGTTGGCGCGCAACCACCGCCACACTCGCGCCTTGCTCAGTCAGCAGGGCGACCGAGCAGGTGGTCGTTGAGGTTTCAAGGGCCAAAATGTGTGTCATACCAGTATTGTATTAGCTTGCAAGCTATTGAACCGTCAGCCGAGAGATCAGTGTTCAGCCGGGCAATCGCTCTACAGCCGAGAACAAAATAGGGCACCCCTGACAGAACAGCGAATTTTCCGCTAACCTTGGTCGCCTAGGATGGAGACCTCTATGCAGGACAGCACTCAGAATAAAACGCCGCTACTCGAAGTCGACGGGGTCACGCTGCAATACAAAACAACCGAGCATCTGGTCACGGCGACCTATCGCGTTGACTTCAAAGTCTATGAGGCCGACCGCTTTGTGTTACTCGGCCCGTCAGGCTGCGGCAAGTCGTCGCTGCTCAAGGCCGTGGGGGGTTATATGCCCGCAGTCGAAGGCTCGATCAAACTTAAAGGCACCACGGTCACTAAGCCGGGCCCCGACCGCATGATGGTGTTTCAAGAGTTTGATCAGCTCTTGCCCTGGAAAACCGTGCTTGAAAATGTGATGTTTCCGCTGATCGCAAGTGGAACCTTACGCGGTGCGGCGGCACGCGAACGCGCGCTTGCTTACATCGACAAAGTGAATCTTTCGCCCTTCGCCAATAACTATCCACACACCTTATCGGGCGGCATGAAGCAACGCGTCTCAATTGCACGCGGCATGGCGATGGAACCCGACATTCTGCTAATGGATGAACCGTTTGCAGCACTTGATGCACTGACCCGTCGCCACATGCAAGATGAACTCATGCAACTGTGGGACGACACTCACTTTACAGTGTTGTTTGTCACGCACTCAATCCCCGAGGCGATTCGCCTAGGCAATCGCATCTTGCTATTGACCCCGCATCCAGGTCAGGTGAAGGCTGAAATCAACAGTTTGCCTCGGCACCATTCAGACCTCGCCGCCGAAAAAGAGCTAGAAGAAAAAATTAACGATCTGTTGTTTACACAGCAAGGCGAACCACAGCAAGAGGTTCAGCATGGCTAAGCACCTGGCCCAAGCAGATGATCGTCCTGAGGCGAAGCGCGCCTTCGAAACTAACGACCGCGCTGAAAACGATCGACCCCCCTCAACCAACGATCGCATTGACAGCGACCGAACGATCGACGCGAACAATCGCCCTGAGATCTATCGCACACCCGAGCCTTACAGCGCGGTGGGCATCGTTGAAAAACCTCTGTCCCTGCTTGAGCGCCTCGCTAACAACACCGCCTTGCGTCGCATTTTATTGTTAGTTGCGCTTGCCGCGATCTGGCAGGTTTACGCCCAGCACTTAAACAACGAGCTTCTGTTTCCAACGTTCTCTGCAACGATGCAAGCGCTGTTCACTGGAATCATGTCTGGTGGTCTGCTGGCCAAAGCCTGGACGTCAGTCAACGTGTTGTTGATTGGCTATGCTTGCGGGATTGCCTTAGCTGCCTTGCTAACCGTGCTGGCGATCACTACCCGCATCGGCACCGACATCCTTGAGACACTCACTGCGATGTTCAACCCCTTGCCAGCCATTGCTTTGCTACCCCTGGCGCTGATCTGGTTTGGCTTGGGCGAAGGCAGCCTAGTGTTTGTGTTGATTCATTCAGTGTTGTGGGCTGTTGCACTCAATACCCACTCTGGTTTTATGTCGGTATCACTGACCATGCGAATGGTCGGCCGCAACTATGGTTTAACCGGTTTTGCCTACGTACGAAGCATTTTGATACCGGCTGCGTTTCCAAGCATCTTGGCCGGACTCAAGATGGGGTGGGCCTTCGCCTGGCGAACCCTGATCGCTGCCGAACTGGTCTTTGGCGTCAGTTCGGGCTCGGGCGGTTTGGGTTGGTTTATTTACCAAAATAAAAATTTACTTGAAATACCCAGCGTCTTTGCAGGGCTCTTCATGGTAATTTTTATCGGGCTTCTTGTTGAAAACTTTATCTTTAACGTGATCGAACGTGCCACCATTCGCAAATGGGGCATGCAAACCTAGTTAAAGCGCCAGGCTTAGTTACCCGAGCTCACATCGGTTCCGCTTAAAAACAAATCACCGATTGTTGCCGGTCGATTTTTAAGCGAGCCGATCTCGTGCATAAACAAGGCATACTTCATGACATTTTCGGGTTGAAGCGTGTATTTAGTCGTGGGGTCATTCAAGATCGCCAGCATATCGCCAGTCGACCCAGCCCCACCGCCCATCGAGTCAAGCAAGACCTTTACCGCACCCTCTTTATCTTGCATGATCAAGGTTTGAGACTCTTTCAAAGCTTTCACGAAGGCGGCATAGACCTTAGGATTTTGGTCTTGAAATTTTTGCGTGGTTGAGATCATTGTGAAGGTGGTTGAGCCGCCCATCACATCGTCCGAATTCATGATCGTACGTACACCCGGTTCTTTCAGCTCACGCTGATCAAGCGGTGCCGAGGCAAAATGACCAGAAATGGTTTTGCCAGACAATAACGCCGCTGCCGCATCAGAATGATTCATGGTCACGGTGTAAGGATCAAATCTAAACGCCTCGGCTTTGCCATATTTTTTTACGGCATACATCTGCATCACAATTGACGGAATCGACGACTTGACCGAAGTCACCGCGATTTTGTCGCCCGCCTTCAAGTTATCAATTGTTTGCAAATGCTCGGCACGCGTATTCAAGCGCATGGGCATTGAACTCATTGAGGCAACACCTTTTACATTGGCGCCTCCTTTTGTCTTATCCCACAAAATCAAAAACGAAGGTGGTCCAGCAGAAATAAAATCGGCCGAACCCGAAAGCAAGGCATCAATCATTCCGGCGGGCCCACCAATGTTGGACCAGTTCACCTTCACTTTGACGCCGGCCTGCTCAGCATGCTTTTCAATCAGATTGTGAGTTTTCATCATGTGTAAGGGCAGAAAACCAAAACCACCCGCACCAAGAGGCACACGCAATTCACTGACTTCAGCGCGCGTCGCGCTCGCACAGGTAGCCAACACAAGAGTTGCTAGACACTGCAGGTATTGTCTTTTCATTTTTATCTGTCTCGAGATGATAATTTGATGTGCAAGTGCCGTTAGTAACGACGCGTACTGCTGCGACCACCGCTCGGGCGTGCAGTGGTCGCAGGAAGCGCCCCAGTGCTAGCGCCCGCAGCGTGAACCGCCGCCGCGCCACCGCCATGATTTTGCGTGTATTGCTGCGCATGTTGTCGGGCTTGATTTGAATGCTGTTGCGCGGCGGGTGTGATACCACGATTGGGATATTGATAAGGTACGTTATAACGATGAGCGCCGTTGTAGGCCCAATAGCTTGCGCCGCCAACACGCGCGGGGTAACGGTAGCCAGGCGCGTTATATAAGGCATTAAAGCGGTTGTAATAGCCATTGTTGATATAAATTGACCCATAGCCCCAATAAGGCGTAGCCCACAAGGCAACCCCTACGCCGACACCCACGCCAAAAGCCATCGCACCCCAAACAGGGTTATAGACCGCATAGGGTTGGTAAGCTGGATAAGGCCAGGGGCCATACACCACCATCGGGTTGTACGTTGGCACATACACAATGTCTGGGTTGGTTGGCATGATGATGATGTTTGAGAGGGGGTCATTTGAGACCACCATCTGCGTGCCCGACTGCAAATTCCCTGTCTGTCGCGCATGTGAACGTAACGCTTGTATCGCCTGCATAAGCTCACTGGGCTGCACTAAGTAGGCATCACCCAAACGGTGAGTCCATTCAAGTTGATTGCCCAACAACTTGAGAGCCTCAGGAAAGTGCACCAACGACTTAACACTGTTATCCCAACGCTGTTGCGCCAGCTCAGCCTCAAACGCGTTACCTGTTAAGCGATTGTTCTGAAACCAGATCGTGGCTGCCGCAACTTCAAGCGGATAAGTGGCCGCCATCAGCATCTGGGCGAGTAATGCATCTGGGTACAAGGCCACCGGAGCAACCAAGGCTTGTAACTCGGGGAGAGAAACGATATTTGCCTGGCCGCTTGGCTGGTTAGCCGGCTGCGCCGCCGTTTGAGGCAAAAGGGTCAAGTTGGCGGGTTGAACCGGTGTTTGAGCAAGGGGGGTCATGACTGGGGCGGCGCTCTGAGTCACAGGGACAGGCGTTGCAGGGACTTGCGCCCAACCACTCGAGGCCAATAGCCACGAAGCTCCAACACATACTGACCAATATTTTTGTCGGCTCATACGTACTCGTCTCGTTGAAAACATCGAACACTTTCAGTTTAGACCCAGAACGCATCGATCACCACGCCCGACGCAACTTAATGCCCTAAAACCCGTGTCAGTCGGTTACAAAATAAGCATCTGTTAGGCACAACGAACCAAGCGATTGTCTGTTCGCAAAATAGTGCGTCATCGTTTTCATCTTTTCTCTGTACAGCCTCACCGCTATAAACGGTGAGAGCCCCAACATCACAACCATGACCAAGCCATTACACCGCAGACTCTTGCTCTAAGCGCGCCCTAAGGACGCACTGCAAAATTCCGCCATGTCTGTAATACTCGGCCTCAACATCACTATCCAAACGCACCAACAACCGGATGGTGCGCAAGCGACCGTCGGCGTAGCAGATCAGGCACTCAAGCTGCTCACGCGCCTTGAGACCCTGTTTTAAACCACGAATATCAAAGGTTTCAGAGCCGTCCAACCCGAGCGACTGGCGGGTGTCACCATTTAAAAACTGCAACGGCAATACCCCCATGCTCACCAAGTTCGAACGATGAATCCGCTCGAGTGACTCAGCGATCACCGCCCGCACACCCAGCAACCCCGTGCCTTTGGCCGCCCAGTCACGCGAAGACCCCGCACCATATTCTTTACCGGCGATGATCACTAAGGGCACACCCTCAGTTTGGTACCTTTGTGCTGCTGCGTAGATCGACATGGAATCTTTGCTTGGCATGTGCAAGGTCGAGCTGCCTTGAACGTCTGGGGTCAGTTCGTTACACAAGCGCACGTTAGCGAAGGTGCCGCGCATCATCACTTGATGATTTAAGCGGCGCGCGCCGTAATTCACAAAATCAGCAGGCGCAACACCCAAAGACTGCAAGTACTCGCCAGCGGGCGTCTGAACAGAAAATTTTCCGATAGGCGAAATATGATCGGTGGTTAACATATCGCCAAACATACCAAGCACGCGCGCACCCACAATATCTTCATGCGCAGGCACCTCGCGAGTCATTCCATCAAAATACGGAGGGCGCTGGATAAATAAACTATCAGGATTCCAGTCGTAAATTTTTCCGGTTGCGCTCGTGAGCGCGCGCCATTGCGGCGAGCCTTCAAAAATCGTTTGGTAACGCTCTTGGTACAAGTGAGGCTCAACATACTGCTCGATCATGGCGCGAATCTCTTCAGGAGCAGGCCAAATATCTTGCAAATAGACGGCCACACCTTGACCGTCATAGCCTAAGGGCTCTTGCGTCAGATTGGTACGTATCGAACCTGTTAGCGAATAGGCCACCACTAACGGCGGCGAGGCTAAAAAATTCACCTGTACGCTGTTGTGCACGCGTGCGTCAAAATTACGATTACCCGACAACACAGCCACGGTCTCCAACTGTCGAGTCTCAATCGCTTTTAAAATCGGCTCGGCTAGTGGGCCAGAGTTACCCATGCAACTCATACAACCAAAACCTACGACATTAAAGCCTAACGCATCAAGCTCAGCTTGCAGGCCTGACACTTTTAAATAATCAGCGACCACACGTGAGCCCGGCGATAACGATGTTTTTACCCAGGGCTTAGGATGCAACCCGCGACGACGCGCGTTACGGGCCAGCAAC
>JBAWWV010000238.1:0-6129 GCA_037146575.1 Alcaligenaceae bacterium | reverse complement strand
GGCTTTCCGGGGTTTGATTCGCCGGTGTGGTTTGGTGTGGTGACGCCGGCGGGCCTCCCTGCGCCGATCGCCGCCAAACTGGTTGCGGCGCTCAATGCAACGATGGACGACCCCGACGTATTAAAGATTATTCGGCAGGATGGCTACGAGCCGCTAAAAATGACGCCCGAGCAAATGAAGGCCGCCATTCAAAATGAACTCAAACAATGGGCTGATTTGATTAAAAAGACGGGGATGAAGGCGGACTGAAACCGCAGGAGCACCGAAGGTTGTAGGGGGGTCGACCTCATTACGACGCAACAACTTAATCGTCACGTTTAATTGGTGCGAGCGACTTCAAGCATGACCTCGTTACGTCGCAAAAACCAGAGCGTCCACGGCGGATCATAGCGAGCAAGAGAGGGTGCGCCGACTGCTTTTAATTTTTGCTTTTCGACAAAGGCACGCAAGACTGCAGTTTGTTGTTCGACGTCGTTGTCATCGACCAACCCCGAAAAGCGCACAACGGCAAGGCGCTTGGGTGGCAACACTACAAGTCGAACCTTTGGATCATTGGGTGTTGGCAGAGTCTCAAGCGTGTAGCTCGCAGGCATAATGAAACGAATAATCCAGCCCTCGGGATCAGAGCTTTGCATGACAGGTGCAGTCATAGCAATTTTTTCATTAGGCGCTTCGTTTTGAATCACTGGTGCGGTCATGGCAATGCTCTGCTTGCGCGTGTTGCCACCAAAAATGTAGCCCGCGAGCAAACGAAACCCAGCACTGACGGCGTCGCTGCGCCCGCCTGCTACGGTCACTTCGGCAGCGATGAGCGCAGGGTATTCTCTAATTTCAAAAGGGGCCTCTTGAAACGTGCTTGTATAGGAGGGTTCTTCAGTGGCCATGACGACACCTGTTAACAAAGATATCAGAGAGAAGAGGCACAATAAAATTTTTTGTGTCATGTTATGTTTTACTCAAAGTTTATTGATGAAGGAAGACTATGCAACCACTCAAAGGAATTAAAGTGGTCGATCTCAGTAAGGTACTGGCTGGGCCACTGTGCTCACAATATCTTGGCGAACTAGGTGCTGAGGTCATTAAAATCGAGCCGGTTGGTCAGGGTGATGATACCCGTGGTTGGTTACCGCAGACGAATGGCCAGTCGGCAATCTTTATGGCGGTGAACCATAATAAACGCAGTCTGGCGCTCGACTTAAAAACGCAAGCAGGTCAAAAGATCTTACACGAGCTTGTGCAAAGTGCAGATGTCGTCTTGCAAGGTTTTGGGGGTGGTACCGCAGCTAAACTGAAAGTCGATCATGCAACCTTGAGTGCGATCAATCCAAAGCTGATTTATTGCGAAATTTCTGGCTATGGGCGCTCGGGGCCACTCGGAGACGAACCAGGCTACGACGTTATGCTGCAGGCGTTTAGCGGCATGATTAGCTCGATGGGTGCGCCAGACGGAGACTTTGCGCGGGCCAGCTTTTCGCCGGTTGATATGGGCACCGGTATATTTGGGCTCAGTGGTGTCTTGGCAGCGTTACTAGAGCGTGGGCGAACCGGTAAAGGTGTTTACCTTGAGTTGTCATTGCTCGACACCTCTCTTGGCTTTCTGACCTACATGGTGCAGAGCTACTGGCAAAGCGGTACCAATCCTAAGCCTATGGGCACGGGGCATCCCTCAATGTGCCCGTATCAGGTCTTCGAAACGGCTGATCAGCCGATTATGCTTGGGGCTGGTAATGACGCGCAGTGGCGACGTTTTTGCTCAGTCGCGGGATTAGATGAGCATGTTGATCGCCCAGATCTGGCGACAAACGCCTTGCGAGTTAAAAATATGAGTACGACGGTTGCGCTGGTGCAGACAAAGATGAAAACCAAAACGCTTGCGCAGTGGCTTGAGTGTTTAAGCCAACATGGCGTGCCGGCAGCGCCTATCCACAAGCTCAGCGAAGCCCTCGCGCACCCTCAGGTGGCTGCTCGAGAATTGATTGTTGAAACTGAGCACCCAACTGTGGGCCTGTTACGGCAGATCGGATTGCCCATTAAATTTCAGGATCAAGCGCGCCGCGCGCAGCGACCGCCACCTTTGCTGGGTGAACACACCCAAGAGGTTCTGGCTGAGCTGGGTTATACGGGCGAGGCCGTCCAGGCGCTGCGCAGCGCGGGCGTCATTCAATAAGGCTTGTGGTACAGATGAACAAGGTTAGTTGCTCTTTCACCTTAGCCCTAGGCAACACAAAGATAAACAAAAATGAAATATATCAACTACGCAGTGATCGATCAAATCGCAGAGATCAGTCTGAATCACGCGCCGGTGAACGCACTGAGTATCCCCATGCTGGTTGAGATCGTCTCAGCGTTCAAAGCCGCGCGCGATGACGTTCAGGTGCGCGCAGTGATTTTAACGAGCGCCTTGCCAAAACGGTTTTGCGCAGGGCTAGATCTTGATATTTTGCTTGATCAAAGTGGTAAGTCAGTACGTGAATTTCTAGACAAGCTTTATGTCGAACTCGCAGACGTGCAGCATACCTTGGGTAAGCCATCGATCGCAGCGATCGATGGTGCTGCGCGTGCTGGCGGGATGACCTTATCAATTTCTTGTAATGTCATTATTGCCAGTCGAACTGCAACATTTGGCTATCCCGAAATTGATGTCGGTATGATTCCTGCGATCCATTTTATTCATCTGCCATCCATCGTGGGGCGTCACCGTGCTTTTGAAATTCTGTTTAGCGGCCGAGTGTTTGATGCGCAAGAGGCTGTTGAACTGGGCCTGGTGAGCCAAATGGTTGAAGACGGTACGGCACTGCAAGCCGCACGTGTCATGGCTAAGATGTTTGCTTCAAAGTCGCCCAACGTGATGCGTATGGGACATGCGGCTTTTATGCGAATTAACGATGATCATTATCGCCGCGATATTGGGGGGATTGTCGATGCGTTTTGTGCAGTTGCAGCAAGTGGCGATGCAAAAGAAGGAATCAGTGCTTTTATTGAAAAGCGGCCACCTAAGTGGTCTACGTAATATGTAAGATAATGACTTGTGTTTGATACGGATTTCGATTGTTTACACTGACCCAAACACCTCAAGCACTAGCGATTAACAATTCAAAAAACTAGTGCTTAATCTTTCAAATATGCAGGATTGACTCATGACTCAAAGTACGAATCAGCTAAAACAAACTCTCGATGAGATGCAAAAATCTTGGAATGCAGCTGCCAAGGTCTGGAACCCAAAGGCCTTAGCCAGTCTGTATGCTGACAACGCTTTGTTTTATGGCGGGCGCCCGGGGCATTCGGTTGGGGCTTCTGAAATAAAAGATTACTTTGCGTCTTATGATGGCATCATTCAGTCGGCAGTACTAGACTTGGTTGAGCAGCAACTTGTGCAAATTAGCCCAGAGAGTTTTACGGCACAAGGTTTTGGGGCCTTTTCGTTTGTACTCAACGGGGGGCGCAACACGAAATCGGTACTGCGCACGACGCTGATCTTGAGCAAACTGAACGGCCACTGGAAAATTCAGTTACATCATTTTTCGGTGACGCCCGAGGTGCCACCGCTTGGCAATACTTGAAACACAATCGCAGCGATCAGCTACATAATAGAGACAATCGCAGCAATCAGGTAGGCAATAGAGGCCATCGCAGCGATCAGCTAGGCAATAGAGACCATCGCGGCAGTTCGCTAGGCGATAGACTTGCTAAATTTTGATAAAAAAAGGCCGTATTTCGTGGCCAAGGAGACAGCTTGAAGATCACCGCAATAGAAGACCTCCATGCAGATGGTGGCTGGCGTACCCTTTCTTTTTTGAAAATCACAACCGATACAGGCTTGATCGGCTGGTCAGAGTTCAGCGAAGGAAGTTCTTCTCCTGGCCTTGGCGGAGTCATCCTCAAACTGGGGCAAAGCCTGATTGGCTCAGACCCAAGGCAAATCAATCTGATTCATGCCAATCTGTTTGCCGTGACGCGAATTTTTTCTGGTGGGTTGATTGCTCAGGCGCTTGCTGCGCTTGAAAACGCTTGCTTGGATTTAAAAGCAAAAGAGCTGAACGTACCCGTGCATCAATTGTTTGGTGGAGCCTTGCGTAAAAAGCTGCCGATCTATTGGTCGCAATGTGGCACCTTGCGCTCGCGCTTTGCGCCGGTGTTCGAGGCAGCACCATTACGTTCGTTAGACGATATCGTGGCCTTAGGAAAAGAGGCGAAAGCACGCGGTTTTAAGGCACTCAAGACGAATATCCTGTCTTTTGAAAATGGTGCCTGTAACAATTATCGACCCGGTTTTGGGATTGGTACTGGTTTTCCAGAATTGAATCTTGACGACAAAATTCTTGCCTCGATTGTTGATCTACTGGCCGCGTTTGAACAGGGTGCCGGAAAAGGCGTGAAGTTGGCGCTTGATCTGAATTTTCACTTTAAGCCTGAAGGCGCAAAAAGAATTGCACGCGCACTCGAACGATTTAATTTAATGTGGCTTGAAGTCGACATACAAGATCCGCGAGCCTTAGCTGAAGTCAAGCAGTCAACTACGACACGGATTTCTTCGCTTGAAACGTTATTGGGACGCCAGGCACTGCGTCCTTACCTTGAGGCAAATTCTGCGGATGTTGCGATCATTGATCCGCAATGGAATGGCTTGCTAGAGGCCACCAAAATGGCGACGATGGCTGAGAGTTATGAAATCAACGTGGCTTCGCATAACTATCACGGGCAATTGTCTTCGCTGATGGGGGCGCATTTTTCAGCCGCAACGTCAAATTTCAGCATCATGGAATACGTCGTCGACGAGGCTGCATTTACGCGCGAATACATGACCCATCCGATTCAAGTTGTTGATGGTGAAATCGTCTTGCCCGAGGGCCCTGGCTGGGGCTCGGATATCAACGAAGAGGCTGTGCGAGCACGGCCTGTTAAGTCGCCGATATAAGTGCTTGTTAATGTATTAATCGATCCACTCACCTAGGGGTAAAAAATGAAAAAAACGATCGCTCTTACCATGCTTGCTATGGCGTCATTCACCACTGTCTCGTCGCCGAGCGCGCAAGAATTTAAAGCGCCCATCAAATTTGTGGTGCCTTTTGTGCCCGGCGGTGCCACCGATGTTTTAGCGCGCATGATTGCGCCCAAAATGAGTGCCGAGTTGGGTCAACCCATCATCATTGAAAATAAAGCAGGTGCCAGTGGTCAGATTGGAACCCAATTCGTCAAAAATTCTCCAGCAGATGGCACTGTATTTTTAGTCAATACAGACAGTTCGCTGACGATCCTTCCATACATCGTTGCAGATGTCCCGTACTCGCCTAGTCGTGACTTTATGATGGTGGGTAAAATTGCGACCTTACCTTGGGCCTTGACCGTACCTGCTGCCAATAACATCAAAAATATTGCGCAGTTTATCGACTACATCAAACAAGATCCGAAGCGCGCGAATTACGCCGTACCAACAACGGGTGGCGTACCTGAGATGATTGGTGAGGTCATTGGCAAAAAAGCCGGCGTCGATATGACGATTCTTCCGTACGCCGGCGGTGCCGCGATTATCACCAGTGTTTTGGGTGCTCAAATTTCTTCGGGTGTGACGGGTACTCCAGAGGCCTTCAGTATGGAGAAAACCGGTAAGGGCGTGGTGATTGGCGTCTCGGGTACAAAACGAGCTGCCTACTTGCCAAATGTGCCAACCTTTGAAGAGTCGGGATTGCAAGGTCTGACGGCAGATAGCTGGTTCGCGATCTATGCACCTAAGGCTTTGCCTAAGCCGATGGCTGAGCGTTTTAACGTGGCAATGAACAACGCGATCAAAGACCCAGATACTCAGAAAAAAATCGCTGATATGGCCATCGAAGTCACGACAACCAACTTCGCCGAGGCCGAAAAATTTTACGCTGAAGCAATCACCTTTTGGGCAGGTGTCTACAAAGATAGACCTAAGCCTGCTGAAGTCAAGAAGTGATCTTTATTCAAGCTTGACGCCAGCTTTTTGAATCACGGCACCCCACTTCGCGTATTCGCTGTTGATGAACTTCGCGAATTCTTGTGGGGTGCCGCCAAGGGTTAGCATGCCGGTTGAATCAAGTTTGGCGCGAATTGTGGGATCAGCAATCGATTGAATGAGCGCCTTGGATAGCACCTCGACGCGAGCGG
>JBAWWV010000237.1:0-6138 GCA_037146575.1 Alcaligenaceae bacterium | reverse complement strand
GCTGCAATATCAATATCGATTGCATCGACGACACATTCTTTACCGTAGTGTTTCGTGACTTGTCGAAGCGAGATGCTTCCTAGCTCACGAGCCAAATCTGCTTGCACAAATGTTTGACTCATGGGTGCTCAGCTAATGATCCATTTCGACCATTGCGCGGCAACCTTGTTGCGGTTGTCAGCCCACCATTTAATATCAAGTAAAAATCCTTTGGTCTTTGTCCAAGGTTCGTTGCTTGCCGGATCAATCAGTGATTTAGCGGTTGCGCCATAAGCCTTTGTATTGACGGGGATCGCTTTGTACTTGGCAAGCCAACGAGACTGAGACTCAACGCTCGAGCTAAAGTCTATAAATTTTTGGGCGTTCTCTACGTTCTTTGCCCCTTTCGGGATGCTATACGCTTGAACAAGCAGGGCATTTTGATTCCACTGCAAGGCAATCGGCGCACCTTCGTCGGCAGCAACTGAAGCGCGCGTGCTCCAGAGCGACCCCATCGACACTTCGTTATCGGCGATCATCGTGGACGACAAGGCACCTGTATCCCAAAACTTGGGGATCACTGCACGCAGTTTGCTCAGGGACTTGAAGGCTCGCTCAATATCAAGCGGATATAGTTTGTCCATCGGGACGCCATCCGCCAAGAGGGCAAACTCGAGGGCGATTGAGCCTGTCGCAATGTCAGGTAGGGTACGTCTCATAGGGTATTTTTTGATATCCCAAAATTCTGCCCAAGACTTAGGTTCGGAACCGGGCGCGATCACCTTAGTGTTGTAGCCCAAGACCATCGCATAGATAAACGAACCGACATGAAATTTTCTTTTCACCACCGGATCGATGTCTGCTGGATCCGTGTATTTAAAAGCACCATAGTCAATCGGCATTAAATAGTTATTGAGCTCTAACTCAAGCAGCATGGCATCGCCTGTATCGATCAAATCAAGCTCGTTTTGACCCGACTTCATCATCGCCAAGAGTTTGCCGTTGGTAGCGGCTACCGGAACAACCTGTATCCCAGTTGCCTTTCGAAAGGGCTCGTAAATTGTCTCGTTTTTGACAGTATCAAAAGACCCCCCAGGCGTTCGCACGATCACCTGTTGTGCGGCACGTGCTTTGGTTGCCCAAACAAACGGTGCTGCGACAGTTGTCAGCACGGCGGCAGCGTTCAATTTTCGGCGAAACAGATTGGGGAGTTTTGATTGAGACATTTTTTAACCTTTAGTCGCTTGACGACTGAAAATAAAAACATTCAAAGCTTGGCACAGGCAATTTGACCTTAACAGAGCCATACTCTCACTGTCAATCGATTCACTCGTGCACCTCACGTGCTATCGAATAGCGGTTTTGCTCTGTCAACCCAAAGCGCTATCGCGTACCGATTTTTACTCGTCAACCTAAGGTGTTACGCGTATCTATTTTTATCTGTCAACCCAACGGGTTATCGCGTACCGATTTTCATCCCTAAGAGCTCGGGCAGCTTAGCGGCAGCCTTTGCAAAAAAAGAAATTTGTCGCTCTTGCTCTTCGGCCTCTTCGCTGCTGATGATTCCCCAACGGACTAAACGACCACCCAGAGTTCGAAACGGATCTGGCGGAAGACTAGGTAGGCTTCGAGTACAAAAAGGCAGACTTGACCACTTGTCTTTGTGATTTAACACTAGAGAAGCCAAACACTGACCAGCAATGTAGGTCGGATTGACGCCATGCCCAGAAAAACCACACGCATAATGAACACGCGTGTTCGGAAATGTTTTAAAGAAAGGAAGACGATCAGAAGACACTTCAATCGCCCCGCCCCATGCCTTTGCAAGCCCGACTGACTGAAACGACGGAAACAAGCGATACAGCCCACGCTCGGCACGGGCAGCGCTACCCGCGTCTTGCGTCAGACTGGCTGCATTCGCATTGCCAGCGTAAGTAATTGGACCAGACCCCGAACCCATCAAAATCCGTCCATCCGCAGTTTTTCTAAAATAGTGAATGAACATGCGTAGGTCAGACAAGCCTTCATCACCTAGCCACCCAAGCTCTTGCAGTTTGTCGGGAGCAGGGTTGGACATCACCACGTAACTTGAAAACACGCTGACATGATCCCGAATTTGCGGATCGCTCGCCAACTGAGCGTTGGTTGCCAGCACGACATCTTTGGCAATCACTTGCCCTTGAGGCGTTGTCAGTCGATTAGGCGAACCTCTCTCGAGTTGCACCATAGGCGTGTGTTCGTATATATGGACGCCAGCTTCGATCACTGCAGTACGTAGTGCACGAGCCAACCTTGCGGGATGTACCGTTGCACCTTCTGTAAACATGACTCCACCACGAAACACCGGCGAGCGAACACGACCTGCGATCTCTTGCGCACTCAAGGCCTGAACAGAATCTGACACGCCTAGACGTTGCGCCTCTGAAATGTACGCTGTAATTTTTTTATCTTGCGCGGGCGCCGCAGAAATCTTAATGCTTGGCCCCTCCCTCCACCAAAGGTCGCGACCACCAGATGTTGCAAAAGCCCGTATGCCATCCTGGGCGAGGGTACCCGCGCGCGCGACAGATAGCGCCGCGTCTGCGCCAATTGACTTGACCAAGCTCGGCAGCGCAGACCAGTAGTCGCTCACTTTGCCACCGTTTTTACCACTCGCTCCTGAGCCACACAGTGAGGCCTCAAGTAAAGCCACGGTGATGTTAGGAGCACGCGCTTTTAATTGCAACGCAGTCCATAAGCCAGTGAATCCGCCACCAACAATCACAACATCAACACGAAGTTCACCTATTAACGGAGGGCTAGCAGCGCGATGCCCTTCATTACGCAAGGCCTCTTCAAACCACCACGAAGGGTCTCCAGGCATCACGCTGGGAAGTGATTCTGTACTCGACATGGTGCGCGACCCCTTTGAATTGAATGAATACAGTTACCAGAAACTTAGCTAAGATTTTGGTGATGTACGCATCACCGATACGCACACACTGACGAAGTTTTAGCTACCAAGCTGTCGCTTGAATATATTGAAAATGATTTCCCAATCGCGATTGAATGCCTGTTTGTTAAAAATATCACGATCGGGCAGTGCGTAGCCATGCTCGGTTCTAGGATGCAACTCGAAACTGTAGGCAGCGGCACAGCTATTGCGCATGTACGACGCTAAGGTATCCCGTGTCGACTGT
Source organism: Alcaligenaceae bacterium (assembly GCA_037146575.1). Taxonomy (GTDB): domain Bacteria; phylum Pseudomonadota; class Gammaproteobacteria; order Burkholderiales; family Burkholderiaceae_B; genus Zwartia. The sequence continues at coordinate 2,980 of JBAWWV010000237.1, read as the reverse complement.
GGTGCGTAAGGATCATTTTCGGCAAACCCGCAGTACACTTCACCCTGCGCATGTTTCATTGAAAGATGAGGCGAACTGGCTTGCTCAGTCACAAGATTAGTGCCATGCAAACTAATAATCGCTTTAAAGCGCTCGGGATAGGCACCAGCCACTTTGAAAACATGCCGCCCTCCCATGCAGTACCCAACCCCGCCCATGGCCCCCTTGCCTGCCAAAGGCTCGGTCTCTAAAAAAGTTAAGATTGCACCCGTATCCCGCACCACCATGTCATCGGTGAGCTTCGACAGCGGTGTCAGAACCGTCTGCTTATCTTCGGCAGAAAGTGCTTCGAGTGAAATCATCTCGTTTTTTTGATTTCGAAATTCGTTTCTGACACGACCCCACCGATAGTAAAAATCAGGCACTACACAACAATAGCCAGCGACTCCGACTCGTCTTGCGATATCAAATAATTCTTCACGGATTCCCCAGACATCCATGTACAGAACAACGGTAGGAAACGGACCACCAGCCTGGGGTGCGGTCAAAAATGTCTCGATGACACCATCAGCTGTTTTTATTGCTACCGTTTTTTCAATCATTTCCATGTTTCCAAGAAAATACTTCTATTGAGGTAAGCCTTTACCTTTTGTCTCAGGAAGAAACCAGGGGATCACCAAACCGATGACATAGACTGAGCTCATTGTTAAGGCTGCCTGTGCAACCCCACCGAATGACTCAATCATGCTGCCAGCCATAATCGGAAATATCCAAGCGACCATGCGTGCCCCATTGTTCACCACACTCAGCGCTGTTGAGCGAACGGCAGGTGCAAACAATTCAGCAAGATAGATCGCCATCCAGACAAAGCCGCAACCGAGGGTAAAAAATCCATTGATTGGCGCAATGATCATCATGCCAAACATTGTTGTCGTCATTTTGTAGGTGATATAAGTTGCAATCAAGGCTCCCAAAAAGGTGAAAAATAAAAACCACCGACGGCCAATCCAATCAATGATAAAGCCTGAGGCCCAGTACGCGACAATTCCACCAATCGTGTAATAGATCGTAATCTTTGACCCCCAGGTTGCTGCGTCTGCTAGCCCCTCTGCCTTAGCAATGGCAACAGTGAAGGTCGGCAACCAACTTGAAATGGCCCACCAAGCAGTCGTCGTCATGAGTGATAACAGAAAAGTCAGCAGGGTCAATCGCCGGGCTTCAGGCTCTTGAAATAATTGTTTCAATGTAAAGGGTCGACTGTCGCTGCTAGGTGCGCTCGAGTTTCCCGTCGCGTTCCAGCGTTTGTTCGCCAAGGCTTGCATCCACTGCTCAGACTCTCCGATACTGCGCCGGATATAGAGAACAAAAAATGCGGGTAACGCGCCAAGCACAAACATTAAGCGCCACGTATCAGCACCCATCGGATTGTAGGTTGATAGACCATACCAAACTAAAGCAGCCAGCAAGGTGCCAAAACCAAAACCAGATTGCAGAAAACCTGCGCCTTTGGCACGTGCCTTTTCTGGCCACGTTTCTGCCAACAACGCAATACCAGTACTCCATTCGCTTCCCATGGCTAACCCGGTTAAAAATCGCATGACGCACAGGGTAGCGATTGAGTTTGAGAATGCAGTCAGGCCAGAGAACAAAGCATACAAAAAGACAGACCACAACATCACTCGCTTTCGACCGAAATAATCTGCCAACACTCCCCCAACAATGCCACCAATGCCCCAGCCGAGTAGCGTCATGCCGATAACAAGGCCAGCGTAAACAGAGGGTGTCGCCATTTGAGCAGGCGTCAGAACCGACTTAAGCATTGGAAAAAGTACAACAATCAGTGCAACAGCCTCGAACCCGTCAAACATCCATCCGATGAACGAACTTTTTAATATGTTCCAGTGCTTTGGTGTTAGGCCTGCGTACCATGAATTATTATTTTTAGACTCGGCTACTTGCGTGTTCAATCTCTTCTCCTTTGAGAATATTACTGCGCCCTTAAAGTGACTGTCCCCCTAAAACATGAAGCTTGTACTTAATCAACTTTTGCACCAGATACCTTGACGATCTTTGCCCACTTTGCATTCTCATCCTGAATGAACTGTGCAAATTGCTCTTGCGTCGAGTTCGAAATTTCGATGCCAAGGCTTTCAAATTTTTGACGAACATCCGCTAATTGCAAGACTCGGTTGACGTCTGTATTTAACTGCTTGACGATAGCGCTTGAAACGCCGACGGGCGCAAAGACACCGAACCATTGCAGTGCTTCAAAACCACTTAACCCAGACGCGCTGACTGTTGGAAGCGTAGGTGCGATGGGTGAGGCTTGCGCGCTTGTCACTGCCAGGGCCTTAAGTTTTCCGCTTTGTACATAAGGTAAAAAAGCCACCGCTGTGCCAAACGCCAGCGAAATACGACCGCTCACCAAATCAATCGTCATCGGCGCATCTCCTTTGTATGGAATATGCTCAATCGCGATACCGGCTGTTGACTTGAAATACTCAGCAGTCAGGTGAGACACACTGCCGTTGCCTGTCGAGCCAAAAGACAATTCACCCGGTTTACTTTTGCCTAGCGCGATTAACTCGGTCACCGACGAAACAGGCAGCGACGGATGCGTGACCAACAGTATGGTCGCAGTACCGACTAGCGCAACCGGAGAAAAATCTTTGATGGAGTTGTACGGTAACCGCTCGTACAAAGCTGGGGCAATCGCATGAGTGCTGCTCGTGCCGATTAATAAGGTGTAACCGTCAGAAGCAGCCTTTGCAACAACATCTGAACCGGTCGTGCCGCCCGCGCCGGCTCGATTTTCGACGATCACCGTTTGGCCCAGACTCGTCGTCAGTTTTTCGGCGAGAAGTCTACCGACAATGTCGGTTGAACCACCCGCCGGAAAGGGAATCACAAGTTTAATCGGTTTAGTTGGCCAAGTTTGTGCCGTACAGACAGTAGTACCAACGAGTGCAAGTGCGAAGAGCGCGCGGCAAGCAAACCGAGT
>JBAWWV010000236.1:0-6138 GCA_037146575.1 Alcaligenaceae bacterium | reverse complement strand
GCTGGCACTTTTGATATCGCCCACCTTGAACCCTGGCTTCGAGAGTTTGCTATGAATCAAGAGTAATAGGGTTAGAATCCCGCCTGCAGACCAAAGGCAAAAAATCTGAGATTGCAGCACCTCAGGCGGTTTGTGATGTTGTTATTGCTGGCCCGCCAAAACTTAAGTTGCGAACCTGCTACGCAGTGATTCGATATGCAACGAGCCTCGAATTCGATGTCATTCATCACGGAAATATTCATTTCGTTGGCGTTCAGCTTCTCAGCCAATGCGAATCACTCTTTCAAATAGGCCTTGACCGCTTTTTCCATTACATCCGCACCCTCAGAATTTAAGTCTCCATTGGTGAAAAAAACCAAGGTCACATCAATTTTTGGAATGTACCAAGTAACCGAATTGAAACCTGAAATAGAGCCGTTGTGGCAGTTAAATTCCTGCCCTGATTTTGACTGTGCCTTCATACCAAAAGCATATGAAAGGGACTCTGCCACGCCCAGCGCTTGTCTGGCATTTTGGCAGCATCACTTTCAAAATCATCGTTGTAGTACTCTGCCATACCGGATCGATGTGCTAACAGTTGCCCTATCGTGACTGTCTTGATGTTGCGAAGTTTGTCGATACCGGCAACCCCACTAAACCACGGGTAAACCGGGTCTGACAACTTCACCCGACCCTCTTGCACCAATTGCATCGCTGCAGCAGCGGTAACCAACTTGCCACTGGACGCAATGTAGAAGCGAGTTTGCTCAGTCATCTGCTCGCGTGTTTTCCGATTGGCAACCCCGGCGACTGCAATCTGGCGACCTTTCGGCCCAGACACCAGCAAAACAGCCCCTGGAAGCTTTTCAGCTTTTACCAATTGATCCAGCATTGGTTGAATCGGTCCGGCAAGCACAATCTTCGATGCAATACCTGACAGTGTCGCGGCTAACAAATATTTGAAAAGTGGATGCCTGATCTACCCGTCATTCAGAAAAAAGTCGCGACGCCGTTCGCTAAGTCCAGCGAAATGAACGTGACACCATTTGCTAACGACACGCGCTGTTTGATGTAGAGTTTATTCTGCTCAGATACGCGAGCGACGGGTAGTGTGTCAGGGGTGTAAGCAATGATGAGCTCCTCCTGTGCCGATTCATCCTTCCCGCGAAAGGGAAGGATTTCCACGCATTTCGTTAAGCAAAAGAAGTCAAGATCACAGAAGTGGCGATCAACCCTAAAAATAGCAATGGTACTGCCCAACGCAGGAATTCTATTAAATGATGCTGCACAGGTTTACTCAAAACACGATCAGCAACAAGCGGATTCATGAGCGTTACGGTCAAGAAAATCATGAGTAACTGATAGCCGAACCCTATCGAAATCAATTGTTGAAACAGACTATCGGGCCCAAGGAATGGGTAGCGCACAGAGAACGTAAAGTTCAACGCAATCAGAGCCAAAATCGATGCACCCCATAGCGTCATGCGTGGGGCAATATCTGCCTTGACATACAACAACATGATGGTGGGCACTAGCATGATCAAAATAAAGGGTACAAGCGACGAAAAAAGTAAGGCGAAGGGCAAACGCGAAAGATAAGCCTTCGCCTCCATTTCAGGATAATAGTCTCCAGTCAAGCCGCGGCTGGTCGACGCCTGAAATTCTATACCCCCAGCGTTCCAGCCATTTAGCGAAATGTCGTCCTTGAACCCCGAAACGTTAATGTCTGCTTGGTCTTGAATGAGATCAATCTGGTTAGCCGTAAATCGAGTTGAAAGGATCCGTACGCCAAGCGCTTGTGTGTCGAACGGAAATGCCCCAAAGCGGTATTTCGTCTCGAACACAGCCTTAATACGTTGAGTGTGCTCAACTAAACCGTCCGCATAAATGAAAAGCACCCCTTCAACACGCGCGGGATTACCCACTTGATTGGCAATGGTTAATCGAGGAGACCAAATATTTTTAAGCTTCGCTGTTAGCGCTTCACCAATAAACTCCTGGCGGTCGCCACCCACACTTACCGGATTAAATTTCAAAGACACATCACGCCAACGATAACGCACGTCAATCAATGCCTCGTAGGTACCCAACTGCTCGTTAATTCTCCCAACGCTATTCACGCCGACCGCCACGCCAACGCGTAACGGCAGCGATGCAGTGCTGGGCATCTGCGCATTTGTCTCTTGCGCGCTGACGAGGCCAATCGTCAGCAGCGCGCATACCGCCATCAACGCTGAGGCAAGAAAGCGCCTAAATGATTTGAGTCGCATCATTTAGGTCTCCTTCTTTGTCGAGACAGCCGCCGCGGCAGCATTTAACGGATGGATAAAAAATACGTTAATCAGAACAAGCATTACACCCATCAAAATAATTGCCTGCAGCGCCGAAAAAGCAATCGCACGCACTAAGGCCGAAGTTTGCATCGACTTATAATTTTCAAAATTCTTGGTAGCCACAATGGCACCGATGCGGGTGCCTTTGAAATCAAGCAACGGCACGGCGACCAGGCCATAGTCTCCACCGTCGATCGTCTTCAGATCTTTGACAATATCCTTAGCGTCAAGCAGATCGGCGGATACCATCGGACGCACGGCCTTCCAGTTAGTTGCTTCAACGTTTTGATACGCTCCCACTAAACGTTCATTGTCTGGCTTAGGTACTAGTGTTGCCACATCAGCCATCAGCTGCGCGTTGGCAAAAACGCCAGCATCAAAACCAGTATTTTTTTTGATATTGTCCAGAACCGGAGTAAAGCTCAGGCCAACTTCAAAGCTGCCAATGGGTCCCTTGTCATCTTTCACAAGATCAACGCCTCGGATACTTAAGCCGCGCCGGCCAATCTCAACACCTTTTTGCGCTTCTTGTTTACGGTTGGTGGCGAGCACCATTTCACGAAAACTGCTCAAGTCTTCGCCGTGCCCTGCCGTCACGTCATAAATACGCAAATACGAAATCGCGGGTGCTACATGAAACTGCCCCTCACGTATGCCAAACTTGTCGCGCTGAATCAAAAAAGTTGGGACTAACCGCTTGACCAACTGTTCACGATCTTGCGCACGAAACGCTTCCACGATTGAAGGCAATGTCGCAACCATCGAGGCGCGCGCCGCAGCCTTATTTGCCTGCTCTTGCAGATCGTTTTGGATGAGAGTGGCCACACGCGTTAATTCATTGTACTTGGCTACCTCAATGATATGTTTGTTTGTAGTGAACGAAGACCATCCTGACAAAGTAGCCGTCACCACAGCGACAGCACCAACAAGAATCAAAGATTTGTACTTTACATGCATGATGTTCTGAACCTGTAGATATTATTAAAAGTGATGCGCGCTCATCGAGAGATACATATAAAAACGTTGATCGCGAGGCTTGAGTAATAGTAAATTTAAGTAGTTACAATTCAGTTGCTTCGCGTAATCTATTTTGTAATTTTTCACGACAGCTTGTGGCGTTGGTCGTGCAAGCCGAACAATGTGCCGAAGCCCACCGTACTCAACCAAACGTGATCGCTGAGAAAAATTAAAAGAGTCTTTTGACTGTCTCTAGATGATGAAGGCGCGTTTACGCTTATGTAGTTTGCCACGGACTGAGTGTCCAGTTTGCTCCGCAAAATGCACATCGTTATCAAATTGCGCAAAATGCCCGACTCTTTTCTTAGTGCGCTTAAGTCTTTGCTTTGTCATTTCAAAAGAGTAAGTTGTTAGAGTAGGCTCTATTAATCAAACTTTACTTTTGGATTTTAGAAATGAAAAAATATTATGTGTAATGGCTTGCGTGTTTACGATGTCGATCGGCAGTAGTGCGATGGCTGCAGGTGGTTACAACGATGTACCTAAGACTGACCCGCAGTACTTGCAGTGTCTAGTATTTTCTCTCAACAGATATGATGGTGGAACGGATCGCAGTCCGGTTCCTGGACAAACAAAAGTTGAAGCATTTTGTGAGTGTCTGTGGAACGAAACGCCTGACAATTTCAAAGGCAATTTAGCTGTATTTTCAGAAAGCCCGCGAGGTGCTTCAGTCAATAGAACGTGTGAAAATCACGCGAATTGGAAAGACTGATACTTCCAGAGCAAGCTGTGGTGTTTGAACCCGCCTCATAAGTCATGAGGCGTTTACCCAGAATCGTTTGCACAAGAGAAATTGTGTCGGATAAGCGGAAACACGGTGATAGGTGCCCTGACCGACTTTGACGACAAATAACATCGGCATCGATTCAAGCTTGAGAACGTAACGCTTACTGAATATCACAGATTTCACGCAGTCGCCAAAAGTTAGTATGCCTTTCGCAGACCAAAAGCAAAAAACCTGCAATTGCAGCACTTCAGGCGGTTTGTGATGTTCTCAGTGCTGCCCCGCCAAAACTAGTTCGAACTGATTCCAAGGGCTCTAGGCGGCTCTACCGGCTCTACCCCATTAACGGAGGGTGAGCGTTAGCGGTTAAGGCAGAGCCAATTTAGCCGATACTAAGCGGTTGATGCTCACACCTAGGTCAGCAGCCTCGGTAGCAAGGCTACGATGCACAAGCGATGGCACCCGGACCATGAAGCGACCGCTGTAGTTCTTTTCAGCAAGTGCTTCTGGGATGGGTTCGCCACAGGCGGTCATTTCGGCAACCACTTCGCTAACGACTCGGCGGATACCGGAAAGCGCTTTTTCAGGGGAAGCTGCAAGCCAGGAGAGCGAGGGAAACTCTGTGCACAAACCAACGTGCTCGTTGTCCTCGGCAGACCAGGTGACTCGATAGGTGTAGTGATTGATGTTCACGGCTTAACTCCTAAACGCTCAATGGCAAGAAGGACTTGTCTAACTTGATAAGCCTTTGCCTTTCCTTTGTTGTTCTGAATATTGACTCTCGGATTTCCGGGCCATGGCGTTTTATAGATGGCGTGACTGCTGCCGTTTTGCCTGGGCTTTCCAAAATAGCTTTCACACACACGCTGTAGCTCGGAAAAGCGCACGTTGGCAGGCTCAGTGCGCATTTGCTCGAGAATTTTTTCAACCGTACTCATTAATTGATGATATCAATAGTGATATCAAATGTCAACTGCAAATGACTCGATAATCGATGGAGCTGCCTTGATCTCACGCGCTAGATTGGGAACGCGGCGCGGCAGGGATGGTTCGTATCCCTCCCGCAGACCAAAAGCAAAAAATCTGAGATTGCAGCACCTCAGGCGGTTTGTGAGGTTGTTATGGCTGCCCCGCCAGAACTAATGTTCGAAGTTACTTGCACAATCGTTCTAAATTTTGGTCTGATCGTGCTAAAATTTGGTCATGTCATTAAAAGATGCAGTTTTTACTGATAGCCAAGCTAAAGTTTATCTTTGGATTTTTGGTCAACCCGAACGGTCTTATCATCTGAGCGAACTGCGCCGCCTGACGGGTTTAGGTAGCGCGTCTCTTCAGCGAGAGATCAACAGGCTGGTGGTCGCCGGCCTCGCAAACTCGACGTTGAAAGGCAATCAACGACAAATATCTGCGAATCGTCAAAGTCCCTTATTTAAAGAGTTAAGCGACTTGACTCGCAAAGTCATGGGCGCAGCCGGGCTGGTCAAAGAAGCCTTGCTACCAATCAAACGAAAAATCGAAGTCGCCTTTCTTTATGGCTCTGTCGCAAAGCAATCAGATAATGCTGAAAGCGACATTGATATCATGATAATCGGCAGCGATTTAACGCTCGGCGAAGTCCTAGAGCAATTATTACCGGTAGAAGAAATGCTAGGCCGTAAGGTTAACCCAACCTGTTATACGGTTGGCGAATTCAAAAAAAGATTAAGTGACACAGACTCCTTTTTGAACAAAGTGCTGAGCCAACCCATTATTCAACTGCTTGGAAATATGGATGACTTTAGAAGCGCTCAGTAATCTTGCCAAAATTGGTAAGATAAAAGCTGAACCAACGAACCGTACAGAAATTGACCGCACTTAATAAAGAAAAAATTAATTAAGAAATTTACTTTATTGATGCAGCTATCAGACTAATTCACGCGTTTAAACGTTAACTCACTCGTGACACCCATAGTAGATTTAGCCTTGTATACCATTTGATCGCCATTAATGGTAATTGGCCTCTTTTGCTCTGCACCCACCCAAGCCGGCCAAGTACTTGCTATCGCCTTAAGAATTATTTCTTTGCCATCTTCGCTGATGCTGTAA
>JBAWWV010000235.1:0-6146 GCA_037146575.1 Alcaligenaceae bacterium | reverse complement strand
AACAAGAAGTGCGCAAACGCTGTCAGATCGGTACAAGAAGACAGGCCGCAGTGGGAGTCAAAAACTCGTTTAGGCGATGGTAAGCGTAAAATCGCCGCTTTCTAGCAAAAATTACCGTCACGTTGGCTTGCGACCAACCCGCCGCAGAGGGTGGTGCCGAGTCGGCTTTGAATCTTCAAAATCAGGGTGTGAAACAGGTGTTTTGGGTTCAATATGCATAGCTCGACCTTCAATCAGCTGCCCACGGCTTCGCATGCCAGCAAGAACTGGCGATTGTGCGTTGCCCCCATGATCGATGTGACAGATCGACACTGTCGCTATTTTCATCGTTTGCTCGCGCCTCGGGCGCGGCTGTACACCGAGATGATTACAACCGGTGCGCTGTTGCACGGGGATGCACAGCGGCATCTTGACTTTAATGAGCAAGAGCATCCGGTTGCTTTGCAACTTGGCGGCAGTGAACCCGACGCCTTAGTGGCCGCGGCAAAGCTTGGTGTTCAATGGGGTTACGACGAGATTAATCTGAATTGTGGCTGCCCCTCTGAGCGCGTTCAAAAAGGTGCGTTTGGTGCGTGTTTGATGGCTGAGCCTAAGTTAGTGGCCGATTGTATGAAAGCGATGCAAGACGCGGTCAGTGTGCCCGTCACGGTCAAACATCGCTTGGGTTTAGATAAAAATGAGTCTTACGATTTTGTGCGCGATTTTGTCGGAGCGATTTACGACACGGGGTGCAGAGTCTTTATTGTTCACGCGCGTAACGCTGTGCTCAAGGGCTTATCACCTAAAGATAATCGCGAGGTTCCACCGCTCAGATACGATCAGGCGGCTCGGTTAAAAGAAGATTTTCCGGATGCAGTGATGGTATTGAACGGAGGGCTCACGACGCTTGCTGACTGCGAGGCTGTTTTGCCACAGTTTGATGGCGTGATGCTGGGGCGCTCGCCTTGGCATGACCCGTCTGTCTTGTCGCGACTTTCGCAGGCTTGGTGGCCCCAGTTGCCTGTTCAGACTGAGCCTGAGGTGATCGAGGCGCTGGTGAGTTACGCGGGCAGGCAAATCGCAGCGAAGACCCCTTTGCGTATCGTTGTGAGGCCGTTGCTCGGCTTATTTAATGGTCGTTCAAATTCGCGGATTTGGCGCCGGATGTTGTCTGACTCAAAGCTCTTAAAACAAGATGATCCAGAATTGATCCGACTAGCTTGGCAGCAAGTCGGTGGTGATGCGACCCGTCGTTAAGGGCTGACTGACTCAGCTATTTTTAGCTGGTTCTTTATCAGCGGGCCAGTCGCGGATGTAGGCCTTTAGCATCGAGTTTTCGAATTTTTGGGCAGCCGCAATTGCTTGCGCCATGTCATAAAAAGAGATGACACCGAGCAGCATTTCGCCATCCATCACAGGCACATAGCGTGAATGATGTTCAAGCATTAAGCGCTGCACCTCGGTGGCCAGAGTATCTGGGCTGACGCTGACTGGTTTTTGCTCCATCAGGGTGCCGATCACCACAGCGCCAATCGTTGCGTGGTGCTTGCTGAGGTAGCGGATGATTTCGCGAAACGTGAGCATACCCACAAGTTGCCCGCGCTGCATGATCACCAACGAGCCAATGTCATGCGTACTCATGGTTTCAAGCGCTTGAGTGACCAAGGTTTCGGGTGTGGCGGTAAAGAGGGTGTGACCTTTTACCTTCAGAACTTCACTGACTTTTAGCATGCTTGTCTCCTGCGTTGCCGCTCACTAACGTAGATTGTAGTGGGTGTGTCAGGGTGCTGTCATGATGCGCCAAAACGTCTTCCAACGTGGGGTCAGCTTGATGCGTGATGAGCTGGCTGAGCGCCAGCGCTAAAGATGGCCGCTCTGACAGTTTAATTGACGAGCGATCTAAAGCAAGTTGATCGACTAGGGGCCCGAGAGTGGCTTGCACTGGATCGCAGGCCAACAGCCAGCGATCATTATTTGCGCCGGGCACCACCGCCACTAAGCCCATTGCACTCAAGCAGCTGAGCCGCTGTTCGAGGACATTGAGGGGGAGGCGAAGGCGCTGAATGAGTTCGCTGTTACTGCAACCGGGCGGCCTGTGATTGCGCGCGTCACTCAGCTCTTTTAACAGGGACAAGGCATCCATCAAGGCGGCGCCTGGTCTGATTTCTGGGTCAAGGCGACCTAATCGCAGCAAGGGCAGATTGGCGGCGACTAAGGCTCCAACCAAGATACCAAGCCAACATAAATAGACCCAAATCAAAAAAACCGGTAGGGCGGCAAAGGCGCCATAAATCATGGTGTAAGTTGAAAATTGCGTCACATAGTAGGCAAAACCGATCTTCATGGCCTCAAGAATCAGGGCCGAGATCATGCCGCCAACCAAGGCGTCACCGCGATTGACGCGTGTGTTTGGCACCACGATAAACAACGCTGCAAAGGCGAGTGCGCCAAGCAACGCGGGTAATAGCTTAAGAGCAATCTCTAGCAAAATAGGCGTATGCGCGAGCAACCCTAGAGATTCGCGGGCTAGGAAAGCGGTGGCGTAAAGGCTTGCACCGGTCAGTACCGGGCCAAGAGTGATGACCGCCCAATAGACTAGCAGGCGGTGCGTCACGCGGCGCTGGCGGTCAACTCGCCAAAGTGTGTTGAGTGCCGACTCAACGGACATGATTAAGGAGACAACTGTTAGCACTAAAAACCCGCCGCCAATGGCGGTCAGGCGCGAGGCTTGCGCCGCGAACTCATTCAGATAGGACATGATGTTGTCTGACACTGAGGGCGGCATCAGGCTGTTGATCAGAAACGCTTGCAGCGCGTCGCTGAACTCTTTAAAAAGCGGAAACGCCGTGAACAACGACAGCGCTACCGCCAACAGCGGCACAATTGAGAGCACGGTTGTGAAGGTCAGGCTCGCGGCCAGTTGCAAGGTGTTGGCTTGAACCGCGCGTTGCCAGCCCAGGCCAAGCAGTTGACCCAGGCCATTGAGCTGGCCTGCCGCTTGTTTCTGTGCGAAATACTGTTTTGCATGAGCTTGCATGCGAATCTCCCGTCTGCAGGCGATAATAGCAGCGTCGCACTCTGTCGGGTGCCTCATTGCCTATATCTTTACCTCACCAGAACGCAGCAAACACGATGCCCGATATCAACCTCTTTACCTCACCAGAACGCAGCAAACGCAATGCCTGATAACAACCTCTTTGCCCCACTAGAACGCAGCTAACACAATGCCTGATATCACCCCCTCACCGCAGTCGCCTGCCGTTTTAAATGTTGCATTGCAGCGCAGCGCGAGCCTCAGCTTAGTTGGGCTCTTTGTTCTTTGTTTGCTGTGGGAGATCTGGCTCGCGCCGCTCAAGCCCGGTGGCACCCTGTTGTTTTTAAAAGCGCTGCCGCTTGCCTTCGCGCTGCGTGGTGTGTTGCGTGGCAGTCTGTATACGATTCAGTGGGCGTCTATGTTGGTGCTGTTGTATCTAATGGAAGGTGTGGTTCGGGCAATGTCTGATCCGCCCGGGCCCTCGATCACATTGGCTTGGATAGAAATCGTGTTGGCGACAGTATTCTTTTTTAGCTCAATTTTTTATGTTCGCCCCGCAAAGCGCGTGGCGAAAGCGCTACAAAAGGCTGAAAAACTGAAGCCATGATTGTCCTTTCGCGGCCAAGGGCAATGGTCTCTGAGGCAAGGTAACAGGCGAAACTAGTATTAATCGCAGCTTAAGCAGACTCACCACTATGACCACATCTACTAGTTTTGATACGCTCGTCAAACCGAATTCGTTTGCAAATTTGCCTTCGGATTTTTACACCCGTCTACCCACCACGCCTTTGACAGCACCACGTTTGGTGCATGCCAGCCCTGAGGTTGCGACCTTGTTGGGGCTTGCTGCTTCGGTGCTGGCCACGCAAGAGTTTCTGGATGTGGTCAGTGGCACCGCGCCGATGCCCGGCGGCGATACGATGGCGGCGGTGTACAGCGGGCACCAGTTTGGCGTGTGGGCTGGTCAGTTAGGAGACGGACGTGCGCACTTGTTGGGTGAAATCCAAGGGCCGAGTGGCAGTTTTGAACTGCAGTTAAAAGGCGCAGGGATGACACCATACTCGCGTATGGGTGATGGTCGTGCAGTGTTGCGCTCGTCGGTGCGTGAGTACCTAGCCAGCCACGCGATGCGCGGGCTTGGTATCCCGACGACGCAGGCGTTAGCGTTAGTGTCGGCCCGCAATCCTGTCAGGCGCGAGACCCTCGAAACCGCGGCGGTGGTTGCGCGAATGGCGCCAAGCTTTATCCGCTTTGGCTCGTTTGAGCATTGGGCAGCGCGCCAGCGGCCAGACTTGTTGCGCACTTTGGCCGATTACGTGATTGACCGGTTTTACCCCGAGTGCCGTGACGCGGGTCACACCAGCACCGTAGGTGACTCCAGTACTACAGGTGACACTAGCGCGGCGGGTGACTCTAGCATTGCTAGTCACACCAGCACCGCCAATGACTACGAACCTTACGTGCAATTGCTGCGTGCCGTGGTGCGTCGCACGGCAGCGTTGATGGCAAGTTGGCAAGTGGTGGGCTTTTGTCACGGGGTGATGAATACCGACAATATGTCGATTTTGGGTCTCACACTCGACTATGGTCCTTACGGATTTATGGATGGCTTTGACGCCAAACATATTTGTAATCACACTGACAGTAGCGGCCGTTATGCTTGGCACGCCCAGCCAGCAGTGGGTCAATGGAACCTCTATCAACTCGCGAATAGCCTGCACGCAATCGTGCCAGACGCTCAACCGTTACAGGCTGCGCTCGATGAGTACGAAGCGTGTTTTTTAGGCGAGATGCAAACCCGCATGAGTCAAAAGTTGGGCTTAGGCAGCTGGCAGTCGGGTGATGAAACGCTGATCGACGACCTCTGGACCCTGATGCAAGCCAGCCACGCCGATTTTACCTTGACCTTCAGGCAACTGGCCTACGCGCCGGGCTTAACCCATGCGCCGCGGGCGCAAATTGAGCGTGATTTGGGTGCGACGGTCAATGCAAACCTGCTGCCGTTTGTGGATCTGTTTGTCGATCGTGCGGGCGCGCAAGCGTGGCTAAGTCGCTACAGCGCTCGGCTTGGCTCGGATCCCACCCGAAATTGGCAAGAACGTGTCGCTGGCATGCTTGCTGTCAACCCGTTGTATGTCCTGCGTAATCACATCGCACAGCGGGCGATTGCAGCGGCCGAGCAAGGAGACTTTAGCGAAGTTCAACGTCAGTTCGAGCTCTTACGCAATCCATTTATCGCTCAGGACGGCCACGAGGCTTACGCCGCCGCGCCACCGGCAGGGGCTCCGCATCTAGAGGTCAGTTGCTCTTCGTAAGTAAGAGCCCTGCGCCGTTACATTTCCTGCAAAGGCATCGTGTTTAGGGGTCAATTGGTCTGACTGATGCAATAATGTCGGCTTAAAGGTTGGCACGCCCTTGTTAAAGGGTAGACCCGACCGGACTCTGCTCATTTTTTTCGGTGCTTGACGCCTATGTCTGGTAATACCCTTGGTACGTTATTTTGTGTGACTAACTTTGGCGAATCGCATGGCCCTGCGATTGGTTGTGTGGTCGATGGGTGCCCACCCGGTTTGGCGCTTTGTGAACAAGACATTCAAGTTGAGCTGGATCGTCGTCGCCCAGGCACGTCACGCCATGTCACACAGCGCCAAGAGGCTGATCAGGTTGAGATTTTGTCTGGTGTCTACGAGGGCAAAACCACCGGCACGCCAATTGCGTTGTTGATTCGAAACGTTGACGCGCGCAGCAAAGACTACAGTGCCATCGCTGATACGTTTCGGCCAGGCCATGCTGATTTCACCTATTTTAATAAGTACGGTGCTCGCGACCCGCGTGGTGGTGGGCGTTCGTCGGCCCGGTTAACGGCCCCCACGGTTGCTGCCGGTGCAATTGCAAAAAAATGGTTGGCTGAGCACTTTGGGATCAAGGTGCGGGGCTACATGAGTCAGTTAGGCCCGATCGCGATGCCTTTTGTGAGTTGGGATCACGTCCCCAACAATCCGTTTTACGCTGCCAATGACACCAGTACGCCTGAACTCGAGGCCTATATGGATCAGTTGCGTCGCGATGGGGATTCGGTTGGCGCGCGCATTGAAGTGGTTGCTGAAGGCTTGCCAACTGGCTGGGGTGAGCC
>JBAWWV010000234.1:0-6155 GCA_037146575.1 Alcaligenaceae bacterium | reverse complement strand
GTTGGCGGAAGCGGTGAGATTCGAACTCACGGAGGGCGTGAACCCTCGCCGGTTTTCAAGACCGGTGCCTTAAACCGCTCGGCCACGCTTCCTTTTCTTGAAGGGATGCATAATAAACGATTTACGATAAATGTTTTTGAGGCGACCAATATGCGTGCAATAGAAATTACAACTCCGGGTGGCCCTGAAGTGCTGGTGCCCACCAATCGACCTACGCCTGAAGCGGGGCGTGGCGAGGTATTGATCAAAGTTGAGGCAGCGGGCATCAATCGCCCCGACGTGTTTCAGCGTCTGGGTCAATACGCGCCCCCACCGGGTACGACCGATTTGCCCGGGCTTGAGGTGGCCGGTGAAATCGTTGGCGGTGATGTGGGCAATAGCGGCTTCAAAATCGGTGACAAAGTCTGCGCCCTGGTTGCGGGTGGTGGCTATGCCGAGTATTGTGCCGCGCCAATCGAACAGTGCTTGCCAGTTCCTAAGGGTTTATCGATGATCGAGGCGGCAGGTTTGCCTGAAACGTATTTCACAGTCTGGAGCAACGTGTTTGACCGCGGGCAACTCGCAACCGGCGAAAGTTTGCTGGTGCATGGGGGCGCAAGTGGCATTGGTACCACCGCGGTGCAGTTGGCCAGCGCCTTAGGTCACGCTGTGTATGCCACCGTGGGCAGCGACGAGCGTGCGCGTGCCGTTGAGGCCTTGGGCGCCGTAAAGGGCATCAACTACAAGACTCAGGATTTTGTTGAAGAGGTGAACGCCTTGACCCAAAAGAAGGGCGTCAATGTCATTTTGGATATGGTCGCAGGCGACTATATCGGCCGCGAACTTAAATGCCTGGCCGATGATGGGCGAATCGTCTTGATCGCGACGCTGGGGGGCGGAAAATCAACCTTCAATTCGGCCGAACTGATGCGTCGACGCCTGACGATCACCGGTTCGACCCTGCGTCCGCGTCCGGTAGCGTTCAAGGCCGCGATTGCCCGCGCGTTGCAGCAACAGGTCTGGCCGCTGCTCAGTTCAGGCAAGATTAAGCCTGTCATTTTCAAGACGTTGCCCCTTGAACAGGCCGCCCAGGGTCACGCCATGATGGAAGCCGGCGAACAAATTGGCAAAATCATCCTGACAATGGGTTAAGGCCATGCTGAAAACGGGTTAAGGTCGTCTTGACCATGGCTTGACCGAGCGCGCGAATATCCTTTCTGTATATCGTGGCGAGGTTAAGATTTTCCGCAATCCGGTATGACAGGATACAATCTTGGGCTATCCCGACTTTATGTCGCTGGTTTCGCTTAAACAGCAGGGTTGTATTCGATGACGATCTCTCGTACGCGCTTGGTAATGGGTAACTGGAAAATGCACGGCAACTTGGCTGATAACGCCAAGTTGCTTGCTGGGTTGCGCGCGGGCGCTGGTTCGGTTGCCTCAGGTGTCCAGCTTGCGGTCTGTGTGCCTTTCCCTTACCTCGCTCAAACGAGTGAGGCGTTAAAAGGCTCTGCTGTGGCTTGGGGTGCGCAAGATATCAGCGCGCAGGCTCAAGGTGCTTTCACTGGCGAGGTGTCTGGTGCGATGCTTAAAGATTTTGCCTGTCGTTATGCCTTGGTTGGTCACTCAGAAAGGCGTTCACTGCACGGCGAGTCTGATCAATTGGTGGCTGATAAAGCCAAAGCAGCATTGGCTTCGGGGCTAACGCCCGTGGTCTGTGTCGGTGAGTCACTCGCAGAGCGTGATGCCAATCAAGTCTTAACCGTGATTCAGCGGCAATTAGCCCCAGTGTTGGCGCAAGGTGCTGACGCCGTGAATAAAATGGTTGTTGCCTACGAACCCGTTTGGGCCATTGGCACGGGCCGCACGGCTACGCCCGAGCAAGCGCAAGAGGTGCATGCTGCTATTCGGGCTGCTTTGCAGGCCATCGGTGCGGGTCAAGTTCAAATTTTGTATGGTGGTAGCGTGAAGGCCGCGAATGCCGCCAGTTTATTTGCGATGCCAGATATCGACGGTGCGTTAGTCGGTGGGGCATCTTTAGTGGCTGAAGATTTTCTGGCGATTGCCGCCTAAAGCGGCAGTGGCAGTGATGAGTTTGGTCGTTTAGTTTTCGGAGTCTCTCAATGTCTTGGATGTTTACTCTTTTGCTGGTAGTGCAGATTCTATCTTCGCTAACCATTATTTCTTTGGTGTTACTGCAACAAGGTAAGGGCGCCGATATGGGCTCAGCCTTTGGTAGCGGCTCAGCCGGCAGCCTGTTTGGCGCCACGGGGGCTGCAAACTTCATGTCGCGTGCAACCAAGTGGGCAGCGGTGGTGTTTTTTATCAGCACCATAGGCTTGGCCTATGTGAGCAATCGCGGCACCAAGGGGCAAGACACTGGCATCATGCAAAACTTCTCACAAACTGCTCCGGTGGCGCCGCCCGCTGGCTCTGCCGTGCCTGGTTTGCCTAACAGTGCTCCTGCTACAACAGGTGGGGCTCCGTCGAATGCAGTGCCAGGTGCCTCTAGCGTACCCGGCGTGCCTGCAGCGCCTGCTGCAGCGATCCCAAGTATCGTGCCAAACGCACCGGCTGCAGTGCCAGTTGCACCAACAACGCCTGCTCCGGCAAAGTAATGTTGTGAGTGCGCCGGGGCTTGAGTTTGCCTCTGCGTGCTACACTCTCGCGCTGACTAAAACTGCGTCGAAACCTCAGCGCAGCCAGTGCAAAACGGACAAGACAACGTGTTTCACGCGTCTTGTGCAAACGATTAGTGCAAAGTCTCCGCGGTAGTCGTTAGTAGTGAAAAGTATCCGCAGTACACGTGCCGACGTGGTGAAATTGGTAGACACGCTATCTTGAGGGGGTAGTGGCGAAAGCTGTGCGAGTTCGAGTCTCGCCGTCGGCACCATCAAACATTAGTACATGGTAATTTCTCGGTGTTCCTGTTTAATCTCCAAGGCGCCCAACCATGTCCTTCATTTCCGACCGCATGAATCGTATCAAACCATCACCGAGTTCGATGGCGACTCAGCGCTCGCGTGCGTTAAAGGCCGCTGGGCACGATGTGGTGGGACTCACTGCGGGTGAGCCCGATTTTGATACGCCACCTAATGTGATTGAAGCCGTTGCGCGTGCGATGGCCGCCTCAAAAACAAAATACACCGACATTGGGGGCACACCTGAGCTTAAGGCAGCAGTGCGCGACAAGTTTTTGCGCGAAAATCAGCTTGAGTATTCAACCGCCGAAGTGATTGTAAGCACAGGCGGTAAGCAGGTGATTTTTAACGCGTTGATGTCCACCGTACAAAAGGGCGTTGAAGTGATTGTGCCGGCGCCTTTTTATGTCTCGTATCCAGACATCGTGATGTTGGCGGGCGGCACGCCGGTGCCTGTGACTTGTCCGGCAGAAAAAGGCTTTAAGTTGCAGCCCGAA
Source organism: Alcaligenaceae bacterium (assembly GCA_037146575.1). GTDB lineage: Bacteria > Pseudomonadota > Gammaproteobacteria > Burkholderiales > Burkholderiaceae_B > Zwartia. The sequence goes on along the minus strand of JBAWWV010000234.1, from coordinate 2,758 downwards.
GATCTTGAACGGGCAATTACTCCTCGCACGCGCTGGTTGATTTTGAACGCTCCCAATAATCCGAGTGGTGCGGTGTATTCGAGACAAGAACTGCGTGCGTTGGCAGAGGTGTTGATTCGGCATCCGCAAGTCTGGGTCTTATCCGATGATATCTACGAACATGTCTTATTTGATGGAAGAGAGTTTTGCACGATGGCGCAGGTAGCGCCTGAACTCAAAGAGCGTACGCTTACGGTCAATGGCGCGTCAAAAGCTTACGCGATGACTGGCTTTCGGATTGGTTATTGCGTGGGGCCGCAAGAACTGATCAAGGCGATGACTAAGTTACAGTCGCAAAGTACGTCGAGCCCCTCGTCGCTTGGGCAGGCGGCGACGCTTGAGGCGTTGACCGGGCCGCAAGGCTTTATTGCTGAGCGAACCAAGATATTTCAAGACAGGCGGGATTCTGTGGTGGCGCAGCTGAACGCGATCCCAGGTATCAGCTGTCACTTGCCTGAGGGCGCCTTCTATGTGTTTCCGTCTTGTGCTGGAGTGATGGGTAAAAAAACACCTTCAGGGCAGGTGCTCAAAACGGATGAGGATTTTGTGTTGTATCTGCTTGAGTCAGAAAAACTAGCTGGTGTGCATGGTGCAGCGTATGGCTCAACGCCGTTCTTTCGCTTTTCCTTTGCAACTTCGATGGCGGTGCTCGACGAGGGCTGTATGCGTTTGAAACTTGCCTGCGAGCAGCTCGCCTGAACGCAATCCTTCCGCGATCTCCTCGACATCCCCCTTCGAGCCTGTGGGTCGGTGGGGGGCTAGCCCTGATCAATCAACCTTAAGTTTGATCTCTTTGGCCAGTTTCACAAACTTATCAATGTCACCGTCAAGGATTTTTTTGAAGGCGGCGGGGTTGTCGTTGGCGCGGGTGTAACCCAAGCTCTCAAGCTTGTCTTTGATTGCGGGCAACTGCAGGGCTTTGTTGATCCCCGCGTAGAGTTTTTGCTGAATCTCTGGCGGCGTATTTGCCGGCGCTAACAAGCCATGCCATTGACTCAATTCGTAGCCCGGGTAGCCAAGTTCGGCCACGGTCGGGACGTCGGGCAGCTGACCAAAACGCTCGGGCGAGGTCACTGCCAGTGCACGCAACTTGCCACCCTTGATCAGACTCATTGCGCTTGATGCGGTGATGATCGCTAAGGGGATTTGCCCACCAACGACATCTTTCAGTGCAGGTCCGCAGCCGCCGTAGGGGATGTGGGTGATGCTGGTTTTAGCCTCAAGGTTTAGTGACTCGCCTGCCAAGTGTTGCGGTGTGCCGTTGCCACACGATCCGTATGACACATCGTTTTTGGCAGGCTTGGCAGCGGCAAGTAACTCGGCCAAATTTTTATAGGGTGAGTTTGCGGGCACCGCCAGCACCGAGGGGATGAACGCGACGTTAATGATCGGTGCGAAATCTTTTTTGGGATCAAAAGGCATCGTCGAAAACACGGCGGGGTTGATGGCGAACGAGCTATTGACCATCAAGAGCGAGTAGCCGTCAGGTGCGCGCTCGGCCACATACTTTGAACCGACGTTACCGCTTGCGCCCGGTTTGTTTTCAACAACAGCGGCATACCCCATGGTTTCTGCCAGGGCGTTGCCAATTAAACGAGCCAAAATATCAGTGCCCCCACCTGGTGGAAACGTCACCGTAATGTTGATGGCACGATTAGGAAAATTATCGGCAGCATCGGTGGCTTGCGCAGACGCGCCAAGCAGGCCTAGTCCGAGTACGGAAACTGCAAGCGTGCGGGTCAAACGAGGCAAGGTGAGGCAACTCAGGCGCGAGGTATACATGGAGTCTCTGCTAAAAAGGGTGCGATGACAGCTCTCATCTTCGATGCAGAAGTGTTCTTTGTCAATCAATCGCTAGGCTTTGGGCAATGACCAGGTGCTGACACTGTGTGCAAGGGGTTCATTGCTTCCCTCGCCTGTTAGCGTGACGTCGCCCGCGCAGAGGCGGCCCGTCTTGAGCACCCGTGCTCGGGCATAGATCGTGCCAGGAGGACTTTTGCGCATAAAGTTGATGGTGAGGCTTGCTGTCACCGCCTCGGCGTTACCCGTGGCGCCGACCACAGCGGCATACATGGCCAAATCAGCGAGCCCCATGAGCATTGGGCCCGCCACAATGCCACCTAAGCGCTGAAAGCTAGGGTTAGGGGGTAATGACAGTGTGGCCGTGCCGTACCCAATCTCTAAAATCTGGATGCCAAGCATCTTTGCGAAGGGGTGGTGGGTATCCAAGAGAAGCAAAAACTCATCTAGCCTGATGCGAGGCGTGGTGGTTGTGGTTGCAGTCATCAGTATTTTCTCTGTGTCATTTCGGTCGTAGCGACCGATTCATGGATTGGGGCTGGAGTCGAACTTTAGCCTGAGAGCGGCAGGGTGGCAGATGGTGGAGGTGTTGATAGCAAAAGACGGCGGAGTGTCGGGGGTAAAAGGATGAGATTGGTACGTGGTTTAACCGCAATTTCAGGTTTTTTTAGAGTTTTATAAAAATAAGGGTAAACCCGTGTTTGTTTGAGTCAAAAACAACAAAACGTTGCTCTGAGCCAACAAAATACCCCCTCTGTGGCAGGTTTATGTCGAGAATCATAGCCACAGCCTTGGTTTTTTGATGCAATAGCGTCAACTTCCCTTAGCGGAGTTAGGGGGGCAGCGAACAAATCATCCGTTTGTTGCTCTTGTCACTCAAATTTACGGAGATTTCTTAAATGAAAAAGACTCTGCTCGC
>JBAWWV010000233.1:0-6243 GCA_037146575.1 Alcaligenaceae bacterium | reverse complement strand
GCTGCACTGACCAACGTGCAGACAGCGCGCCCAGCACGGCGACCGAGCCCACCGCGGTGGCGAGCATCCAGAGCGAGGGCAACGACAAGGAAAACTCGGAGTCGTAACTGCGTGCCAGACTGGCTAGTGCATCATTTAACGGGATCAGTGCGAGGCGCGCAATCCCAATCCCAATGAGTGCAGCCAAGCTACAGGTGATCGAACCTAAATACAAAAACGGTCTGCGTACGAAAGATTCTGTGGCACCAACCAGGCGGGCAACACCGATTTCTTCGCGCTGCGATAAGGCTTGCATGCGCACAGTGTTGAACACCGTTGCCAGTACGACTAGTGCAACGCTTAACGCAAGCAGCAGTAAGCCAATACGGCCAAATCTGAGTAGCGCCTCGAGGCGCTGCACCCACGCCGTATCAAGCTGCACTAGGTCAACGCCGGGCCACTTGCGCCATACCTGTGCGAGTTTGTTGGCCCGTTCTGCCAGTTGGTCGCCGGGCATGAGGCTGACAACGATGGCATCAGGCAATGGATTGCCGGGCAACACTTTAAGCGCTTGTTCCCAGGCCGGGTTGGTACGTAGTTCGGTGAGTGCGCGGTCTTTCGTGACGATCCGTACCCCCGCGACTTCGTCGGCGTGCTCTTTGCGAATGCGTGCGGCGAGTTGCTCGGTGGCGGTTCTGAGCGCATCGATCTTTAAAAATACGGTTAGTTCTGGGGTCACAGAAACCTGGCGCGCAACTGGCTGCATTGACACCAAGAGCGAAGCGCCCAGCAACGGAAGCGAAAGCGCGAGTGCGATTACAAGTAAATTCGTCAGCGACGAAATCGGTGCTGCAGCCAGTCGGCGTAGCGTGACGGCCAGTGCGTAACGGTGTTGGCGAAAAAGGCTTTTCATCGCAACGTCTCGGTGGGCCCTGAGCCTGGGCGATTCTGTGGATCTTTAATCTGGGTGGCATCCCTGCTGTATGTGTGCACTCGCTGACCGGCAGAGTCGGCAAACTTGCCAGGCTCGATTTTGAAAGCGCGCGTGGCATACTCGGCCATCAAGGCGTCGTCATGTGAAGCAATGACGGTGGTGACCCCAACACGATTAAAGTCTTTGAATACGGACATGATTTTTCGGGCCGTATCAATATCTAAACTTGCAGTCGGCTCATCGGCAATCAACAGTGCTGGGCGATTCACGATGGCTCGTGCGATTGCCAGTCGCTGTTGTTCGCCCCCCGAGAGCTCAATCGGCTGCGTGTTTTCTTTTGAAGATAGCCCGACTTTTTCAAGCGCAGCTCTTGCGCGCGAGCGCGCTAGCCCTGGTGCGAGCCCGGTCACGGCTAGGGGTAGCAATACGTTATCAATGGCACTTCGGTCGTACAGTAGATGGGTATCTTGAAGGATCACACCGACTGCACGTCTTAAGTAAGGGCGTGCCCGTGCAGAGAGCTGATCGAGTCGGTGTCCATGCACCTGAATCGAGCCGCGGCTAGGGGGCTCTAAGCCTCCAATGAGCTTGAGTAAGGTTGACTTACCAGCCCCTGAGGGACCCGCAACGTAAACGAACTCACCAGCCGATACCTTAAAGGTTAGGTCAGCCAGAATATGACGGCCTTGGCCGTATGATTTGAAAACATGCTGAAATTCGATCATGGGCTATCGCTTTTAGACCCTAATAGTAACTCTGCCCATGATTTCGGGGATTGACGGCAAGGGATTTCCCCCATACAGTGCCTCTAGATGTGCAGCTACTATCTGTCGCTCGCAAGCATAGGTTGCCGCAGTGCTTTCTTTCGGCCGCCGTCCCCCCAAGTTGTTATCCGGAGATTTATCCATGAAATTTCTTAAATTAGCTGCCATCGGTGCAGCGCTGATTGCTGCCAGCACTGTTGCTCAGGCGGGTACTACTTTTGATAGCGTCAAAAAGAAAGGGTTTGTGCAATGCGGCACAAATACCGGTTTATCCGGTTTTAGCGCACCCGACAGCAAAGGCGTTTGGTCAGGCCTAGATATTGATATGTGCAAAGCGTTCGCTGCTGCAATGTTTGGTGACCCAACAAAATTTAAGGTCACGCCCCTGACCGCCCAGCAACGTTTTACAGCGCTGCAGTCTGGAGAGGTGGATGTTCTGGTGCGTAACACCACGCAAACCATGACGCGCGATACGTCGCTAGGTTTAATTGGCGTGGCCGTCAATTTTTATGACAGCCAAGGCATTATGGTGCGCAAAGACAGCGGCATCAAAAGCGCAAAAGAGCTTAATGGCGCCACGATTTGTGTGCAACCCGGCACCACAACAGAACTCAACTTGGCAGATTGGTTTCGGGCGAACAAGCTGTCGTTCAAGCCTGTCGTGATCGAAAAACTCGACGAAGTGGTTGGCGCTTTTGTGGCCGGACGCTGCGATGCCTATACAACTGATAAGTCGGGCTTGGCCTCTTCGCGTTCATCGCAAGCAAAACCCGATTTGTATGCGATCTTGCCAGAAGACTTTTCTAAAGAGCCCTTGGGTCCGCTGGTTCGACAAGGTGATGAGCAATGGCTTAACGTTATTCGCTGGAGCTTTAACGCAATGGTTGAGGCCGAAGAGTATGGCGTCACTCAAGCTAACCTGGATGAGATGTTGAAAAGCACCAACCCCAATGTGCAGCGTATTTTGGGCGTGACTCCTGGCATGGGTAAAAATCTCGGTGTTGACGAAAAGTGGGCTTACAACATCATCAAGGCAGTCGGCAATTATGGCGAAAGCTTTGAGCGCAACATCGGCAAAGCTACACCGCTGATGCTTGAGCGTGGGTTGAACCAGCAATGGACAAAGGGCGGCATTATGTACGCTTGGCCAATTCGTTAATCTTATTGCTGACGTTACGGTGATCGTCAAGCTGTTGCTCGTCGATCACCGACTCTTATGCTGAATATTAAATCGACCTCAGTCGCGCAAGCGCCTAAAAAGCGTTTGTCCTGGAATAATCCAGAGGTGCGCGCGATCGTGTATCAAGTCCTAGCTGTCGCCCTCGTTGGTGGTGCGGGCTGGTACCTGGTTCATAACACCTTGCACAACCTCTCTGTGCGAAATATCAACACGGGTTTCGGTTTTTTGACCCGTGAGGCGGGCTTCGCCATTGGCGAAGGCATGATTAGTTTTACACCGGCTGACACCTATCAGCGTGCCATCACGGTAGGCGTGCTCAATACTTTGCGCGTGGCACTGCTTGGCATCTTGTTTGCCACGATTCTTGGCACCATTATCGGCATCGCCAGGCTTTCCAAGAACTGGTTAGTCCGAACGGTTTGTAGCGTATACGTTGAAGTTATGCGCAACATCCCTTTGCTGTTGCAGCTGTTCTTTTGGTATGTGATCCTGATCGAAACAATGCCTGGTCCGCGCCGCGCCTATCACCCGATACCAGGCGTGTTTGTATCAAACCGTGGCATACAGATGCCCTCGGTGCATGGCGAGGGGCTCATTTGGCTGTTTGCCGGTTTGGCACTAGCGGTTGTGCTTTGCCTGGTGCTGCGAGGATGGGCCCGACGGCGCCAAGAGCAAACTGGCCAGGTCTTTGCGCTGGGGCGCTCAACGATTGCGTTACTGCTTGTGACGCCAGCGCTCGCTTGGTGGGTAAGCGGCGCACCGCTGTCGCTCGATGTCCCTGAACTTAAAGGGTTTAACTTTGCAGGTGGGCTGACACTGTCGCCTGAATTTGCGGCGCTACTGTTCGGCCTGGTGATCTATACCTCGGCGTTCATTGCCGAAGTGGTGCGTTCGGGCATTCAATCGGTTGACCGAGGTCAGTGGGAGGCCGCCGGTGCACTGGGTATTAAAAATAGTCTTGTACTTCGTTTGGTCGTGCTGCCGCAAGCCTTGCGGGTGATCATCCCGCCCATGACAAGTCAATATCTCAATATCACTAAAAACAGTTCGTTAGCCGTGGCGATTGGCTACCCTGATCTGGTGTCTGTGATCAACACCACCCTCAATCAAACTGGTCAAGCGATTGAAGGCATTTTGATGATCATGGCTGCCTACTTGACCGTCAGCCTGTCTATCTCATTATTCATGAATTGGTATAACAAGCGTATTGCGTTGGTAGAAAGATAAACATGAATGCTGCACCCAACGTGAATCCATCCTCTGCACCGAGTGCATGGTCGCCTGTGTCGGCCCTGCATTGGCTGCGTACGCAATTATTTTCGTCACCCCTCAATACGTTGCTGACGCTACTGACGCTTTGGTTGTTGTTGGCCACTGTGCCCGCAATGGTAGATTGGTTTTTTCTGAATTCAACTGTCACGGCGACAAGTGCCCAAGAGTGCCGCAAAGTGACTGGGGCTTGTTGGTCAGTCATTGTTGAAAAGCATCGCTTGATTCTGTTTGGTGTGTACCCCTACGAAGAGCAGTGGCGACCCTTGTTAGCAACCCTGTTGCTGTTGGGTGTGATTGTATTGAGCGGTGTGCGCCGGTTCTGGAACTTGTCACTCTTGCTGTTTTGGGTGATCGCGTTGTCGGGTGCCTCGGTGTTGATGTGGGGTGGGGTCTTTGGTCTGACCTACGTTGAAAACAGTCGCTGGGGTGGCTTGCCGCTTACGTTAATGCTCTCAACGTTTGGCATCGCTTTTGCGTTTCCGCTTGGGATTGTGCTGGCTTTAGGACGTCGGTCAAACATGCCCGCCATTAAAACGATTTGTATCGTCTATATCGAGTTAGTCCGTGGCGTACCCTTAATCAGCTTGCTATTTATGTCGGCCGTGATGCTGCCCTTGTTTTTGCCTGAAGGGCTCACGATCGATAAGTTATTGCGCGCGCAGGTTGCCATTATTTTGTTTGCAGCCGCCTATATGGCTGAAACCATTCGTGGCGGTTTACAAGCCATCCCCAAAGGGCAGTTTGAGGGTGCCGATTCGCTTGGGTTGACTTATTGGCAGCAAATGCGGCTGATTGTCCTGCCGCAGGCACTTAAGATTGTGATACCCCCACTTGTTGGCTTATTTATTGCCTTGTTTAAAGATACCTCGCTTGTGGTGATCATTGGTATTTTTGATCTGACCCAGGCAGCCAAGGCTGCGCTCGTGGATCAAGCATGGCGCGGCTTTAGTATCGAGATTTATGTTTTTATTTCGGCAATATATTTTGTGTTTTGCTATTCGATGTCTAAATATAGTCAGTCCCTTGAAAAGCGGCTGGCGACAGAGCATCAGCGCTAGAAGGTTGTTTTTAGATATCGGGCACGCCTTATTCTCGGAGATCGTGTATGGCAGATGCCATCATTCGCATGCAAGACGTCAACAAGTGGTTTGGTAAGTTTCACGTGTTGCGCGACATTAATTTAGAGGTTACGCCAGGCGAGCGCATTGTGATCTGCGGCCCTTCGGGCTCGGGTAAATCGACGCTGATCCGTTGCATTAATCGGCTCGAAGAGCACCAACAAGGGCGGATCGTTGTTGAGGGTACCGAAATCACTAACGATATTCGTCATGTTGAGGCGATCCGTCGCGATGTTGGTATGGTGTTTCAGCATTTCAATTTGTTCCCTCATTTAACCGTGCTCGAAAATCTGACACTCGGGCCAATCTGGGTATTGAAAACGCCCAAAGCCGAGGCCGAGGCGCGCGCGATGAAGTACCTTGAGCGGGTACGTATCGCCGAGCAAGCCAACAAGTTTCCGGGCCAATTGTCTGGCGGGCAACAGCAGCGTGTGGCGATTGCCCGCTCGCTGTGTATGGATCCCAAAGTGATGCTGTTTGACGAACCAACCTCGGCGCTTGACCCTGAAATGGTGAAAGAGGTGCTCGATGTGATGGTGAACTTGGCTGAGGATACCGGCATGACCATGCTGGTTGTCACGCACGAGATGGGCTTTGCCCGCAAGGTGGCCGATCGTGTAATCTTTATGGATCAAGGCGAAATCATCGAAGAAAATACGCCTGACGCGTTTTTTGATCAGCCTCAAAACGATCGAACCAAACTGTTTTTGAGTCAAATTATTCATTGAACGATTCGCAGTTCAACCCCTAGCGCTGAGGCAGCGATGTTCAATTCAGTGATGCCGAAGCTAGTGAGACAACGATGGTGAACTTAAGCTTGGCAGTGCCAATGATGCAGCATGGTCTGACGAGTGCCCGGCGTGCAGTAGGGCCGCTCTTGGCGGCTTTGCTAGTGTTCTGTCTTGGCTTGTTCGTTATCGAGGCTCAGGCGCAAAGCCGAACTTCAACGATCGACTCATCCAATGCGAGTTTTCCAACCAAGCCGTTGCGCTTTGT
>JBAWWV010000232.1:0-6317 GCA_037146575.1 Alcaligenaceae bacterium | reverse complement strand
GACAAACAGGCCGTACCGTTGACGCGCAACGTTTCATCCATACCAGGAATCAAAAATAACATTCCCACCTTACCGGTATGAATAATATTTTCAAGAGTATCTAAGCGGTTATTACCAGGTGAGTCGGGTATCAGCAGCGTGTGAGCATCCACGCTTTTGACAAAGCCGGGCGCCCCGCCGCGAGGCGATGCATCTAGCATTTGATCCAGACCGACACTCGAGATCACCACAAAGGGTGAGAGCCCGATGTAGTGCTGACAGTGTGCGTCAAGTGCTGACAACTGCTTTTTGACAGCCCGCTCTTTTGCCGGGGCATACAAACCGCGCAACTGCTCGATGGTCTGGATCATCATGCTCTCACGTTACATTGTCACAACGATTTTGCCGAAATGCTGATTTGCACGCATACGTGCAAAGGCATCGGCAAGTTTGTCAAAGCTATAGCTGCTGTCGATTGGCAACGCGAGTTTGCCTGACTTTAAATGGCCGGCTAAGTCTGCCATTGCCAGCCTAGTGATCTCGCGCACCTCTTCTACGCTTCGCGTGCGAAACGTGACACCGGTATATTTGATGCGCTTGAGCGCGTGCAAATCGAAATCGAACTCTGCAAAGCGCCCGGCCAGACGACCAACGTTCACAATGCGACCCAGAATTGCGCAAGCCTCGATATTAGGTGTGCCAAATTTGCCTGACAGTTGATCAATAATCAGATCAACACCTTTGCCGCCGTTCGCTTCGGTGGCAAGCTTTGGCCAATGAGGATCGCTGTTGTCGATCGCAAAATCTGCACCAAACTGTTTAAGTTGCGCGCGTCGCTCGGGGTTAGACGATGTGCCGATGACTGTCTTGGCACCCATCAATTTTGCAATCTGCATGGCCATCAAGCCTACGCCCGACGAAGCACCCTGAATCAGCACCGTCTCGCCTTGACGCAATTCGCCTGCAGTGACTAACGCGTTATGCATCGTTGTCACGGCGATCGGCAAGCTAGTCGCTTGCTCAAAACTCATGGAGTCAGACGGGATCAACATCGCACGCCCAAAGTCAGCGACGGCATATTCAGCGTAACCGCCCGACCCAGAGCACATCACTCGGTCACCCACCTTTAAACCTTTAACGTTGGCACCGAGCTCGGCAATTTCACCCGCCCACTCAAGACCAGGCACTGTGCCTGCACCGCCTTGGCTACCATGCATACCGCCCGCGATCACGCCAAGATCGGCGCGGTTCAAGCCTGCCGCACGCACACGCACCAAAACCTGATCGGCTGTTGGGACGGGCTTTGGCGCCTCGGTAATGTGAAATCCTTCAGTGGTTAACACAGCTGCTTTCATGTTTAGTCTCCAGTATCTATAAGATTTTTTACTCTAGTCGCACTTCGCGCTCATGCCGCCATCAACAATGAGTTCGGTGCCGGTAATAAAACGTGCCTCATCCGAAGCTAAAAACAATACCGCGTTGGCGGTATCCCGGCCATCGCCCATAAATGGCATGGGGATGCGTGCCTGCCTACGCTTTAACAAGCCCTCGGCATCGCCACCAGCTTGAGCGCCAGCCAACACAGCTTCAACCAGCGGCGTATGTAACAAGCCAGGTAGCACCGAGTTTACGCGGATGCCTTTTTTGGCATACTCAACAGCAACCACTCGGCCAAACTGTATGACACCGGCTTTTGCTGCGGCGTAACCCACTTGAGGTGCACCCGAAAAGCGAATGCCCGAGGTCGACGAAATGTTGACGACTGAGCCGGCACCTTTAGCCTCCATGATGGGCATCACATATTTGCACATCAAGAAAACGGTCTTAAGATTGATGTCAATCTGAGAATCCCAGTTTTCTTCGCTCAGCTCGATTGGGCCACCGCGCACAGGCCCGCCCACGTTGTTGACCAAGATATCGACCGTGCCGTATTGCTTCAGACATGCAGCCACCAATCCTTGAATCGCTTTACTGTCTGTCACATCACAGGTGTAAGGCGTGACGTCTCCGTCAAACTCTTTGATCAACGCGAGTGTGTCGGTCATGGCGGCCATATCTTTATCCACTGCGAACACGCGCGCACCTTCTTGCGCAAAGCGCATGGCGATCGCCCTACCATTACCCCAGCCCGGACCCACACACCCTGCACCCGTGATGATTGCGACTTTGTTGGCGAGCCTACCTTGAGATTGCGTCATACGATATCTTTAAAAAGTCATTAAGGAGTGGTTGAGGTCAAACCACCATCCACCACGATTGTTTGGCCAGTAATGTAGCGCGCTTCGTCGCTCGCTAAAAACACAACAGTGTTGGCAACATCCCAGGCGTCACCCATGTAGCCTGCAGGCACCTGTTTATGGCGATGTGCCACAAAGCCTTCAAAATCGCCTTTGGCGTATTTGTCAGCCAAGCGCTTGACCAAAGGCGTGAACACTAAGCCAGGAGCAACGCAATTCAGACGCACACCACGTTCGGCGTACAACACCCCCGTGGTTTTGGTCAGTTGCATGAGCGCGGCCTTGCCTGCGGCATAGCCCACCTGAGGCTTGCCGACATAACGCAAGCCCGCCACGGAGGAAATACTAATGATCGAACCTTTACCTTGTGCCTCCATGATGGGCAACACATATTTACACGCCAAGAACGCGGCCTTAACGTTGATGTCCATTTGATCGTCCCAGATCTGCTCGCTCATACTGACCGGATCACCGGGCTCAGAGCGACCGACGTTGTTAATCAAAATATCGATACGTCCATACTGAGCCATGCAGGCGTCGACCAGTTTTTTAACCTCGTCAGCTTGCGTCGCGTCAGCCGTGATGACGTGTGCGACGCCACCCTCATCTTCAATGATTTTTTTTGTTTGCTGTGCCGCTTCGAGATTGAGGTCTGATCCAAAGATGCTAGCGCCTTGCCGTGCCAAGGCCACAGAAATTGCCTTGCCGTTACCCCAGCCTTCGCCAAGCGTGCCGCAACCGGTCACCAAGGCGACTTTGCCATCTAATCTAAACACAGTGATTCCTTATTGATCTTGAGAGGTTTTTAGCTATATTACCTGCCCAACATCAGCGCGGCAAAAGCACGCTGCACGTCTGGGTGAGCCGTATAGAAAACGGTCATGACAGGCCCAGTGCGCACAACCAAGCGCGGGGCGATCAGCCAGCTCAACGCGGGCAAATAAATGAACTTTGCCTGCCGTATCTCGGCCACGCTCACTTGTTTTTTCCAGACCCAGGTCTGTGCGATCACTCCGTTCTTGATCGAAGTGCGACTTTTCAGGATCCAGTAATACACCACAAGAACAATCGCCAATGCAGCGCCCCATATCAACCCGGCCGATAGCGAAAAGGCCTGCCAATCCATCAAGCGTGAGGCACGGGCGCCCCAAACAATCAGTGCACCGACCAACACAGAGGCTAGCAATTTGATTAAAGCGGTGAAGGCAGGGCCCTCTGCCTCGAGGGGTACCGCACTCAGGGCATCCGGGGCGCCAGGCGTTACCGCCGCACTAGCTTGGTTCGTCGAGCCCACTTCGGGGTTGGCGACAGGCTGAGTCGTCGCATCAGTCATTTGTTTATTTATTGCCCTTCATGAGGCCACGCATCAGATCATTGACCGTATCTTGTTCGCTCTGAGTATCTGACTGCTGCAAATCATTTTCAGGGATTTCGATGCGGATCGTACTAAGGTCTACCTGTACAGGCTTGTCCAAAAATACTGTCACCGTCTGCGGAAAAACAATCACAATCGCCACCAGCATGAGTTGCAGTATGACCCAAGGGATAGAGCCTAGATAGATATCGCGTGAGAGCACTTTTCCTGGTAACGACCCAGCCTTGAACAGGCTATCTGCTGTGCTACGCAAATAAAATAAGGCGAACCCAAACGGCGGGTGCATAAAACTTGTTTGCATATTGACGCATAGCAGCACGCCAAACCAAATCATATCGATGCCAAGCTTGCTCGCAACCGGCGCAAGCATGGGCAAAATGATGAAAGCGATTTCAAAGAAATCTAAAAAGAAGGCTAAAAAGAAAACGAATACATTGACGACAACCAAGAAACCGATTTGTCCGCCTGGCAGATCTGACAACAGATGTTCGATCCACAGCGCGCCATCGACACCTTGAAAGACCAACGAAAACACGCGCGAGCCAATCAAGATGAACACAACCATGGCGGTAATGCGCATCGTGCCTGTCATACCATCTCGAATGATGGCCCAATTCAAACGACCATGAACGGCGGCCAAGATGATGGCGCCCATCGCGCCCATCGCACCCGCCTCAGTCGGCGTAGCGATCGCATAGTTCATTCCGGGCAAACCACCCATACTGCCAAGCACCGCGAAAATCAAAATGGCTGAAGGAATAATCCCGCGCAGGCATTTCTTCCAAAGCGTCCAGCCATGTAGCGTACGCGCCGTCACAGGTAAGCCGGGCACATGCGAGGGCGCTACCTTAGATAGCAAAAAGGTATAGGCCAGAAAAATTAACACCTGCAAAATCGACGGGCCCCAGGCTCCTTTGTACATGTCACCCACCGACCGCCCCAATTGGTCGGCCATCACCACCAACACTAAAGATGGCGGGACCAGTTGTGTAATCGTGCCTGAGGCCGCTAACACCCCCGTGGCATAGCGCATGTTGTACCCATAACGCATCATGACGGGCAGCGAAATCATCGCCATCGCGATCACTTGACCGGCGACCGTACCGGTAATCGCCCCGAGGATGAAACCAACAAGGATGACCGAGTAACCCAAGCCGCCACGAATCGGCCCGAACAGCTGGCCCATTGAATCGAGCATGTCTTCAGCCAATCCGCATTTTTCTAGTACCGCACCCATCAACGTAAAAAATGGGATCGCTAGTAGTAAATCATTGGACAAGATGCCAAAGATATTCAGCGGTAAGTTGTACATAAAGGCGGCGGGAAACCAACCCATCTGTATCGCAATAAAACCACTGAGCAAGCCGAGCGCGGACAAGGAAAAAGCTACCGGAAACCCGATCAACATAATCAGGATCAACCCCCCAAACATTAGGGGTGCGAACTCTTGCATCGTCATTGCAGTGGCCTCTCGTAGTGCATATCCATCTGGTAGGCATTGTTCAACCAGGCCACGCGTTTGATGATTTCGGCAAGGCCTTGCAACACCATCAAGGCAAACCCAAGTGGCAACATCAGCATCGCTGGCCAACGGATCAGGCCACCCGCATTAGGCGAGCCCTCGCCCGACAACAACATTTGTACAAAAAGAGGCCACGACAGGTAAAAGAACAGCGTCATGGCTGGCATCAAGAAGAAAATCAAACCAAATAAATCGATATAGGCTCGGCTGCGGACCTTAAGAGCACCATAGATCACATCGACCCGCACGTGCTCGTTGACGCGCAAGACTTGCGCCGCCCCGAGCATCACACAGGCGGCGAACAGATACCATTGGATCTCGAGCCAACCGTTCGAGCTGTAGGAGAATGCGTACCGCATCACCGCGTTGCCCGCGCTAATGACAGCGCAAAGCAGTACGGCCCATTTTGCAATGATTGCAAAAAAGTCTGTTACCCGGTCAACCAAGCCGGCGGCGACAAGCAACTGTTTCATTTCGACTCCGAAGGGTGCGCGGCAAAGAGGCTAAAACCTCAAACCACCACCACGCTAGCCCGTCATCATAACGAAATGTCAGACTTTAAGTCGACTATTCAAAGGCTGCTGTATGGGCAGATACCCTTAGATCCTCGCCCCAAAAGAGCTTCGCCCGACCACTCTGGGTCGGGCGAAGGGGTAGGGCTGGATCGAGGCGTCTGCGCTCAGTTCAAGTCTGCCACTAAAGATGCCAAGGCTACATCGGCCAGCGCTTCGACATGCATCGGGTACTCAGGGTGATCGCAACCAACCATCAGCTGCGCACCTGCCTGCAATGATTTTTTTGCCGCTGCGGGCAACTCAAAGCGCAAAAAATGCACCGCTGAGGTTTTGACATCAGTTGAGCGCTCTAGATCTTCGTTCGCAATCGCATACACCCGTGGCTGCCCCTCGACTTGCACAAACATCTTGTGTTCGACGCCAATCAACTTGGCGAGCGCAATTTTGCGATCCGCCTCGTTGGGATATTCAAGCATCATGGTGGCCTTAAAGTTCGAGCCATCTGGGACCAAGGGGTTATAGGCATTCAGTTCATCTTGAATCCCCTCTTCTTCAAAAACTTTCTCAACGCGCAGCATCTCTTGGATCTGATAACGCATCAAAAATTCGTTTTCAAAAATAATATTCAAATGCTCGCCTAAGGCGACTGTACGCAAGCGTCGCTGCTCAATCGCCTGCTTACGCATCTC
>JBAWWV010000231.1:0-6345 GCA_037146575.1 Alcaligenaceae bacterium | reverse complement strand
GTCAGATAGGCACCGCCTCTCGTAGAGGGAGAATTTTCGGGTGACGCCAAGACTGCACGGCGGTCTGCGCCAGCCGCGATCGATTCGGCAGACTTTCTTTCTAGAAGCACCTGCGTCATTGACTCAGTGACGGATTCCTCGATCGTTTTTTTGCTCTTGCGGGTGGCCATGCTAGACTTATTCGGGATACCCCTCGGTCTGAGGGTAACCTGCCATTATGTTCTCTGAAAATGCGTACGTCTACCCCAACCTTGTCACACTTACCTTTTGCACACGAAAACCCAAATGAGCACCCTCTTTCAATCCGTTGAACTTGCCCCCCGCGACCCAATTCTGGGGTTAAACGAACAATTTAATGCCGACACCCGTGCCACCAAAGTCAATCTGGGTGTGGGCGTGTATTACGACGATAACGGCAAGATTCCCCTGCTGAAAGCCGTGCACACCGCTGAAGTCGCACGTGTTGAGGCCGCCGCCGCGCGCGGGTACTTGCCAATCGAAGGTATCGCCGGCTACAACAAAGGTGCGCAAGAACTGGTGCTGGGCAAAAACTCGGCACTGATCGCGGCCGGTCGCGTGTTAACCATGCAAGCTCTGGGCGGCACTGGCGCGCTCAAAATTGGCGCCGACTTTATCAAGCAACTCGTACCAAACACCAAAGTCGCAATTAGTGACCCAAGCTGGGAAAATCACCGCGCCTTGTTCGAGCGCGCAGGCTTTGAAGTCGTGACGTACCCCTACTACGACGCTGCCACCCATGGCTTAAATTTCGAAGGCATGCTCGCAGCCTTGAAAGCGTTGCCGCCTAAAAGCGTGGCAGTTTTGCACGCCTGCTGCCACAACCCAACCGGGGTTGATCTCTCGACCGAGCAATGGAAAGCCGTTGCACAAGTCGTCAAAGCAGGCAACCTGATCCCTTTCTTAGACATCGCCTACCAAGGGTTTGGCGATGGGCTCGAGCAAGACGCCGCAGCCGTGCGCATCTTTGCCGATCTGGATATGACGATGTTCATCAGTTCATCGTTTTCAAAATCGTTCTCGCTCTATGGAGAACGTGTAGGGGCCCTCACGATCGTAACAGGTAGCCAAGACGAGTCCAATCGCGTGCTCAGCCAAGTCAAGCGCGTGATTCGTACCAACTACTCAAATCCGCCTACACATGGCGGCACGATCGTAGCTACCGTCTTGAATACGCCTGAGCTTTTTTCCCTATGGGATCAAGAGCTTGCTGGCATGCGCGACCGGATCCGTCTGATGCGCCGTCAAATCGTCGAAAAACTGGCGCAGTACGGCGCCAAGCAAGACTTCAGTTTCGTGATGAAGCAGCGCGGCATGTTCTCGTTTTCAGGGATGACTGCGGCTCAGGTTGAACGTTTGCGCACTGAGCACGGCATCTACGCGGTCAGCAGTGGCCGGATTTGTGTGGCTGCGCTCAATAGCAAAAACATCGATGTGGTGGCCAAAGCGATGGCTGAGGTCATGAAAAACGCTTGAAGGTTGACAGCGAACGATGGCGAGCAGGCCCTGAGGCGGGCTCGTCCTCCAAGTCGCCACTTCACCAAAGGCTTGAAGCGTTTCATCGCGCGAAACCAGGTGTAGCCAGTGGCTGTAGGCGCCGCTTGACGTCGACGCCCTCCTGAACTGTTCATATATACAGATAAATTTGCACAATTTCACTAAATCGTGCAAAATACCCCTGTATATAAAAACAGCTCGGCTTTTACTAGCCTAAAGGATGCTTTCCATGTCGCTCAAGCTTACCGATCGTCAGCAACAGATTTTGGATCTTATCCGCCAGGCGATCGTCAACACGGGGTTTCCGCCCACACGGGCCGAGCTCGCTACGGTACTTGGCTTTAAATCTGCCAATGCGGCTGAAGATCATCTGCGTGCCCTCGCGCGTAAGGGTGTCATTGAACTGACGGCCGGTGCCTCAAGGGGCATTCGGTTAACTGACTTGGCCAACGAGTCCATTGAAGCCGATGTTGACTCCGAACTCCCGGCCGATCGCCCTCGTCTTAAAACGCTTCCGGGTGCAGGCTTTTTGCTGTTGCCTTTGATTGGGCGCGTTGCCGCAGGTCATCCAATCTTGGCTACCGAAAACATCGAAAAAGAAATCAACGTCGATCTCGATATGTTTGCCGAACGGCCTGATTATCTGCTAAAGGTCAAAGGCCTCAGCATGCGTGATGCCGGCATCTTAGAGGGCGACTTGCTTGCTATTAAAAAAACTAGCGATGCCCGTAACGGCCAAATCGTAGTGGCGCGCATTGATGACGAAGTGACCGTCAAACGCTTAAGCAAGTCGGGTGGGCGTATTGAACTGTTGCCTGAAAATTCAGATTTTCAGCCGATACAAATTCAACCGGGGCAAGACTTCTCTCTTGAAGGGATCGCCGTGGGTTTAATACGCAATACAACTCTGCACTAAAACCACAACGTCGATTCTTTGGTCGCATAACTACGCGCCTCGCTCTTCGCTTGACTATGCAATGTGTAGCCTTTAGATCGCGTCAAGCGAGCAAGCGCCAAGCATCTACACAATAGGCATCGTTAAACGTCGCGCCATTTTTCTAGATCGCGGCGATCTCGTTTTGTTGGGCGCGCTTTAATCTCTTGCGACGGTTCAACAAAATATTTGCGCTTTTCTGCCGCGGTTTCTCTTGCCAGCAAACTCTCAGGCGTTTCATCAAACAACATCCGCGCTAAGGGCGCCGAGCGTCGCGTTTCAGTCACCGCCCTCACCCAGAGCTCAAAGCGTTCTTGTTCGCGCTGTATCAGCACACGATCGCCCACCTTGACTGTTCTTGCCGGCTTGACTCGCTCGCCTTGCAACTGCACTCGCCCAGCCTCGATTGCCAACACGGCTTGCGCGCGTGATTTAAAAAATCGCGCTGCCCACAACCACTTGTCGATTCGTACTGTCTCAAGATGATCTGGCATTTTTTATCTCGAAAAAAAAGCGCCGTATCTCTACGACGCTTTTTCGGTCAAACTTGCTGCACCCTTAGGCAAAATGCGTTCGGGATTTGACAGTAACAATAAGCGTCAATGCTTAATCACTGGGTCAGTCACCGTAGCGGCTTCTGCTGCCTTTGCTACAACCGTCTCTGCCACAGGCGCCTCGTCGGCCAGTGGCGTTAACGGATTCACCAGCGCAACCTCTAACACCTTATCAATCCAACGTACCGGAATGATCTCGAGTTGATTCTTGACGTTGTCGGGGATCTCAGTCAAGTCCTTAACGTTTTCTTCAGGAATCAGCACGGTCTTGATGCCACCGCGATGCGCAGCCAAGAGTTTTTCTTTCAAACCACCGATGGCAAGCACCTCGCCACGCAACGTAATTTCACCGGTCATTGCAATGTCTGCGCGGACTGGATTTTGCGTCAAAGCCGAAACAATCGCCAGGGTGATCGCGATACCTGCTGAAGGCCCGTCTTTAGGCGTCGCGCCCTCAGGAAAGTGCACGTGGATATCACGCTTTTCAAACACGTTATCGGTGATGCCCAAGCGCCGAGCACGTGCGCGCACGACACTGCGTGCAGCCTCAACCGACTCTTTCATCACATCGCCGATTGAACCCGTACGTTGGATGACCCCTTTGCCGGGCATATCGGCAACCTCAATGGTGAGCAAGTCGCCACCAACCTCAGTCCAGGCCAAGCCATTGACTTGCCCAATCTGATTTTCTTTCTCGGCCATGCCAAAACTAAAGCGCCGGACGCCTAGATAGTCACTGAGATTTTCAGAGGTTACCGTGACCTTAGCTGGCACTTTTTTAGACTTGGCCAATTTAAGTGCTTCGCTGTCTGCCAAAAGCTTTTTCACAACCTTACGGCAGATTTTCCCGATGTCGCGCTCAAGCGAGCGCACACCGGCTTCACGTGTGTAATAACGCACAATGTCGCGCAGGGCAGACTCTTCGACGGCCAATTCTTCTGCCTTGACGCCATTATTTTTCATGACCTTAGGCAAAAGGTGATCCATCGCGATGTGGATTTTCTCTTCTTCGGTATAACCCGAGAGACGAATGACCTCCATACGATCTAACAACGCAGCGGGGATATTCAGAGTATTGCTGGTTGCCACGAACATGACGTCAGACAGATCAAAATCAACTTCAACATAGTGATCTTGAAACGTATGGTTTTGCTCAGGATCAAGCACCTCTAGTAGAGCCGAGGCAGGATCACCCCTGAAATCCATTCCAAGCTTGTCAATCTCGTCTAATAAAAACAGTGGGTTACGCACTGCAACCTTAGACATGTTTTGTAAGATCTTGCCCGGCATTGAACCAATGTAGGTGCGCCGATGGCCACGAATCTCAGCTTCGTCGCGTACGCCACCCAAGGCCATACGAATGAATTTACGGTTCGTCGCTTTGGCAATCGATTGTCCTAGCGAGGTTTTACCCACACCTGGAGGGCCTACCAAACAAAGAATCGGCGCTTTGATTTTGTCGACCCGCTGTTGCACAGCAAGATATTCAAGAATGCGTTCTTTGACTTTATCTAAGCCATAGTGATCATCATCCAACACGCTTTCAGCGTTTGGAATCGAATGATTCACCTTGCTCTTTTTGCGCCACGGCAAATTGATCACCGTGTCAATGTAGTTGCGCACCACGGTCGCCTCGGCTGACATCGGCGACATCAGCTTAAGCTTTTTGAGTTCGCCATCGACTTTCTTTTTGGCGTCTTTAGGCAAATGAGCCGCAAGAATTTTCTTTTCAAGCTCTTCGATATCGGCACCCTCTTCGCCTTCACCGAGCTCTTTTTGAATCGCTTTTACCTGCTCGTTCAGATAGTAGTCACGCTGACTTTTTTCCATCTGCTTTTTCACGCGACCACGAATCCGCTTTTCAACCTGAAGGATATCAATCTCAGTTTCGAGTTGCGTCAATAACGCCTCAAGACGTTCTGACGTTGAGATGACTTCAAGCATTTTTTGCTTTTGCTCAAGCTTGAGTGGCAAATGGGCGGCAATGGTATCGGCCAGGCGGCCTGCATCGTCGATCCCTGCCAGCGAGGTCAAAATCTCTGGAGGAATCTTTTTGTTGAGTTTGACATATTGCTCAAACTGCCCAACGATCGCACGGCGCAAAGCTTCAGTCTCAGCACTCACCGCAACGTCAGGGGCAATCGGCACCAACACCGACGTGAAGTGCGTGTCGGTATCTTGGATTTCAGTAATACGGGCACGCTGCGCGCCCTCTACAAGGACTTTTACCGTACCATCTGGCAGCTTGAGCATCTGCAGGATGGTCGCTACACAGCCGATCTCGTAGACATCCTCTGGTGTCGGGTCGTCTTTACCGGCGGACTTTTGAGCGGCAAGCATGATGCTTTTGCCTGCCTCCATCGCGGCCTCTAGCGCGCGGATAGAACGCGGGCGCCCAACAAACAAGGGGATCACCATGTGGGGAAACACCACCACGTCGCGCAAAGGCAGCAAGGGCAGCTGAATCGGTTCAGAGGGCAGGGTCTGGTTTTCAGACATGAAAAAATCCTAATAAAGACTCGGTAAAGCCCAAGTGAGCCACCGACATAACGACCGTAATGACACGAATATGTCTGTTATGTAGACGATAGCTCAAATTTCAAGCTTGTAACGCTGACATAATAAAAAGCCCCTACAAAGGGGCTGAAAAAACATAGATTTTGAAGGGCATTCAGGCGTTTCAAACAACTCGACTCTCAACCTGGGAGCTGCAAATTCGGCTTTTCGAAAAGCTCGGCCCTAAACCTCAAACTTAAGCGGCTGCGTCGCGTAAGTTGCGCTCAGCTTTTGGTTGCTCTTTTTCGTCACCGTATACCAGCAAGGGCTTGCCTTTGCCTTCAATCGTAGCTTCGTCAAGCACCACGCGCTTGATGTTGCCTTGAGTGGGCAATTCGTACATGGTGTCTAACAGAGCCGACTCAAGAATAGAACGCAAACCACGCGCGCCGGTTTTACGCTTAACCGCTTTGCGAGCAATCGCACGTAAAGCAGCCGGACGAATTTCAAGTTCGGCATCTTCCATCGCGAAGAGCTTTTGAAATTGCTTAACCAAGGCGTTTTTAGGCTCGGTCAGAATTTGAATCAACGTATCTTCGTCGAGTTCTTGCAAGGTCGCGATAACAGGCAAACGCCCCACTAACTCAGGGATGAGACCAAACTTCACCAAATCTTCTGGCTCGACTTCAAGAAAAGTGGTGCCGGTTGATTGCTCGGCTTTGGAGTCGACCTTTGCACTAAATCCGATGCCAGAACGCTCGGTGCGATTACGGATGACTTTTTCAAGGCCATCAAACGCGCCACCAACAATAAACAGGATATTGGTGGTGTCGACTTGCACAAAGT
>JBAWWV010000230.1:0-6353 GCA_037146575.1 Alcaligenaceae bacterium | reverse complement strand
GCCAGCAGCACCAGGCTTATTCTCAATCACGATTGTGGCGCCAAGCGCTTCGCCCAAAGCTGGCGCGATCGCGCGTGCAGTCAGGTCGTTAGAGCCCCCAGGCGGGTAGCTCACGACGAGGGTGACAGGCTTGCTGGGGTAGTCTTGGGCAACGGCTTGCGAGACCACCACGCTGCTACTCAAGAGCAGCGCTGCGCAAAGTGCACGGCGAACGAATTTATGCTTTAGAGCGGTTTTTGTATTCACGGCTGTCTCGAATTTGTTCTAGTTAAATACACTGGCTAAGTGGCTTATCTCACAGTATATGCACAAACCGGTAGAGCGATGCACAAGCGATGGGCATGGGCTCGATCCAAATTGGTGCAAAGTCTGTCTTTTTGTGTTTGGAGGTGTACCGCTCTGTTTGGTTTGGGCCTCGGGATGTGCAAGTCGCGCCGGTTCGGTTACTTTACCGTATTCAGTCGTTTATTTAGACCCCAAAGGCTTGCTCGAGAATGAGTCAATCGAACAATAAAAATAAGTTATTTGCGCCAATTACCGGCACCGTGATGCCGCGTTTTGCGGGCATCGCGACCTTCATGCGTTTACCCTTTCTAGAGTTCGATCATCCAAGCATTGACGAGGTCGAGATTGGTTTGTTCGGAATTCCGTGGGACGGCGGCACAACCAATCGTGCAGGCGCACGCCATGGACCGCGTCAAATTCGTGACTTATCAACGCTCGCTCGTAATGTGAATCGGGCCTCGGGTATTAATCCGTTTGAGTTATGCAATTGCGCAGATCTCGGCGATACCCCAGTCAATCCAGTTGATCTTGAAGATACCCTCTCGCGCGTTCAGCGTTATGTCGAACAGCTACATGAAAAAAATATGATTCCGTTGGCTGCCGGTGGTGATCACTTGGTGACCTTGCCTATCATGCGTGCCATCGCAAAAGCTCGACCTGTGGGGATGGTGCACTTCGATGCGCACACTGACACGTGGGATCGCTATTTTGGTGGCAGCAAATACACCCATGGCACACCGTTTCGCAGAGCGATCGAAGAAGGTCTACTCGATCCCAAGCGCACAATCCAAATTGGCATTCGAGGTGCCCTATATAACGACAGTGAAAATAACTGGGGTATCGAACAAGGGATCCGAGTTGTTGACATCGACGAATATCATGCTCTGGGCACCCAAGGGGTGATCGATCTGGCGCGCCAGGTGGTGGGTACGGGCCCCACGTATGTCAGTTTTGATGTGGACTTTCTGGATCCTGTGTATGCGCCAGGAACGGGCACGCCTGAAATTGGTGGTGCGACCACCTACGAGGCACAACAATTGCTTCGTGGATTGCAGGGTTTAAATTTAATCGGCGGTGACGTGGTTGAAGTCTCTCCGCCTTTTGATCCTTCAGGTAATACGGCCCTGGTCGGCATGACCATGATGTTTGAATTGTTATGCGTGTTGGCTCATGCGCGGGCGCAGCGTTCAGGCAACGTCGAGGGTTGAGATTGCGATGCTAGAAGTTCGTAGTTCGTTTGCGCGACGGTTATTTGTCGCGGTTCATATTTTAGTTGTCACGGGTTAGTGGTCATCTTTCACTTTTCATTTGCTAAATTTATATAGAGGGTCTGCGCCATGGCTGCTGTAGCGAGTTTTTTTAAGACGTGTCAATCTTTCAAGATGCGCCTTGGGTTGGCCTGTGTTGGCGCGGCGATCAGTGCCGTCGCTGTCGCGGGTGAGTTGACCATCTATAGCTCAACTGAAGGCGATAGTTTAAAGACCTTTGCCGCGCGGTTTAGCAAGGCCCACTCCGATATTAAAGTCAATTGGGTACGCGACTCGACCGGCGTGATTCAGGCGCGTGCGATGGCCGAAAAAGACAATCCTCGTCACGATGTGTTTTTTGGCCATGCGGCGTCAAACTTGCTGACGCTTGATGCCCTAAATCTCTTTTTACCTTATCGCCCAGTTGGCCTTGAAAAACTTGACGAAAAGTTTCGCGATAAGCGCGACCCGCCACACTGGACCGGCTTGTGGGGCTTTGGTGCCGCGATTTGCTTCAATACTATCGAGGCCAAGAAAAAAAACATACCGCCACCTGAAAAATGGGATGACCTGACCCAGCCGATTTATAAAGGGCAGATTGTGATGCCTAATCCGGCGTCTTCAGGCACGGGCTTTTTGAATGTCTCTGGTTGGCTACAGATGATGGGCAAAGACAAGGCGTGGGAGTTCATGGACGGCTTACATCAAAATATTGCGTCGTACTCGCACTCGGGCTCTAAGCCTTGTGAGCAAGCTGCTGCTGGTGAGTATGTGATCGGGATTTCGTTACCCTTGCGCGGTGCAAACCTAAAGACGATGGGCGCTCCGATTGAGGTGATTATTCCCACCGATGGCATCGGCTGGGAAATGCAGGGCGTGGCCATCATGAAGAGCACTAAAAATCTGAAAGACGCTCAGACCTTTGTGGACTGGGCTGTGTCAGAATCAGCGATGGACGCCTACGCTGCTCGTGCTGAAGTGGTGGCTTACCCCGTTAAAACGCCCAAGGCAAAGAACTTGCCGCCTGAATTGGCGAGTCGCATGATCAAAAATGATTTTGCCTGGGCCTCAGAGAATCAAGCTGCGATCTTGGCAGAGTGGCGCAAGCGCTATGAGGGTAAAACCGAGGCAAAGAAATAGCGTGAACTCAGCGAACACTGTGCATCAACAGACCCAACAGGGTACCCCTCACGAGCACAGCGTGCCAGCGTCTGCCAGCAATGCTAAGGCGCATGGTGGACGAACGCTCGCGGTTGAGCACCTCACCAAGAGCTTTGGTTCAACTGCAATTTTAAAAGACATCTCGTTTGAGATCGAAGAGGGCGAGTTTGTTTGTTTTTTAGGCCCCTCAGGTTGTGGCAAGACTACGTTGTTGTTGTGTCTGGCCGGGCTTGAATCTCCGAGCTCTGGTGAGATCTACAAAAATGGACAAACGATCACTTCGGCGCCACCCTCGCAGCGTGATGTCGGTATCGTGTTTCAATCTTATGCCTTGTTTCCCAACCTCAGCGTTTACGACAATATCGCTTTTGGTTTGGTGAATTTGAAATGGGCTAAGGATAAGATACGTGATGCGGTGCGTGGCTTAGTCAGCTTGTTATCGCTTCAGGGCCACGAAGACAAGTTTCCAAGTCAGATGTCTGGCGGACAGCAGCAGCGTGTCGCCTTGGCCCGCGCGTTGGCGGTATCGCCGTCTTTGCTTTTACTTGATGAGCCTCTCTCAGCGCTCGATGCACAAGTGCGGACCCGTTTGCGTGGTGAAATCCGAGATCTGCAGCAACGACTCAAAATTACGACAGTGATGGTGACGCATGACCAAGAAGAGGCGCAAACCTTGGCCGATCGAATCGTGTTGATGAACGCAGGGCGCATCGAGCAGATTGGCACGCCCTGGCAAATTTATAACGAACCCGCTACACCTTTTGTGGCAGATTTTATGGGTGTGAGTAACTTGCTTTTGGGTGTTGTGAGTGCGCAAAATGAGGTTGCTTGCGATCAGTTCAATTTGCGTTGCAACACCCTAGATCATTCTGTTGGCACTAAGGTGCAACTTTTGTTGCGTCCTGAAGATATTTCAGTGGTCGGGCCCAGCGCACCTGGCACAAACGCGGTCGACGCGAAGGCCGAGAGTGGGCAGGCGAAGATAGCGAGCACGCCCACGGCTGGCATAGACTTAGCGCGAACAAATGTGCCAGAACAAGCCCCTATTAATCTACTGCAAGCGACTATCGTCAAAATTGAACATCTGGGTGCGGTAGTGCGTGCGCACGTAATTAGTGCAACTGGGCTGACACTCAAGGTTGATATTTCCAAACGCGACTTTGATCCAGCTTTGCACGTCGTTTCGCAAGCGCTCAACCTGACGATCGCTCCTGCCGATATCCGTTTGTTCGCACAATGAGCACTCAATCATTGACTGGCGCGAATGTGGGTCTGTTTGCACCCAGCAAGCCGCAGATTATGGAGCGCAGCGATTGGCTGGTGCGCTGGGTATGTGTGGTCTATTGTGTGGCAGCGTTATGTACGATCGTTCTGCCAGTAGGCGCGTTATTTTTGCGTAGCCTCAAAAATTCAGACGGCGCGTATGTTGGTCTGAAAAATTATCTGACGTACTTCGGCACCTCTGCGCTGTTTGATTCATTTTTGAATAGTTTGTTGGTGTCGCTGGTGACGGCAGTGCTTGTGGTGCCAATGGCCTTTGCCTACGCCTATGGTTTGTTGCGTACCTGTATGCCGTTCAAGTCCTTTTTTCGCGGCGTTGCGCTGATCCCGTTATTAATCCCGGGTGTGCTTAAGGCGATTGCGTTGGTTTATCTCTTTGGCAATCAAGGGTTGCTGCGCGAGTGGCTGTTCGGTCATCCTTTATACGGGCCGATTGGTATTGTTGGCGCCTCGGTGATCTGGACGTTTCCGTTTGCGGTACTCATTATGCTAACGGCGCTGCAACATGTTGACCAACGCCTATATCACGCCGCCGCTGTCTTAAAAACCAGTGCGTTGCGCACTTTTTTACATGTGACTTGGCCGTCGTGTCGTTATGGCGTGACCACGGCGTTTTTAGTCGTGACGGTCAGCGTCTTTACGGATTTTGGTATTGCCAAGGTGATCGGAGGCGATTTTCGTGTGCTGGCGACCGACATCTATAAAGAGGTGGTCGGGCAACAAAACTTTGAGATGGGCGCAGTTATTTCGGTGATGTTACTTATCCCAGCCGTCTTGGTGTTTTTATTAGAGCGACGAGTGGCCAGCAAGCAAGTGGCGCAGTTTACGGGGCGCTCGTTGCCCTATACGCCTAAGCCCTCGCCCTTGCGCGACGGTGTGTTTCTGGGGTGGTGTATCGCCGTCACTGGGTTAATTGCAAGCGTGTTGGGTATGGCGCAGTTTGCCTCGCTGGTTAAATTTTGGCCCTATAACCTGAGCCTGACCCTTGACCACTATGAGTTTGAAATCGAAGGAGTGGGTTGGATAAATTTTGCGAATTCGATTTGGATGGCAACTCTCGCGGCGAGTGTTGGCTCTCTGATTGTTTTTATTGGGGCCTACGTTGTTGAAAAAGCGCGCCGCGATATCTGGCTTCGAAAAGGGTTGCAGATGTTGATGTTGTTGCCGATGGCAATCCCAGGCTTGGTACTGGGGTTGGCGTATCTTATTTTTATCAATACGCCGGGTAATCCGGCGGGTTGGTTGTATGGCGGCATGGCGATTTTGGTAATCAGCACGGTGACGCACTTGTATAGCGTGCCACACCTGACGTGTTTGACCGCCTTGAAAGGGCTCGATCGCGAGATCGAATCAGTTGGGTTGTCGCTCAACACCCCTGTCGCACGTATGTTGACGCAAGTGACGTTGCCTGCATGCTTGGCGGCGCTGTTGGATGTGTGGCTCTACATCTTTTTGTGTGCCATGACGACACTCTCGGCGGTGATTTTTTTATACTCACCCGATACCAAGCTCGCCTCAATTGCGGTGATTCACATCGATGAAACCGGCAGGGTCGCCTCAGCAGCCGCGATGGCGATGTTGCTGGTGTACGTGTGCCTGACAGTACGGCTAGCGCATCACTTGATTGCTCAAAAAGTGCTGCGTAAATTTCAGCCCTGGCGCACGTTTTGAATAAATGCCGCTTGCGCCTCAGTTTCGATTGTGCCCGGTCGAGCGGCGCGTACTTGTTCAATCGCAGACGAGGGTGTTTGACCGCAGGCAACTAGCAAGCAAGCCGCCATCATGCCGGTGCGACCGAGCCCTGCGGCGCAGTGCAACAGTACCGTTTCGCCTCGTGCCAACGTGGCAAGGACGCTCTCTTTAATTTGCTTCCAGCTTTCAAGGGCATTTAGATCGGGCGTGCCGAAGTCTTCGATTGCCAGTTGCAGCCATTGCAGCTTGTGTTGCACAACTTGCGCGGGTAAATCGGGCACGCCGAGTTTTTGCATTTCAGACAAACTGATAAGTGACACCACCGTGCTAATGTTTGCAGAGTGTATGGCGATTAAGTCAGCGCTGAGTACACGTTGCCACTGACGCCCTCGTCCGTCAACAGTATTGCGCCCTGGGCAGTGCGTCATGGCGATCTTGCCGCCTAGGGGGGTGACCAGATAATCGATATGCAGCGGGCCGCTTAATTCAGAAAGTTGAGTCGTCATGAGCCATCATAATCGTGCGGCAGCTACGAGTTTGCCTGCCTGATCCAAGTGAAATCTTTGCTGAATTGTCTGCCTTATTCAACTTTAATCTTTGCCGATCGGATGACATCTGACCATCGTACCGATTCTTTTGTAAAAAAGGCTTTGAACTCTGGCGCAATCAGTGACATGGGTGTGGCGC
>JBAWWV010000229.1:0-6366 GCA_037146575.1 Alcaligenaceae bacterium | reverse complement strand
CTCAAAAGAGTTTTCGTTGAGCATCAAAACAATCAGCACGCATAAAACACATATCCTGACAAAACTAGAGTTAGCAAATCAGGCCGATCTTGTGCGCTACGCGATCGAAAATCAATTGCTTGATCTCGATCATTGATACTGCTGGTCATGCTAAGTCCCGCATGACTTTCAATGACTGAGTGCGCTCTTATCCACTGAACGGTAACGATACAGCGGCTGCAGCGCTAGACCTCATGATTGAAATCTTGCAGCCTGTTCAATTAGGTAGCGAGACTGCAGGTCTTCGCAATTGCGATTAATTGAGCAACTTCGTCTTGCGTGGTGTCCCAGCGGCAAACGAGACGGGCAAGGGTGGGGCCTCTGCGATAAAACAAAACACCCTGTTGTGCCAACTGATCGATCGCCGAGGCGTGCATCTCGACAAATAATTCGTTGGCTTGCACTGGGGCCGTCAATTTGACACCCGGCATGTTTTGAAGTGCGAGGCCGATTGCGCTGGCTGCGGCGTTAGATTGTCGTGCCAGACGCAACCAGAGGTCATCTTGCACATAGGCCAGTACCTGCGCCGACGCGAAACGCATCTTTGACCAGATCATGCCTGCGCGGCGTAGATGAAAGCCGATATCATTTGCGATCTTAGGGTTAAACACAACGATCGCATCGGTTAACAGACCACCATTTTTTGTTACACCAAACGACAGGATATCAACGCCCGCTTTCCAGGTGAGTTCGGCTGGGGTACAGCCAAGCGTTGCCACTGCATTCGCAAAGCGTGCACCATCCATGTGCACAGTGAGCCCATGTGCGCGAGCAATCTGACTGAGGGCAGTCACTTCTGGCACCGAGTACACCGCACCCATATCGGTAGCCTGTACCAAATTGATGGCTTGCGGTTGATTTTTGTGTGCCTGGCCTTTACCCGAAGTATTCAGCGCATGTTCAAGTGCCGCAGGGTCGATTTTGCCATCGATGCCTGCCACAGGGGTGACTTTTAAGCCGCTGCCAAAGAAACTTGTGGCGTTGCACTCTGAAGTATTAATGTGCGCCTCGGGGCTGCAATACACGGCACCGAAGGGGGTACCGACTGCGGCTAACGCCAGGGCGTTTGCACCCGTACCGGTGGGGATCGGAAAGACCTGTACGGGGTGCTCGAACAAGGCACTGAAACGAGCTTGCAATTGTTGCGTATGTTCATCGCCACCATAGCCCAAGACCGAGCCAACATTGGCCTGCACTAACGCCTCGATTAACTCTGGTGCGGCGCGACCGCAGTTGTCGCTACGAAATTCTAAGCTTGTCATGGTGACACTCCGCGGTTAAATCGCAATCTGTGTACCCAACTCAACCACACGATTGGCAGGAATCTTAAAAAAGTCGGTGGCGCTTGTGGCGTTTTTAGACATTAGCCTGAAGATATAAGCGCGCAAAGGCGTGAAGCTGCTTTTGACTGCAGGCACAACAGTTTCGCGCGCCAGATAGAAGGTGGTCGACATCATGTCAAACACCATGCCATGGGCTTCGCACAATTGAAGGGCGCGTGGCACATTAGGGTTTTGCATAAAACCGTACGTGACAACGATACGGCTAAAGTTTTTACCTAGATCTTGAATTTCAACTTGCTTTGAATGTTTGACAAAAGGTTTGTCTGCCGTTTTGATGGTCATTAACACCACACGCTCGTGCAAAATTTGATTGTGTTTGAGGTTATGCAGCAGGGCTGAAGGCACGCCGTCGGACGAACTTGTCATGAACACTGCGGTGCCGCTGATGCGATGCACATCGGTCGTAAACTGAATAAACGATTCGAGGGGCATACTACTTGACGCCATCTCTTCGTTCACCAGTTTGCGGCCACGCCGCCAGGTTGTGAGCACGGTAAACGACACCACACCGACCGCCAGTGGAAACCACCCGCCTTCGGGGATCTTGATTGCGTTGGCCGCGAAAAAGGCCAGATCAATGACGAGTAAAGAGCCCGCCACCAACAGG
Organism: Alcaligenaceae bacterium; assembly: GCA_037146575.1. Taxonomy (GTDB): domain Bacteria; phylum Pseudomonadota; class Gammaproteobacteria; order Burkholderiales; family Burkholderiaceae_B; genus Zwartia. The sequence goes on along the minus strand of JBAWWV010000229.1, from coordinate 4,377 downwards.
ACAAACACCCAGTGCCAGCGCCATAACAAACGCATCACAAAGGCAATGAGTACGGTGTCGATCAACATCGTGCCGGTCACGGCAATGCCGTAGGCTGCCGCTAAATTTGACGAGGATTTAAACCCAATCACTAACGCGACAACAGCAACGTAAAGAGTCCAGTTTGTGAAGGGCACATAAATTTGACCTTCTTCTTTGCCAGAGGTATGGATGATTCCCATGCGTGGCAGCAGGCCCATTTGTACGGCCTGGCGGGCGACTGAAAAAGCGCCCGATATTACGGCCTGAGACGCAATCACGGTCGCCACCGTTGAGAGTGCGACCATCGGGATCAGCGCCCACTCAGGGGCCAACATATAAAACGGGTTGCGGATAGCCTGGGGGTCGTGCAACAGCAGTGCACCTTGCCCAAAGTAGTTCAATACCAACGCGGGCATGACAAAGCCAAACCAGGCCAGGCGAATGGGTGAGCGACCAAAGTGGCCCATGTCGGTGTAAAGCGCTTCGCCCCCCGTAACTGCCAACACAACCGCAGACAAGGCTAAGAACGCGAGCTTTGGGTAGTTGGAAATAAATTGAAAGGCATATAGAGGATTGAGTGCAACTAAGACTTCAGGGTGCCTAAGGATTTGGGCGACGCCCAAGCCTGCCAACACCGTAAACCAAACAATCATGACCGGCCCGAAGAACAGACCGACAACACCGGTGCCGCGTTTTTGAATCATAAACAAACCGGTCAAAACCACGACCGTGACCGGAACCACAAAATCTTTAAAAGCGGGCGCAATAATCTCAAGCCCTTCGACCGCGGACAAGACCGAAATCGCCGGTGTAATCATGCTGTCGCCGTAAAACAAGGCAGCAGCAAAGACGCCCAGCATGGTGAGCACCCACGAAAGCCAGGCGGGGTTTTGACGCGAGGTAATCAACGCTAACAAGGCCAACGAGCCGCCTTCACCGCGGTTATCAGCGCGCATGATGATTGCGACGTATTTAATGGACACCAGCACCATGATGGACCAGAACACCATGGAGAGCAGGCCAAGGATGTTCTCGGGCGTCACCGGGATTGGGTGGTGCCCGCTGAATATTTCTTTGAGTGCGTAAAGTGGGCTTGTACCGATATCGCCAAAGACGACGCCGATCGCACCTAAAGTTAGGGCGGGTAGTGCTTTACCAGTTTTCATTCGATCTAATTCTTAAGGCTGCAAGCGGCAATTGTATTGAGTAAAAGACGGTTGTGGGAAATTGGAGGAAACAAGCGAAAGAATCACTCAGTTAGTCTGAGTGATTAAGTGCTCTAATCAGCCTTAATGTTTTGTTCTTTCACGATCTTCGCCCATTTTTTAGTATCTGACGCGATCTGTTCAGAAAATTGTGCAGGGGTGCTGGCAATAACTTCGGTGCCCATTTTTTCAAGTTGCTCACGCAGTGCTGGCTGTGCCAACACGGCGACGATATCAGTATGCAATTTGGCAATGACGGCCTTTGGCGTTTGAGCAGGCGCCACAAAGCCAAACCAGTTGGTAAAGTCATAACCCGGCACACCTGATTCGGCCACTGTCGGGACGTTTGGCAAAACCGGCGAACGGTTGGCGCCCAGCACAGCCAACACCTTTAAACGACCCGATTGAATATGTGGCAACGATTGAACCAAGCTATCCATGGTGAAGTCGACTTGGCCCCCGACTAAATCGGTAAAGCTCGGGCCACTGCCTTTGTAGGGCACGTGGGTAAATTGTGTGCCGGTCATGCTGGCGAGCAGTTCAATGGCCAAATGCGGGGCGCCACCCATCCCGGACGACGAGTAATTCAGTTTGCCCGGTTTCTGTTTGGCCAGCGCAACCAATTCTTGAACGTTATTGGCGGGCAAAGAGGGGTGCGCGACTAAAACAAAAGTCACACCGACGACGTTGGTGATTGCAGCAAGATCTTTGCTGGGATCAATCTCCATTTTGTAAAGATGTGGGTTGATCGCCATATTACCCAGCGTCGCGAGCATGATGGTGTAGCCATTGGGTTCGGCGCGCGCGGCTAAAGCCGTGCCAATCGTGCCGCCGGCGCCGCCTTTGTTTTCAACAATCACCGATTGCCCCCAAGCGGTGGTTAAGCCTTGCGCGACCTTGCGGGCAACGATGTCGGTACCGCCACCAGGTGGAAACGCGACAATCATGGTGACCGGCTTGTTGGGATACGTGCTGGCGGTTGCCTGCGCATTTGCGGTGCTAGTTTGCTGCGCTACGACAGCGCTTGTTAAACAAAGGGCGGTAATAAAAAGAGCGAATTTAATTTTTTTCATTATTGACTCTAAAAGGCTTTGTTTTGCAACACAACGTTATCTGTTTTATGACGCCTTGCCAAGCAAGATAGTCTTCTTGACTGAGTCTTTCCGAGCGAAGCAGAATAGTTTTCTATTCAGAGCTCTGTGACTCAATAAAAGAAGACGTTACGCCATTTGAGTTTGTAAAAACTTCTTGGCAGTATCCTGATCAAGCAGGGGATAGACATCCATATGCGCAGGAACAATGTCGCCCCATTCGTTCATCAGGCGATGCAGGGTTTCAGTCGAGTCAACATCAAATAGAGCCACGGCTCCGCGACCAACGCGCGCATGTACTGAAACGGCGAGGCCAGATTTAAGCAGCGGGTTCATCCAGTCCCAATAGCTATGGCGCGTGCTGGCCATTGAGGTCGGCTTTTCAGGGCGGGGGGTGCTAATGACTAAGAACAGCATGCGAGTCTCCGAATTGATCGATTTGTAACGTCTTGTTTGACTGACAGAGTTTATACGCTGGCGACAAACGGATGCTGCGATTTCCAGTGCCTTGCAATATCAATACGCCGACAAACCCACACACGATCGTGTTTTGCTACGTGATCCAAAAAGCGCTGTAGTGCAATAAAACGACCAGGGCGACCCAGGATTCGACAGTGCATGCCGACCGACATCATCTTTGGTGTTTCGTTGCCCTCGGCATACAACACGTCAAAGGTATCGCGTAAATACTCAAAAAAATGTTGTGCAGTATTGAAGCCTTGTGGGGTTGCAAACCGCATGTCATTAGCGTCAAGGGTGTACGGCACAACCAGTTGATTGATGGTTGAACCATCCGTCTTTGTCACCGGTGTATAGAACGGCAAGTCATCGCCATAGTTGTCGCTGTCGTACTCAAAACCACCGTGGTCAGCCACCAGGCGTCGAGTATTGGGGCTGTCTCGCCCGGTGTACCAACCCAGTGGCCATTGACCTTTTGTTATCTCTTTGAGCATCAGGGTGGCGGCTTGCATATGCTCGCGCTCAGTTGTTTCGTCAATGCCTTGGTAATGCAACCAGCGTAAGCCGTGCGAGGCGATTTCGTGGTGTTGTTCGAGCAAAGCCGCTGTGAGTTCGGGGTGACGCTTTAACGCAAGCGTGACACCAAAGACGGTAAGCGGAAGTTTGCGCCGTTCAAACTCGCGCAAGATCCGCCAGGCACCCGCACGTGAACCATATTCGTAGATAGATTCCATACTCATGTGGCGCGCGGGGTAGCTTTCGGCCCCAACAATTTCAGAAAGAAAACGCTCAGAACCCGCGTCACCGTCGAGCACGGTGTTTTCTGCACCTTCTTCGTAATTCAGTACAAATTGCAGAGCGATTTTGGCTTTGCCGGGCCAATTGGCTTGCGGAGGCTTGGCGCCATAGCCGGCAAGGTCGCGTGGGTAATTCGGTGAGTAGGCGGGCTGAGCGAAGGGGTTAGGCATGGTGATTTTTTTTGAGGGTAACCGTCAATGAGTGTCTGCGGCTAGCATAAACTAGCTTGAATCTTGCGACAATACTCATACTATGACACAACAACTTCCTGATTTTATTGAATGGCGGGCCCGCGACTTAGCAGCCAGCGTGAACGGTCAACGTTTGACCGCAGTCCAGGTGACACAAGCGGCCCTCGCGCGTATCGCCTGGGCAAATCCGCTGTTGAACGCGTTCATCGATATCGACCATGCCTCGGCCCTCAAACAAGCGGCGGCTGTTGATCTAAAGATTCAGCAAGGCGCACGCCTGCCGTTGGCGGGTGTGCCGTTTAGCGTCAAAGATAATTTGTGGGTTGCGGGGCGGCCTGCAACCTATGGCTCGAAGCTCTATGCTGACCACATCGCCCCGCGCGATAGTTGGTCAGTTGAGCAACTCAAAAAACAAGGGGCAATCTGTATTGGCATTACCAATACGCCCGAGTTTGCGTGCAAAGGGGCCACTCAAAATCCCTTACATGGCACCACTCGTAACCCTTGGGATTTAGGCCTAACGCCGGGAGGCTCTTCAGGCGGGGCTGTGGCGGGGGTTGCGGCCGGTTTAGTGCCCGTAGCCCTTGGTACCGAGGCGGGGGGCTCGATTCG
>JBAWWV010000228.1:0-6372 GCA_037146575.1 Alcaligenaceae bacterium | reverse complement strand
GATCTGAGCCCCAAAGAGGTGGTGCAGCGTTATAAATCTCTCGCCGATATTGAACGAGGCTTTCGGGTGCTCAAGTCGGAGATAGAGATCGCACCGGTATACCACCGACTGCCAGAACGAATCAGAGCGCATGCGTTTGTGTGCTTCCTGGCCCTGATTGTTTATCGCGTCATGCGCCAGCGACTGAAGCTGGCCAAAAGCGAGTTGTCACCAGAAAAAGCGCTGGCTCAACTTAGGAGAATTCAACACCATCAGGTCCGAATCAACCAAGCAGCCCCCATCACGGGGATCTCAACGATTAACGATGACCAAGCCAGAGTGCTGGAGACTTTGAAGATCAAAAAGCCGACCCAAAATGTGCAATTGACCCTTTTGTAGTGGCAAAATAGAACTCGCCTCTATATAAATCAATAACTTGCGTCATTTGGTGTCGAACTCAGGAAACCAGACTCAACTCTTCGCCCCGACCGCTGTAAACTCCTGCAGCGCGGTGAATTTGTTCACAATAGGTTAAGTCGTACAAACAACAAATAGAACAATGGCCAGACCTTCAGCGTAGTCAACTCTAAAAAGCCCAATCTCAAGACTAGACAAGGCGCTAGCGACTAGAGGCATCTATTCATTTGACGCTTTAACTTTGTTACTGTGTTGACACAAAAAAATGCTTATACTCAAAAAACTTAAAAGAACTTAAAAAAACTTAACCTAGCAAGGTAGCAACAAAATGAAGAGTTCATGTCCCCACTGTGATGCAAAACTGGAGCAGAACGCTCTCGTGTGTTCCGTATGCCATAAAAAAACTGAACCAGCCGGCAGCTCATCTAAAAACAAGTCACTCGATGAGGTCAAAAAAAATCTCCAGAATATCTCCAGCAAAGCCATTTCAATGGCGAAAGTTGTTGGCACTGACTTGGCTAATGAAGCCAAAAGAATAAATGAAGCCAGAAAGCAGACCGTTGAGTCTGAAGGTTTTAAAGGTGCCGAAAATAAGAAAACTGCACTCAAAAATGGAGCACAAATTTTTTGGCAGAAATTGACTGGCAAGCAAAAGGCAATCGTTATAGGTGCCCCGCTATTACTGTTTATCTTTCTGATGGCGGTATTTGAAGATAAATCCCCAGCCGTGTCTGTCAGGTCGAATCCAACGACCTCCAACCCAATTGCTAAACCCTCAGGCAGAATGCCCGATCCCCTCTGCCTTGTTGAACTTAAAAAAAATGTTGACCGAGGATATGACCAATGCTCTGCAAAATATACTCAAGCAACCGAAAGATGTAATCCTATGTATAAAGGAAACGATGACACCAAGTCCCAAAACTGCTTAGCGCAGGCGAGAGAAGAGCTTCAACAATGTAATTCAAAAATAACTGCAATGTCGAATACTGGTTGTAATTAGGTGAATAAGTCGTGCGAATATTGTGATGAGTCACTCGAGCATTATCCTGTCAAATGCCCCTCGTGTAACAAGAACATCGGATTGGCGAACGGCGCAGCACAAAACAAGTCACTAGACGAGATCAAAAAAAATCTCCTTGCTATGTTCAGCAAAGCAGTTTCGATTGCAAAGATTGTTGGCAATGAACTAGCTAACGAAATCAAAAAAATAAATGAAGCGAGAAAACAAACTGTCGAATCCACAGAGTTTAAAGGCACTGAAAGCAAAAAAGTAGCCTTCAAAAATGGCATTCAAATGTTTTGGCAAAAGTTAACAGCCAAGCAAAAAGTCATTACCCTCGGCGTGCCAATCATTTTTTTTATAATTCTTATATCAGCATTTAAAAATACTGATTCCGATATCGTTGGATGCGCGCGGCCATCAAAATCTGAACAATACGAACGCTGCACTGAACTCCTTATAAATGGCTCGCAGCAGCTCGTCGGATCCAAACTGTTTGGTTCAGAGGTTTGGGGATTGAAATATAGAAGAGACTCAGGCTTTGATGTTGTTGAACTACAGTTCTCATCATCGACTTCGCGCAAGCAAGCTTTAGCCACAATGAATAAGCTGTGTAAAAATAATTTGAAGGTGATAACTGACGATGCGAATAGTTTTACTGCTATGACGAAACCTACTAAGGCTGGCGAGCCCAACTGCAGCATCAATATGGTTGTCTGGTCACCCAAAATGGAGCGGTATGCCACGAACAACACTCAGTGGGGAGTATTTAACGCGAGCACAATAAATTGGAGGTAGTAACGTTCGCTGAGCGTAGGAAGGAGCGCTAGATTTTTTTACGGGGTCGGCATGAATCTTATGCTTAAATCGAATCCAATCAGTCGAATCCAATCTCGAGCTCGCAGCCGCAAGCCTAACAACAAATGACGCTAGCTTTGTGTGATCTCAAGCTTGGCCACGCCAAGCGCGAGTGTCTTTGAGCCCACCTCGCGAAACTGAATCTGCGCTTGGGCATCAAGGCCGCTACCAGACAGCCCGATGATCGTGCCCTCGCCAAAACGACCGTGGCGCACGCCCTGCCCAATGCGAAACTGCTGTGCCCCAACCGTGACGCCGGTAGTGACCGAGCGAGGCGCAACAGCAGCATGCGCCGCGGCCCCTTGCCGCCCGTAGGTGGCACCACCACTGTCGCCGCTTGATTTCCAGCGAGGCTCAGAATCAACAAAACCCTGCTTGGGCGTCAGCCACTTAAGATGCGCATCGGGTACTTCAGATAAAAACCGCGACCGCATCGCGTAACGCGTTTGACCGTGCAACATGCGGCTTTGCGCCAAACTAAAATACAAGCGCTCGCGCGCACGGGTGATCGCAACGTACATCAAACGACGCTCTTCTTCGAGCCCTGATTGCTCGAGAATACTGTTTTCGTGCGGAAACAGCCCTTCTTCTAAGCCCGTAATAAACACTGCGTCAAACTCAAGCCCCTTGGCTGCGTGCACCGTCATGAGCTGCACAGCGTCTTGGCCCGCCTGGGCCTGGTTATCACCCGCTTCAAGCGAGGCATGCGACAAAAACGCAGTCAAAGGTGACAACCCACCAAAGCCACCTTCGGTCAAATCTGCCTCTGCGATCGTTGCATCAAGAACGATGGCCTGCGTCTCGGATGCAATCACAACGCCTGCTGGCAACCCTGACACGTTTGCCTCTGAGGCAAACGCAGCAGCCGCGGACACAAGTTCGTTTAAGTTTTCAATGCGGTCAGCGCCTTCACGATCTTGCTGATAGTGCTCGATCAAACCGCTTTGAGCAATGACGTGCTCGACCATTTCGGGCAAAGGTAAATCACGCGTGTCTTGAGCTAAGCGTTGAATCATCAACGCGAACTGGGCGAGGTTCGAACCGCCCTTGCCCGCCACACGCGCCACAGCTCCTGACAAACTGGTATCAAAGGCCTTTGCCTGATCACCCAGTTGCTCAAGCGTGCGTGCACCAATGCCGCGAGGCGGAAAATTCACGACTCGCATAAACGAGGTGTCATCGTTGGCGTTGGCCATGAGACGCAAATAGGCCAGTGCATGCTTGACCTCTTGTCGCTCAAAAAAGCGCAGACCGCCATAGACTTTATAAGCGACACCCGCCGAAAACAAACCGTGTTCGATCACACGCGATTGTGCGTTGCTTCGATAGAGCACCGCAATTTGACTGCGATCGCGCCCATCAGAGATCAACGCTCTGACCTCATCCACTAGCCACCGAGCCTCTAGCAGGTCGGTCGCTTGCTCAACCACTCTGATCTGCTCACCTTCGCCCTGCTCTGTCCAAAGATTTTTACCTAAGCGCCCGTCATTATGACTAATCAGCGCATTGGCAGCGTCCAGGATGTGTCCAAACGAACGGTAGTTTTGCTCAAGCCGGATAACCGTACCGTGCGCATAGTCGCGCTCAAAGTCAGCCATGTTGCCAACATTCGCACCGCGAAACGCATAGATCGATTGATCATCGTCGCCCACCGCAAACATGATCGCACCGCCACCAGCCAGCAGGGTGAGCCATTTGTACTGCAACGTGTTGGTGTCTTGAAACTCGTCGACCAACACATGACGAAAACGACGTTGGTAGTGCGAACGAATGGGTTCGTGTCGTGCAAGCAGCTCGTAGGCTCGCAATAATAATTCCGGAAAATCCACCACCCCTTCGCGCTGACATTGGGTCTCGTAAAGGGTATAGATCTCGATCATGCGTCGGCGAAAGCTATCAAACGCCTCGACATCGCCCGGGCGCTGACCGTCTTCTTTCGCGCCGTTGATAAAACGTTGCACATCTCGCGGTGGATACTTTTCATCATCGACCGCATTCGCTTTTAGCAAGCGCTTAATCGCAGCGAGCTGATCGGCCGTATCTAAAATCTGAAAGGCCTGAGGCAACCCCGCATCGCGATGATGCGCCCTGAGCATACGATTACACAGGCCGTGGAAAGTACCAATCCACAAGCCGCGCGGATCTATTGGCAACAGCGCGGATACCCGCGCGAGCATTTCACGCGCTGCTTTATTGGTAAACGTAACTGCCAACAGGCCTTGCGGACTGACTTGGCCAGTTTGAATCAGCCAAGCCATACGTGTCGTTAACACCCGCGTCTTACCACTACCCGCTCCTGCCAACACTAAAGCGTGTTGAGCTGCGAGTGTGACTGCCTCGCGCTGAGGTGCGTTAAGTTTGTCGATCATGCCGCATAGCGGCGTAAGCGTAAGGCGAACTCTTCAAGGCTAGAGATGCCACTTTGCTGGGCACGCTGGCACCAGGTCTGCAAGTCATGCAGTAGTTGCTCGCTTGAGGCGGTCGAACTATCCCAAAGCTTAGCCAAATCGTGGCGCATTTGCACGAGCGTCGCCAACGCAGCAGTCTGCGACAAGGCTTGCTCGATACGCGCACGCTCAACAGCAGGCAGAGTTTCGTCACCACGCCCAAGCCAATGTGTGGCCGCGGCAAGTGCCTCAGTGTGATTAGCATCTTGGCCGTTAGCAGGTGAAGCTTTCAGGCGAGTCAGTTCAGCGCGGCAGGCGGTTTTCATGATGCTGGTATAGCGTTCAAGAATCTCAAACCGATGGGCAATCACACCCTGCAACGTGCGCGCGTCGACCCCAGTTTTGCCTGTCGCTTCAAGCTGCAAACGAGGCGCCACTTTTTTGACCTTAGCCAGACCAATCGCCTGCAACCCCAGGATGTAGGTCCAGCCGATGTCGAGCTCGTACCATTTGCTTGAAAATTTGGCAGACGTGCCAAAGGCATGGTGATTGTTGTGGAGTTCTTCGCCACCAATCAAAATACCGATCGGAAACACGTTGGTACTCGTATCGGGCGACGCAAAATTACGGTAGCCAAAGTAATGGCCTACGCCGTTGACCACACCAGCGGCCCAAAAAGGGATCCACGCCATTTGCACGGCCCATACGGTCAAGCCCAGAGCACCAAACAGCGCCACGTCAACGACCAGCATGATCAAAATGCCGCGGGCGCTATAGCGCGAGTAAACGTGTTTTTCGACCCAATCGTCAGGAGTGCCGTGACCAAACTTAGACAGAGTTTCTGCATTTTTAGATTCGTGACGGTAGAGCTCGGCACCACTAAACAACACTTTATTAATGCCATACAGCATGGGCGAATGTGGATCACCTTCGCGTTCGCAACGTGCATGGTGCTTACGATGGATCGCCACCCATTCTTTTGTCACCATCCCGGTGGTCAACCACAACCACAAACGGAAAAAGTGCATGACCATGGGGTGCAAATCAAGACCGCGGTGGGCCTGACTACGATGCAAAAAGATGGTAACGGCCGCGATCGTGACATGGGTCAGCCCCAAGGTGATCAGGGCAACTTGCCACCACGACGCTTGCAACAACCCACCCGCGACAAAAGCAATAATTTCGTTCATAAATATATCGACCGCCTAAGACAAAATAGTCGAGATCATTTTAGCCTAACCCACCGGTTTGATTCGAGCATTACCACAAGGTTTTTGCTTAAAATCAAGCCACTAAGCCTTTTTGTCTCGCCCCGCCGTCTTGCTGGCACGTGGTTTTTTAGCCGCTTTGACGGGCTTCGCGTCCTCAGACCCATCGTCGTCTCGAGGGTCAGGATTTAAAGCATCTTTGGCAAGAAAGGCTGCAAAGGCGTCAATCGCCGAGGCCGGTGCTGGCGCAGTGTCCTTTTCAGCCCTTACCACCTTTGCTTTCTTTTCAATCGGCTTGAATGAGTCAACGGGTTCCGGTGACTCCGGTAATTTCAGTGATTTCGCTGATTTCACTGAGTCCGCGGGTTCTACCAATCCCGATGACTCCGTTGGTTCGAGTGATTTGCCTGATTGCGCTGGTTTCGCTGGTTTCGCTGATTCAGATGATTCAGATGATTTTGATGATTTTGATGATTCTGATGATTCTGATGATTCTGATGATTCTGATGATTCTGATGATTCT
>JBAWWV010000227.1:0-6379 GCA_037146575.1 Alcaligenaceae bacterium | reverse complement strand
CCGACACGCCGACCGCTGCGCCCACCATGGTGGGCGCAGCGGTCGGCGTGTCGGTGTTTGACGTTTTGCTCGCGGCCAGGGTTGCGCCCGAAGTTGTTGCCGTGGCTGCAGTACCAACGGGGACTGGCGAGGCCGCACCCGAAGCCGTTGTCGTTGCAGACTTTGCGGCGTCTGCTGTGCCCGCTGTCGCGGCAGTCTCATCCGCTGCTTCAGGAGTGGGCACGTTTGCCGTAACGGGCTCGGCCACCGAGGCCGCCGTTTTCGTATCTGAGGCGTTGCGCACCGGGCTTGTTGATAAATCAACGGCGGTCAAACCACAGGCTTTGGCTGCAGCCAGGTTATCGCCTTGCGCCACTACGCCAATCACAGGCAGGTGGTGGTTGGCAAAGGCCTTGAGTAAGGGCGCCCAGTCAACTAATGCGTCGACTGCCCCCGCGTCAATCACGACCGGCTCGTTTTCAAAAAAAGTACCTGTGTCAGCCATACGTTTTTTAAGCGCCTTGATCAGCGCTTGGGTATCGGCGTGCTGCAACACGACACGAATCGCGTAGAGCGTGGCACTTTTAAAATCGAGGGCTGAAATTTCGGTCGTCATGACTGAGAATAATAACTCAGACGCCAGCGGCCCACGTATCTTTTAGCGTTGTGACACGATTAAAAACTGGCCGCTCGAGGGTCGAGTCAACAGAGTCGACAGCAAAGTACCCCAAGCGCTCAAACTGAGAGACCACTCCATTGGTGGCAACCGTCCCTGGTTCAAGCCAGGCTTTGACGCTTTGCACCGACTTTGGATTCAGGCAGGTCAAAAAGTCGCTGTCACCCGCGTCGGGAAAGGGCTCTGAAAACAGGCGATCGTATAGGCGAATTTCAGCAGGAATCGCCTGTGCTGCACTAATCCAGGTCACTGTCCCCTTCACCTTGACTGCATTTGAGCCGGCTGTGCCACTTTTTGTGTCTGGGTTGTATTCAGCATGCACTTCAGTGATGTTGCCTGAGGCATCCTTAGTAAAGCCGGTGCAGGTCACCACATACCCGTACTTTAAGCGTACCGAGTTACCTGGATACAACCTGAAGTATTTTGGGGGTGGTACCTCTGCGAAGTCCTCTTGTTCAATCCAGAGTTCTCGGGTAAATCCAAACTGGCGCTGACCCGCTTGCGGATCGTGTGGGTTACGTGGTGCCTGACAAGGCTCGACCTGACCCTCTGGAAAATTGGTGATGACAAGTTTTAAAGGGTCAAGGATGGCGACTGAACGTGGGGCAACCGGGTCTTGCACTTCGCGCAATGCCTGATCTAATAAGCTGTAGTCAATGCGAGCGTTATTTTTAGACACACCGGTGCGCTCACAGAATAAACGCAACGCTTCGGGGGTGTAGCCGCGCCGACGCAAGCCCACAATGGTTGGCATGCGTGGGTCATCCCAACCCGTGACGTGGCCTTCTTTGACGAGCTGCAGCAGTTTGCGTTTGCTGGTCACGATATAGCTCATGTTGAGCCGTGCAAATTCGTACTGGTGGGGTAGAGGTGCTGCCAACTTGCCAAGCTCGTTCAGGCGGTGCAGCGTCCAGTCGTAAAACGGTCGTTGGTCTTCAAACTCGAGCGTGCAGATGCTGTGGGTGATGCCTTCGAGCGCGTCTTCGATCGGATGGGCAAAGGCGTACATCGGATAAATGCACCATTGGTCACCGGTGCGATGGTGGGTGGCATGCCGGATCCGGTACAAGACGGGATCGCGCATATTGATATTGGGCGAAGCCATATCAATTTTTGCGCGTAACGCCATGCTGCCGTCAGCATGTTTGCCTTCGCGCATTTCGTTCAGTATGCGGGTTGAGTCAGCGGCAGGGCGCTCGCGCCAGGGTGAATTTTGGCCCGCTTCTGTGAGTGTGCCGCGCGTGGCGCGCATTTGCTCGGGGCTTTGCTCATCAATATAAGCATGACCGGCTTCGATCAGCGCTACGGCGCAGTCATACATCACACCAAAGTAATCGCTGGCAAAAAACAGATGCTCTGCACCGTTTGCTTGCCAGTTAAAGCCCAGCCACTTGACCGCATCAATGATGCCATCGACGTATTCTTGCTCTTCTTTTTCAGGGTTGGTATCGTCAAAACGCAGATGGCAGACGCCACCGTAGTCGCGCGCCAAGCCAAAGTTCAGGCAGATGCTCTTGGCATGACCAATATGCAGGTAGCCGTTGGGCTCGGGCGGAAACCGCGTGCGGATTTTGGCAGGGTCGGGTGACCCGCCCGCCTGTACAGACGCGGGACCCGGAAGGCCTGCCCACAGCTTGCCCGCAAAGCGCTGGGCGCCCAGATCGGCTTCAATAATATTGCGTAAAAAATTGGTCGTAACCGGTGAAACAGAGTCAGTGGTCATACAGGATTTTGAGTATTGAAGCCGTATTGAAAGGATCATTTTGCCACGACCGGTCTACACTAGCCCAAATCATGGAAATTTCAGCACTTTTTCTCGCCCGTGCGCAGTTCGCCCTCAGTCTGAACATGCACGTTTTGTTTGCTGCGCTCGCCATGGCGCTGGGCTGGATTTTGTGCGGATTTCGCTTTCGCGCCTGGCAAACTCCTGATTCTGGCTGGATGACCGCCTACCGGTTTTGGGTCAGAATTTTCGCCTTATCCTTTTTTTTGGCGTTGGCGACAGCGTTGCCGGTACTGGTTGAGTTTGGCACACTGTGGCCTGAGCTGATTGAGCGCACAGGTAACGTTGCCGGCCCCTTACTGGCCTTTGGTCTGACCACTTTTTTTGTCACAAAGTCGCTTTTTATGGGGGTGGTGTTGTTTGGGCAGCGCCGTGTATCAGCCAAAGCTCATTTTTTTGCCGTGTTAATGGTTGCCCTTGGGTTGACCCTGACCTTATTTTGGGCGGTCGTGTTGCATACCTGGGCCCAGGCGCCACTCGGAGCCGGTTTGATCGACGGGCGGTACCAAGTCTATGGCTGGAACGAAATCATCCTGACTCCGTTTGTACTGTGGCGTTCCCTGGGTTTTATCGCAGGGGCGTTTTTGTTTGCCGGTTTGCTCTTGCTGTGCGTGACGGCTTGGCAGGCTTTGCGCCGCCCATTAAGCGAGGGTGAACGTTTGTCGTTTCGCACTGGGTTGCTGGTGTCGGTTTGTGCGGTTGTTCTGTATTGGGCCGCCTTCGATGGCAATGCCAGGATGGTAGCTCGTTATCAACCAGTCGTTGCGGCTGCTCAGATGGGCGTCTGGCAGAGTCCGGTTGCACCTCGTTGGGTGTGGCTAGGCTCACCCAACCTTCAAACGCGTTCGACAGAGGTTTTTTTAGCCTCTGACGTGAGCGTGCAACGGTGGCTAGGCACGCAGCCAAATGCGAGCGTCGTGGGGCTGAGTCCGACTGACGAAATCCTGCCGCCAGTGGTACTGTTATTTTGGCTCTTACGCGCGGCGTTGCTGGCCGGTACCTTGTCGAGCCTGTTGATTGCCTTCACGCTTTTCGTTGGGTGGCGCAAGGGGTTTGAACCGTCGCGTCAGCCCGCCTGGCTGCTGCGCCTGCAAGTGTGGGCCGGTGGGCTGGGCGCTTTAACGTGGTTGTTAAGTTGGAACCTCTCAGATCTTGGGCGCTCACCCTACCTGGTGTGGGGTGCTTTGCTGCAACAAGACGCTGTCGTTGACGCTGCGCCGGCGACCCTGGCCTGGGTATTGGTAGGAGCAGTCGCCACGTATGCCGTCATGGTGGCGGGTTTTATTCAAATGCTTTCGCACGCGGCGCGTTTTGGAGTTGTCCCCGTGCGCAAACCTGGTATGCGTCCATGATTGATGCGCTGTCTGCCTCGTTAGGCTTAAACGCGGGTAATCCAGCGTTTTGGATGCCTTTGCTCATGATGGCGCTGCTCTTTATCTTAATTGTTGGAGCCGCCCTGTTTGATGGTTTCGATATTGGCGTGGGGGTGTTGGTGCTTCTGGCGCCTAAACAATCACGTTCGCAGTTGATGGTGGTCTTAAGTCCGTTGCGCGATGCCAATGGATTTTGGTTGTTATTGGCGCTTGGGTTGTTCTTGACGGCGTTTCCGATGGCCTGGGGTGCGGTGCTGGGCGCCCTCTATGTGCCAATGTCTTTGACGATGCTTGGTGTCATGCTGCGTAGCGTGGCCTTTGAGTTTCGTATTCGGGCAGCGAGCGACAAGCGCGGGCGCTGGATGACTTTGTTTTGGCTGGGCTCGGTATTAACTGCCCTTGGCCATGGTGCATTAATTTCCCAGCTAGTCTTAGGTGCAAAACAAGATGCACCATCCTTGTGGTTTACCGGTTTCATTGCCCTTTGTACAGTGGCCGCTTATGGATTGTTGGGCGCCTGCTGGTTGGTGATGCGCTTGCGCGATGCCCTGCAGTTGTTTGCGGCTCAATGGGCGCGCCACGCGATTCGTTGGGCTGCTGCCGGCATGGTCGCGGTATCGATCGCGCTGGGCCTGGCAAATCCCGCCATTTTCTATAAATGGAGCAGTGCCACGAATCTTGTGATGGCTGCCCCCGTGTGGCTGCTCATGCTGGTGTGTTTTGTTGGTATCGACATGAGCCTGAGCCGGGTGGTTCAGCCGCGCTATCGTCATTTAGTGTGGTTGCCCTTCACTTTGTGTTTGATTTTGTTTTGCGCAATGCTCAGTGGGCTGACATACAGCATGTTTCCGTTTGTTGTTCTTGATAACCTGACGTTGTGGGACGCCGCGGCTGTGCAAGGTTCGCTCCAACTCGTGTTGGTCGCCACCGTCGTGGTTTTACCGATCATGGTGATTTTTAATCTGATGACGTATCGGGGATTGTTCGGACGCGCACCGTGACGTTGTCATCAATACACTTTTGCTCTGACACTGACGCTTATAACCACTGCGGTCTGCGATCGAAGCCTGCCAGAATGATCGAGACTAGGCTGCGAGTGGTAAGCGAAGCTCGACCTTGAGCCCGCCATGATCATTTGCTTGATCAAGAGTCAGCGTACCGCCATGCGCCAAGGCGATTGCCTCGGCTAACGCTAAGCCTAGCCCAACGTTACCAGTTCGCGTGCGCGCCTCGTCGAGTCGCACAAAAGGCTTGATCGCGTCGGCACGTCGCTCGGGTGGGATGCCTGGGCCGTGATCGGTCACAATGAGTACGGCCCAAGTTTCAACAGCGTTCAGAAAAATCTCGACAGGCGGTGCGCCATGATGCAAAGCATTGCTGATTAAGTTATCAAGCAGGCGCGAAAGCGCTGCGCCATCTGCGCAGACCATGACCTGTGCAGGTACGCCAACCAGCATGACCTCATTGCGCGCACCGCTCCAGTTTGCAACACGTTCGGTCACCCAGTCATTGAGAGCAAACGTCGCAAACTGATAAGTTGCAGGGTCAGAACCTCGCACGTACTGAATAAATTGATCCACCATTTGTTGCATGTCTTGCAGGTCTTTGCGCATACCCTCTTTGAAAGACGTGTCATCGCTCATCTCAATGCGTAACCACATGCGAGAGAGTGGTGCTTTCAGATCGTGAGGTAAGCCAGCCAGCAGTGTGCGGCGAGTGGAGTCTGATTGGCTCAGTGCTTCGAGCATGGCGTTAAAACGTTCACCTAGACGTTTGATTTCTGCGGGGCCCGCTGGCTCAACGCGTGCGGGTTTTCCTGCGGCCAGTCGATCAGTCGCATCGACTAAGTGAGTAATCGGCCGGGTGATGTGCCACGAGAACCATGTGGCAAGTAGCAGCAGCAACGCAAGTCCGCTGAGCCACCAGATCACGAGCGAGGTCGCTATCGGGGGATCAATGCGATCAAGCGGAATCACCAGCCATTCACGATGGCGAGGCAATTCGGTTTCGTTGGGGCGCGTGAGCGAAATATAGATTTCGGGAGTGGGACCGCGCGATAGGGCCACGCGGCTGTCTCCGCTTAAACGATTGTTCAAACGTCCAATCAGCCGAGTCAGCCCACGTCTAACATCGTCGGTCGCGAAGTCGTCGCGTAGCCAGGGTTTTGCTGGCGCAAGTGTCGCGGGCCGTTCAGAGGGCGCAAGGGCGGCAGGCGGCCCTTTTGGGGCTACCGGCGCGAGAGCGGAAGGCGGTTCTGCGGGAAGGGTCTGAGTTGGATTTGTGTTTGAGGCTGGGTCAGATGGGCGTGGCGCCTGCCCATCTTTTGCATGAGGCATGCGCGTAGCCGCAAGTTCGTTTCTGGCGGCTCTGCGTTGCAGTCGGGCCTCGTTGGGCAAGGGTTTGGACCACATCCGCCAATGTCCTTGAGAGGCCTGGCGAACGAACTCTGCACGCTCGGGCGGGGGCACGTGCTCCATCGAATACTGCAAGGTGCGGATCGTGGTGGCGAGTAAATCTAACGCCACGGTTTGAGCGTGATCACGTTGGTAAATCGATAATAAATAGAGG
>JBAWWV010000226.1:0-6408 GCA_037146575.1 Alcaligenaceae bacterium | reverse complement strand
CTTCAACGATCGACTCATCCA
Source organism: Alcaligenaceae bacterium (assembly GCA_037146575.1). Classification (GTDB taxonomy): domain Bacteria; phylum Pseudomonadota; class Gammaproteobacteria; order Burkholderiales; family Burkholderiaceae_B; genus Zwartia. Next base: position 6,387 of record JBAWWV010000226.1, on the reverse strand, counting down.
ATGCGAGTTTTCCAACCAAGCCGTTGCGCTTTGTCGTCCCGTATCCGCCGGGCGGCCCGCTCGACGTCATGGCGCGGGTCTTGGCAGAAAAAGTCAAAGCAAGCTTGGACCAACCCATTGTGGTTGAAAATAAGCCTGGCGCAGGTGGCAATATCGGTGCTGATTTAATTGCGAAAGCCCAGCCAGATGGTTATGCCCTAGTGATGGGGGCGGTTGCTACCCACGCGATTAATCCGTGGCTGTTTGCTTCGATTCCGTATGACTCGATCAAGGATTTTGCACCCGTTGCGCTAGTGGCGTCTGTGCCAAATGTGTTGTTAGTCAATGTTGATTTTGCTCAAAAAAATAACATTCAAACGGTGCAAGATCTTGTCGCGTATGCGCGTAAAAATCCAGGGCAATTGAATTACGGTTCGGGTGGTTCAGGCAGCGCAGGCCATTTGGCGGGGGCCTTGCTCAGCGCACGCGCAAAGGTTGAGATGGTGCATATTCCTTATCAGGGTGCGGCGCCCGCACAATTAGCGTTGCTGTCAGGTCAATCTGCCTTGATGTTTGATAACTTGGCTGCGGCGGCGAACTTAATTCGCGAGAAAAAAGTGAAAGCCCTGGCGGTGACAACGAAGGTGCGCTCAGGGTTATTGCCCGAGTTGCCCACCATGCAAGAGGCGGGTATTGAGCCGTTTGATATTGGTACTTGGTTTGGCGTGTTCACCACTGCAGGGACACCCGCGGCGGTCGTCGAAAAACTGCACGTGGCGTATATGGCGGCGCTTGCTGAACCTGACGTGAAAGAGCGCTTAAAAACAATGGGTTCTGAAGCTGCCAGCTTGTCGGTCGAGCAAATGACCGCCTTTGTGGCAACCGAGCGGGCCAAGTATCAAGAGCTGGTCAAGCTTTCAGGTGCGGCATATTAGCTAGGTCGATTTTGTCGCAAACTTTCGCCTGCATCGGGTGGTAGCCGCCAGAAAGCAAAGCTTGGCAAGGCGCACAGCACGCCAATCACTAAAAACCCAACGACAACATCGGCAGCGATGAGCTGACTCGAGCCTCGCCAAAGCATGCTCAGGTGTAGCGCCTCTGCGGCCACCCCCACCCCTAAGCTCACACCTAGTTGTTGTCCCATGGCGGCAAAGCTGCTCGCGCGGCTCATGCTGGTTTGAGTAATATCCGCATAGGCCAGTGTGTTAATTGCAGTGAACTGCAACGATCTAAAAAAACCACCAAACAGCAACACACCAATCATGACCACTGCAGGTGTTGACGCGGTAAAAAAAGCGCAACTCGCAAGGCTTGCTCCGGTAAAGATCGCATTGACTGTCAGCACACGTCGATAACCCCAGCGATCAAGAATCCGCGGTGCTGCCATCTTCATGGCCATTGCCCCGACCGCGCCGGCGAAGGTGATGAGGCCGGCCGAGAGCGCGCTCAACCCAAAGCCGATCTGCAGCATTAAGGCTAACAAGTAGGGCACTGCACCCACCCCGAAGCGACAAAGATTACCGGCAATCGTTGAGACCCTGAAGGTGTGGATTTTCAATAAAGACAAATCCAAGATTGGATCTGAATGATGCTGCGAATGCCAGTAATACAGCGCACCCGAAACAAGGCCGGTTGTAATCAGGACTGCTGACACCGCCACGGAGGGCCCGCCTTGGCCCAAGGATTCAAAGCCCGCGACCAAGGTCGCCATGCATAGCGCGCTGAGCACAAATCCTAGCCAGTCCAGTGGGTGGGGCTGGTGATCGTTGGGTAATTCGCGCACAAAACGCAAAATCATCCAGATTCCTAAGATGCCAATTGGGAGGTTAATTAAAAAAATCCAGTGCCAAGAGGCGTAGGTCACTAACAGTCCGCCAAGAGGTGGCCCAGCCATTGGCCCAATCAAGGCCGGCATGGACAAAAAGGCCATGGCCTTCAGTAGTTCGTGTTTGGGAATCGTGCGCAGCAGAATGATGCGTCCGACGGGCACCATCATGGCCCCCCCGATGCCCTGCACAACCCGGGATGCGACAAGCTGCGTGAGGGTGGTTGACAGTGCACAGGTAAGTGAACTCAGCGTAAACAGGGCGATGGCGGCAATAAAGACGCGCCTGGCCCCGTAACGGTCGGCAGCCCAGCCGCTGATGGGGACAAAGACGGCCACGGCCAGAAGATACGAGGTGATTGCAATATTCAAGCGTACAGGGTCGGCGCCCAAATCAGCCGCCATGGTTGGTAAGGCCGTCGTGACCACCGTCGAGTCGAGCATTTGCATGAGTAGCGCGCAACCGACGATAAAAGGCAGCATTCGCTCGGGTTTCGCGGCATCTTTTGGGTAAGGTGAGGCTGGTGGTGGGCGGTTTAGGCCAGATGGAGCAGTCGACATCGCGGCAATCTTAGGGGATCAAGGCACTAAGCATGAGGATCAAGCTCTACAGTACACTAAGCACCAGTTTAATTATTTATAAAAATGCCATGGCCGAGAACTACACTTCAGAAATTACCCAATTTCTTCAGGCTTACAAAGCTGCACACACGGATGTCGAGCAACGTCAGCGTGATGGGCGCGCGCGCTTATGGGATAAGCCTCAAGACCCCGAACTGACTGAAGGGTTCAAACAGGCGCGGGTACGTCAAGGCCCCTACGTGTATCAAAATAATTAGTTTTCATGGCTTCGACTCAAGTTTCAGGCGCGAGCCTGAATGCGCTTGTTACACCCTCGGTCGACACGACTCCTGACGTCATCGACGCAGTGGCGCTTGCCCGTTTGTATGGCGAGCCGCTGTTTTCGTTACCCACCGATCTTTATATTCCGCCAGATGCGCTCGAGGTATTTCTTGAGACGTTTCAAGGCCCGCTCGATTTGCTGCTGTATCTCATCCGCAAGCAAAACTTCAATGTGCTTGATATTCCGATGGCAGAGGTCACGCGGCAGTATCTGTCGTATGTCGATCAAATTCGGATGCACAACCTAGAACTTGCGGCAGAGTATCTCTTGATGGCAGCGATGCTGATCGAAATCAAAGCGCGCATGCTGTTACCCGTTAAAAAATCCGATACGGGGCAAGAGGTAGAAGACCCGCGCGCCGAGCTGGTGCGTCGTTTACTTGAGTACGAGCAAATCAAGCTCGCGGCTCAAAAGCTGGACGCGTTGCCTCAGTTGGGGCGTGACTTTCAACGCTCGCAGGCCTTTGCCGACTTACGTGTTGAGCGCGCCTTGCCCGACGTGAGTGTCGAAGATTTGCGGCAGGCCTGGATTGATATCTTAAAGCGTGCGAAGTTGAACGCGCATCATCACATCACCCGTGAGCAATTGTCAGTGCGTGATCATATGACGCATATTCTGCGTCGCCTGAATGGGGTGCGTTTCATCGAGTTTGGTGCGCTTTTCATGGAGCGTATCGCTGAGGGTGCTCCGATCGCTGTCGTGGTGGTACATTTCTTGGCATTGCTTGAGTTAGCGCGTGAAACATTATTAGAAATCACCCAAGCTGAACCCTACGCCCCGATTTATGTGCGTTTGGCCTATACGAGCGCGGCAGTTTAGATCGCGTTTGCCAAGACACGGAGACAAAGAATTGAAGGTTGTTCATACCATCCAAGAATTGCGTGACCAATTGCGTGGGCAGTTGCGCGTGGCGTTTGTGCCCACTATGGGCAACTTGCACGAAGGTCATTTGGCATTGATGAAACTCGCGCGGCAACATGGCGATCCTGTTGTTGCAAGTATTTTTGTGAACCGCTTGCAGTTTGCCCCGGGCGAAGATTTTGAAAGATACCCGCGTACGCTGCAAGACGATATTAAAAAGCTGCAACGTGACCGCGATGTTTATTGCTTGTTTGCGCCAGATGAGCGCGAGCTTTACCCCGAACCGCAAAACTATCGTGTGCAACCCCCTCAAGAGTTGGGTGATATTCTTGAAGGTGAACATCGTCCTGGATTTTTTGGTGGCGTGAGTACAGTGGTTTTGAAACTTTTTTCTTGTGTGCAGCCCGGCGTGGCGGTATTTGGCAAAAAAGATTATCAACAGCTGATGGTGATACGTAATATGTGTCGCCAGTTTCAGTTGCCCGTTGAGATTTTGGCGCACGAAACAGTGCGGGCTGACGATGGCCTGGCCTTGTCATCGCGTAACGTTTATTTGCAGCCGCATGAGCGTTCTGAGGCACCGCAGCTCTATGCCGCGCTGCAGTCCGTGCAGCAGCAGCTGCGGGCTGGCGAACTCGACACCACCAAGCTCGGGCACGAGGCTGCCAATGCCCTGCAGAACCGAGGTTGGCAAGTTGACTATATTGCGATTCGCCGCCAGCGCGATCTTAACAAGCCAACGCCTCAAGATCTTGCGGCTGCTGAACCGTTAGTGGTATTGGCTGCCGCTAAGTTAGGTGCAACCCGTTTGATTGATAACCTCGAACTCTGAGTGTTGTTGTCGCAACCCTAGGGTTAATCCGCCTGTCAGATTTGACAGCTATTCTCTCGAGTTCAGCCATGACAGACTGCGTTTCGTGTTGACACGGAGGCAGTATGAAATATTCAGAAAACAGAGCAGGCGCTGGCTGGAAAGTGCTGACTGCGCGCGAGCGCGACGTCATTCATCCTGTTGCTGAAGGAAAGTCTAACAAGCTAATCGCAAGTGAACTGGGTATCTCGATGCGCACCGTTGAGGCACATCGTGCCCGTATTTTTTACAAGATGGGGGTCCGAAATGCCGTACAGCTGGCTCGAACCGTTTGCATTAGCCCCGAGCCATCTCACCCGCCTGAACCGGGCCCAAGCCAAGCTAACGACCATGGATGGTTTTCGGATCAGGCTGATTAGGCCTGGGTATGGTGTGGGCCAGCCGTAGGCTTAGCTAAAGCTTATGGGCAGTTTGGTGCTGGCTTGCCTTTTAACTCATCAATTGGGTCAAGGTCAGGTTGACGCGAAAGATTGTAAGTAAGGTTTGCTGAGCTACCGTTCATTGAAATGAGTCGCAGCGCGTCGCCCGAGGTCATTGCAAGTTCGGCGCGCACATTGCCTTGGTTATTGAGCAACACGACACGCGGTACGGCTAGTGCCGAAGCACGCCAGCAGCCCTGTTCGGTTTGTACGGTGCTGTTCTTGCTGCTTTGCTCTAAGTACGCTGCGCGGGCGCGCCAGCGACCGTTGGGCGCTAGGGTAATCGTCACGCGCTGCGCTGAGCATTTCATTTCTGGGTGAAAACACGGCAAGGTGCCCGCAAAGCTTTGAGGTTCGGGGATCAAGGCGGCTTGCAGGCTTTCGGTTGGGGCTGTCGTACCGTTTGAAGCGCTGTCAGCGTTCGCAACTGTAGTTGAGGGTGGCGCGTCTGCCGGTGCCTGTGCGCTGTCATAGGTGGAGGCAGGTGCACCAGAAATCACGTTTGTCCCCGGGATTTGCCCTGCTACGGTTGGGCGCGGAGTGGTTGCTACCGTGCTTGCAGCAGGTACGGAGGTTGTCGCGGTTCGGGTCGTAGCACCAGACTGCTGCAAACCAATTTGAATTTGGTTTGGAGCCCGCAGAGTTTGGTTGTTATAGATGCCATCGCCTTGGGCAATTGCGTCGGTGGTTGTGCTGGCTGGAGGAGGGTTGTAATAGCCCGCCTGCTGCATTTGTGCACAGCCGGTTAGCCCCATCGCCAAAAAAGCGATCAGGTGAGGCCGAAATTTTAATACGTGTTGAGCGAGGCGCTCTGTGCTTTGAAACATGATCGAGACTTCCTAATTCAAGAAACTTCAAGGATTCTATGCATTCTACGCATTTGGCACAGTCCATGCACTGTAACTTTGTAACCAAGTGCCATGTTTGACAGATTGGTAGCTGCGTTACTGATCGGACTGCCCCTTGGAGGGCTCAGCGCGGCGCTGTTGGTGCCAGCAGCGCGCGTGGTGTCTGAGTGTCTGCTGGCGCAGTCTGCGGCGGCTGGCTCGATGGTTTCGGGCGTGGTCCAACGCCAGCCATGCACCAAGATTTATTTAGATGCACTGCTCGCAGGCGGCTTATGCGTAAGCTCGGTGTTCGTGATGCTCAACTGGGGCGCGAGTTGGACCGCCTGGGCTGCCGCAGCCTACTGCGCGACGTTGCAGGTGTTGGCCCGTATAGATGCGCAGACCCGCTTGTTACCTGATGCCTTGACGCTGCCACTTTTGTGGGCTGGCTTACTGTTTCACTGGTCGGGCGGCTGGGTAGCGCTAGACGATGCTGTCTTGGGTGCTGCAGTCGGTTATGGGGTGTTGTGGGTTATTTGGGCGGCGCATCGGGTGTGCAGTGGCCGCGATGGCATTGGCTTTGGAGATTTAAAACTAGCTGCGGCTAATGGGGCCTGGCTAGGGTTAGAAGCCTTGCCTTGGGCACTGTTAGTGGCCTCGTTGGCAGGTTGCGTGGCCGCCCTGTTCGTGCGCGTCAGAGG
>JBAWWV010000225.1:0-6408 GCA_037146575.1 Alcaligenaceae bacterium | reverse complement strand
GTGTTACTAGCCCTACACCGCGTACCGGCGATGGGCGATGGCTTAGGCGTTGAATGCGCAGGACGCGTGGTCAAGCTTGGCCCGGGCGTCACAGAGTTCAGTGTCGGCGAGCGCGTGTTGGCGATGGTTCCTGGTAGTTTGAGTCGCTTGATCTGCGCGCCAGTCGCGACCACGGTTTCGCTTCCTGACAGCCTCGATGATCGGGCGGCAGCTACCATCCCAATTACGTTTTTGACCGCTGCCTATGCGCTAGAAAGCTTGGCGCACATAAAAGCTGGTGAACGCGTGCTGATTCATGCCGCGACCGGTGGCGTGGGTCAGGCTGCCATCCAAATCGCACAGGCTGCTGGTGCTGTGGTGTTTGCCACTGCAAGCCAAGGCAAATGGCAAATTCTGAAAGACCTCGGTGTTGAACACATCTTTGATTCGCGCACCACTGAGTTTGAAGCCAGCATCCAAACTCTCACTCAAGGCGAGGGGCTGGACGTTGTACTCAATAGCTTGCGCGGTGAGTTGACTGATGCAAGCTTGCGCCTCTTAAGAGCAGGCGGACGTTTTCTTGAGATCGGCATCACTGATTTACGTACACCCGAGCAAATCGCACAGTTCTCTACGTCAATAGAATACTTTCCGATTGATCTGATGGTGCTCTACCGCGAGCAGCGTCATGTGTTACAGGCGTTGCTGCACAAGCTGCTAGAGCGTTTTGCGACCGGCGAACTCAAACCACTGCCCTACCAGACGTTTGCGGCCGAGGCTGTCGAAACGGCGTTTCGCACGATGCAACAGGCGAAACACACTGGCAAAGTTATCATCGACCTGTACCAGCAACCCCTCATCTCAAACGACCCGAAGGATCTGTACCTCATTCTTGGTGGTTTAGGGGATTTGGGCTTGAGCCTGGCTAACTGGCTGGTTGAGCAAACAGCGCAGAATATTTGCTTGGTGGGGCGAAGCAAACCCACTCTGGCTAAGCAAGCGCAACTCGCTACGCTAACGCAGACTGGTGCAAATATCGAGGTGTTTCAGGCCGACATCACAGCACCAGCCGAGGTCGCCGAGTTGATTCTTCAACTTAAGAGCTCTGGGCGACGGCTAGCGGGCATCTTCCATTGCGCCAGCGTACTTGACGATGGCGTGCTGTCGCTACAGAGCGCAGAGCGCTTTGACAGAGTGCTGCGTTCAAAAGTCGACAGCACCTGGCTGATCCATGAACAAACACTTGACCTCAATTTAGACCTCTTCGTGCTGTTTTCTTCGGCGACCGCGATGCTCGGCGCGCCCGGCCAAGCGAACTACGCGGCCGCGAATGCATTTTTAGATTCGTTCGCACACTATCGACGCTCAACGGGCCGTGCTGCGCTCGCGATTAATTGGGGCGCTTGGGCTGACATTGGCTTAGCAGCAAGAATGAGTTCGCCCGCCAACCTAGCCAAGCAAGGGATTAAAGCGATGCCCCCTCACCTTGCTTTGGCCTCGTTGAAGCAAGCCTTGCAACACCACGGAGCACAACTCGGCGTCTTCGATATTGACTGGCGAACCTATCAAAGTCATAAGAAACCCACAGCGTTTTTAACTGAGTTTCAACAAGAGCCCATCAATCAACCTCGCCAAGAGGCAACAACTTCGTTGCTCAACGAGATCGCGACTGCCAATCTTGAACAGCGAACTGCCCTGATCGTGAAGCTGATCGAACAGAATATCGTCACCGTCCTAAGCTTGCCCAAGTCAAAGAATATTGACCGAAAGCAAGGCTTCTTAGATATGGGGATGGACTCACTGACAGCGGTTGAGCTCAAAAATCGCTTGAGTCGAGCACTGACCGTTTCGCTACCAGCAACGCTGGCCTTTGATTACCCGAACGCCAATGGTCTGGCAAACTATCTATTGACCAAAGTCAATGAGCAATGGCCTCTGGTCGAGGAAAAGCAGCAGGAGTCGAGCGACTTTGATACTCAGGCGATTGAACAGTTAAGCGATCAAGAGGCTGCCGAAGAACTCAGAAAAACTCTCAAAGAAATGGGCTTTGGTGACTGATTAGCTGTGGACCTTGGAGACTGATCAGAGATGAGCCTTGGAGACTGATCAGCGATGGGCCTTGGAGACCGATCAGCGATGGGCCTTGAAGACTGATCAGGGATGCGCTTTGGTGACCGATCAGACATAGGCTTTGGTGACTAATCAGACGTAGGCGTTGGTGACACGTCAGAAATAAGTTTGGGCGAGCAATTTAGTAAAGTTATATTTAGCAAAATTAAAGTCTTTGTGTCACTCAGCCGAGCTCAGACTCAACGATCTGCCGCGAGAAAACGCGGTCTGACTACTACGTCATTCTGTGCGAAATTGTGAGAATGTGCAGTTGTGCATATGTTAAGGTCAACGGACGTCAATTAATCAGTTCTAACGATTCAATTCAAGTGCGCAACCAAGCGAATACGTGGACTCTTTTTCGGTTTATTTGCAATGGAACAGTCCGCCCCTGAAAGTCATCTTACCTCCGTCAAACAGGCGCTTTTGGCGTTGCAAGCTGCGCGGAAGAAAATTGACGCGTTAGAAAAGCAACAAACTGAGCCGATTGCCATCATTGGTCTGGGTTGTCGATTTCCTGGCGATATTGCCTCACCTGAAGATTTTTGGGAACTGCTCAGTTCAGGAAAAGACACGATTGCGACCATTCCTGAAAGTCGCTGGGACGGTCAAGCCTATTACAGTCCCAGTTACGATGACGCTGGAAAAATCATCACGACGCAAGGATCTTTTTTTTCTAAGGTGCAAGAGTCGGATCCAGAGTTTTTTGGAATCTCGCCCCGCGAAGCAAAAAACATGGATCCCCAACAGCACCTATTGCTTGAAGTCTGTTGGGAGTCGCTCGAACACGCAAACATCGTTCCAGAGTCTCTTGCAGGAAGTCGAACCGGCGTTTTCATCGGCATCTGCAATCAAGATTACAGTCGCCTGTCGATGTCACGAGACAAGACCGAAATAGATGCCTATATGACGACAGGAATGGCGCATAGTGTTGCGTCAGGTCGACTCTCTTATATCTTAGGGCTCGAGGGACCCTGTGTGGCCATTGATACAGCTTGCTCATCATCGCTTGTGTCAGTTCATTTAGCCTGTCAAAGCTTACGCAATTTAGAATGTGATCTCGCCATCACAGGCGGGGTCAATCTCACCTTAAGCCCTGAGACCAGCATCGATTTTTCTCGTAATCGAATGTTGTCACCCGACGGAAAGTGCAAAGCGTTCTCGTCTGACGCAAACGGCTTTGGACGTGGAGAAGGTTGCGGACTTATCGTACTAAAAAGATTATCGGACGTCGACACTGAGCACGATCGTGTCCTCGCCTTGATTCGAGGCAGCGCTGTGAATCAAGATGGCTCGAGCAGCGGTTTGACCGCACCCAACGGGCCATCGCAGCAACGCGTGATCCAGCAAGCGCTCAAAAATGCCAACGTACAAGCCGATCAAATCGACTACATCGAAGCGCATGGCACAGGCACGAGCCTTGGCGACCCCATTGAGATCGGCGCGTTGGCCGAGGTATTTTCTAGCACGCGCACAACCGCAGAGCCCTTAAAGATCGGTTCGGTGAAAACCAATGTCGGTCATATGGAGGGTGCAGCAGGCATCAGCGGGCTGCTTAAAGTCGTGTTGGCCTTGCAACATAAAGTGTTACCCGCGCATCTAAATTGTGCTGAGCAAAATCCGCACATTCCCTGGAGCAGTCTGCCATTTGCAATCACCCATCAACGACAAGACTGGCTGACAAAAAACAAAACGCGTATGGCTGGTGTCAGTTCGTTTGGTTTTAGCGGTACCAACAGCCACGTCATTTTAGAAGAAGCACCGATCCGTGATCAGGCAATCTCTGCACTCGCCACGCTAGTCCAGCGACCCGTTCAAATCCTAAATATTAGCGCCCGCTCGCCCAAAGCGCTAAGCGAGCAAGTCAGACGTTTTGTCAGACAGCTAAAACAAACACCCGTCGAAGAACTGACCGCCTTTTGCCTAGCCGCAAGCGTGCACCGCACACAGTTTGAAAATAGGCTGTCGATCGTTGCCAGCTCAAAAGAAGAGTTACTTGAAAAATTAAACGTTTTTTTAACTCAGCCACTACAAACTTTAGCGTTAAATAAGAAACTGAACTTGAATGGTCAGGCACCGAAAGTTGCTTGGCTATTTACAGGACAAGGATCGCAATATCCAGGAATGGGTAAAGAGCTTTTCGACACTGAAACCGTCTTCAGAGACGCTCTGCAGCAGTGTGCGACGTATCTCGACCCAATCCTCGAGCAATCATTGCTTAAATTGCTTTTTGAGGATCAGACTGGTGCACTGAATCAAACCTTATATACGCAGCCAGCGCTCTTTGCTGTTGAATATTCTCTTGCGCAACTTTGGTTGTCCTGGGGAATCAGGCCCGACGTCGTAGCCGGACATAGCGTTGGTGAATACGTGGCCGCCTGCATCGCGGGTGTGTTTTCGCTTGAAGACGGTTTGAAGCTGATTTCGACGCGTGCTCGTTTGATGCATCAACTGCAAGTGAAGGGTGGCATGATGGCAGTGTTTGCCTCTGCCGCTGAGGTTCAACGTCTGTTAAGCAAAATCAAGACCTCTGGCTCAATTGAAATTGCAGGGCTCAATACGTTGAAAGAGACCGTGGTCTCTGGCGATCTCAGTGCGCTAGAAGACTTTCGAACGGTGCTGACCGAGTCAGCTATCAAATATCGCGAGCTAGCCGTATCACATGCGTTTCACTCGGCACTCATGGAGCCCATGCTCGGTGAGTTCTTGTCGTTTGCCGAAACGATCAAGTTCAACCCTGCCCAGATTCCTCTGCTTTCAAATGTAGACGGTGCGCTCGCTCAACAAGACATTCAGACCGCACGCTATTGGCGAGATCATATCCGTCAGCCAGTGCAATTTACCAAGATCACTGACCACTTGCTCAACGACGACTTTAGTGTACTGATGGAGATTGGTCCTCAGCCGATTTTGCTTGGGATGATTGGTCAAAATGAAGCCGCCCAGACTAGAAGTTTGATTCCGAGTTTGAGAAAAAATAAAATTGCGTCGCAGTCGCTGGCCGAAGGTTTGTCGCAAATGTACATGGCAGGACTGGCGCTCGACTGGCTAAAAGTCTACGGCGTGCAAGCCGCCCCTTTCGTTGACTTGCCTACCTACGCCTTTCAGAGGCAGCGTCACTGGTTCAACTCTAGCCCAATCACCGCCGCAGGCGAAAGTGTTCACTCGTTCAAGCTGCTTGAACTGATCAAAGACGGCAACCTCAGCAATCTTCGTGCTCACTTAGCGCAACGGAATCAGTTTAATGCTGAAGATGATGTCTTGTTGAATAAAATTTGCCAAGTGTTAATCGACGAATATCAACAAAATGCCACTCAAAACATACAGGCATTCTATCAACCAGTTTGGCAACCACAAAGCGCTTTAGCGTTGACTCTGAAATCTGCACAAGAGCACCGGCATACACTCGTCTTCGCCTCGGCGATTGAGGCTGTGCCAACGACAGCACTAAGCGGCTCAGACATTGCGAACATTTATGTCGTACCGGGCCATAGCTACACCAAAAAATCTGAAGCACTTTGGATCATCGACGAAACTTCGCCGGGCGATTATGCCAAAGTCATTCAAGAGGTTCAGCAAACAATTACGCTCACAAGCGTCGCCCTTATTTGGCCAGAAGGTTGGGATGAAAAAAATTTCCATCCAGCCTTTGGTGAACAAATTTTATTAAACGCGGCGTATCTCAACAATGCGCTCACACAACTCAAGATTGCGCTTCCGTTGTGGTTTTTGGTTAAACGATCTGCCGCGTTAACGCCCGAACAGTTTGCGACACCCTTCTCGAGTATGCTCAATGGCTTTGCGCGCTCATTATTTTTAGAAAACCCAGCAATACGAGGCGGCGTTTTAGAGTACGACGAGACCGGCGTACAACATATTTTTGATGAGATCTCAGCCGGCACGCCTGAAAGTCAAGTTCTGTTGGTTGGAAACAAAAGATATGTCGCCCGTATCGAGCCAGTCGAGACTGTCCCTGTTCAAAAACTACAAATCGCCGAAGGCGCAACCTACGTGATTACGGGGGGTACGGGCTCACTCGGACTTCAAGCCGCACGTTTTCTAGCCTCAAAACAGGCAAGTGAAGTGATCCTCTTGGGTCGAAATATCCCAAGCGAAGGCGCACAACAAGCGATCCAAGAGATAGAAGCCTTAGACACCAAAGTCCTGTTCATGCCTTGCGATGTGTCACAGGCCACACAAGTCAAGCAGGTATTTGATTTTTTAATTAAGAACAAACGTCAGATTAAGGGCGTCGTTCATGCTGCTGGCATGGCGACCCCAATTCTGTGTCAAGACCTCACGCCTCAGTCACTACACAAC
>JBAWWV010000224.1:0-6412 GCA_037146575.1 Alcaligenaceae bacterium | reverse complement strand
GCCTTAGGTGCGTTGCCGGCGGTGCAGCAGCAGGTGCTTTCAGCGCTGGCACCGCTGCAGGCGTCTGAACTTTTAGCAACTGCTGACAGTACGTCGCAGCCAGGTCAGTCGACGACTACGACACAACGACAGCATAGGCTCGAGACAAACTGGACGCCGCGCTTGCAAGCTCTCGCACAAGCACTCACCCCGCCTGAAGGCTTGCAAGAGTTGCTAACGCACGCCATCGCGTTAGAACCTGCAGCCCTAGCGCGCGATGGCGGTGTGATCGCCACGGGCTTTGACGCCGAGCTTGATGAGTTACGCGCCATCTCAACGGATAACGGCGCCTTTTTGCTTGAACTTGAAGCGCGCGAACGTACGCGTACGGGGATCGCCACCCTGCGGGTTGAATTTAATCGCGTACACGGATTTTTTATTGAAGTCAGCCGCGCGCAGGCCGAAAAAGTGCCTGACGATTACCGTCGGCGTCAGACACTTAAAAATGCCGAGCGCTACATCACGCCCGAACTCAAATCTTGGGAAGACAAAGTCTTATCCGCCCAAGACCGTTCGCTTGCCCGAGAAAAATGGCTGTTCGAGCAACTGCTTGAGCAACTAACTTCGCAAGTGAAACAGTTAGCGCAATGTGCCGCAGCCTGCGCTGAGCTTGATGCCTTAGTCTCACTGGCACATCACGCCCAACACCATCAGTGGGTCGCACCAACACTGTTAGCTCACTCGGCCATTGAAATTACTTTGGGCCGTCACCCAGTCGTTGAACGCGCGATCGAACGTTTTACGCCAAACAGTTGTTCGTTAAATGCGCATCGCGCTTTGCTTGTGATTACAGGCCCGAATATGGGCGGCAAATCAACCTACATGCGGCAGGTAGCCCTCATCGCTTTATTGGCGCGCGTCGGCAGCTTTGTACCCGCGCAAAGCGCCGCGATTGGTCCGCTTGATCGGATCTTTACGCGTATTGGTGCGGCCGATGATTTAGCCGGCGGGCGCTCGACCTTCATGATGGAGATGATCGAGGCCGCTGCTATTTTGGCTTCGAGTTCAGCACAAAGTTTGGTGCTGATGGATGAAATTGGGCGTGGCACTTCAACCTATGATGGCTTGGCGCTAGCCTGGTCGATTGCGCAACGCTTAGTCACGCATAACCGCGCACTGACGTTATTTGCGACGCATTATTTTGAAATCACCCGAATGCCTAGCGAGCAGGCCAATACCGCCAACGTGCATCTTGCCGCAGCCGAGTCCCCCTCGGGCATTGTGTTTTTACATGAAGTGAAAGATGGGCCTGCCAGCCGCAGCTACGGGATTCAAGTCGCACAACGCGCGGGTATCCCTCAGGCGGTCATTCGCCACGCCACTCGCGAGCTTGAGCGGCTTGAGGCGCAAGGTGCCCCGACCCCGCAACTCGGGTTATTTGGCGAAGTGGTGGATGCCGAGGTGCAAGCTGCCGCTGCGGCTGAAATCAGCGAAGCGCAAGCGGCGTTACAACAAGCCTTAGCTGCACTTGATCCTGATACGTTAAGTCCGCGCGAAGCACTTGAGGCGTTATATCAACTTAAGAAGCTGCAGCTTTGACTAAACTGCTTTTTAGCCTGCGTCTAAAAAATCAACTCTCAGTGTAGGGATGCTAGCGTGCAGGGCGAAGTCTAGTGCGCAAGCAGTCGATCTGATCCAAACGCCGACGTTGCACAGACACGAACAGTACGACAAGAGTAAAACATCATGACACTAGGCCAAATATCTTGAATCCAAATAAACCTCTCGCCTTGCTGGGTGGTTTGACACCTGCCCAATTCATGAAAACGTATTGGCAGCGCAAGCCGTTGGTGATTCGGCAGGCGTTTGCTGGTTTCAAACCGCCAGTGTCGACTGCTGCGCTAAAAAAAATGAGCCGCCGCGATGATGTCGAATCGCGCTTGGTGTGGCGCGAAAAAGGTCAATGGCAGATGGATCGCGGCCCCTTTGCGCGTTTACCAAAGGCTTCTGAGCCTGACTGGTCGCTGTTGGTACAAAGCGTCGATATACAAGACGACGCAGCCTGTGCTTTGATGAATCAGTTTCGCTTTGTACCCGATGCACGTCTGGATGACTTGATGATTAGTCTGGCGACAATTGGTGGGGGTGTTGGGCCACACTTTGATAGCTACGATGTCTTTTTATTGCAAGGCCAAGGGCGCAGACGTTGGCAAATTAGTCAGCAACGCGACCTCACACTCATCCCTGACTTATCGCTCAAGATATTACAAAACTTTATCCCTGAAGAAGAGTTTGTTTTAGAGCCTGGCGATATGCTGTATCTACCGCCGCAAGCGGCCCACGATGGCGTGGCGCTTGATAATGATTGCATGACGATTTCAATCGGCTTTCGGGCGCCAGATCAAGCTGCCTTGGCACGCGGGATGCTTGAAGCCGCCGCAGATCAGATCGTGGCGCGTGCGGGACTAGCGAGTGGGCCATACGGCGAGCCACCCTTACCCGGCCCAAAGCTTGACGCTCTGTATCGCGACGCGGGGCAACAAGCTAGTGCGCATCCTGCTGAGATCCCAGATGGTTTGATTGACGCAGCGGTGCAAGCCGTGTCTAAAATTCAATTTAATGCGGCACTGGCACAGCGATTTTTAGGATGCTGGCTGACCGAGCCAAATCAGGCTGCGGTGTTTGATAGTGACTATGGTGATGATGATCAAGAAGTACCTTACACACACTGGGCTCTTGATCGCCGCACCCGCATGTTGTATCGCGGCAAGCACCTGTTTATTAATGGAGAGGTCGCGCCCGTGGCCGCCGAATCAGGCCTAAAGATTTTGGCCGACGCGCGTGAACTGTCTGGCGCCGATCCAGCCGCACAAAAACTATCACCCGAAGCTGTCGATACGCTCACCGAATGGCTATCGGCTGGGTGGATTCATTTGGTGCGGAGGTAGTCTCGTTTTAAGATCTTTAACAAGCCGGCAGGCAACACCTCGACCGCCGGTTTGAATAAGTCTTGTTCTAATCGAGACAAATCTCTGACTTCCCCTTGCCGATTCGTCAATGGCTTTTTTCTCGACGTCGGAACACTATTTTTTCTTTGTGTAACGATCTTGCTCATACCGATACTTCCTGACTTAAAGCTAGACAAACTGAAACAACGCAAACTATGAGCTTGATGTGGTAACTCACTTCGCAGTCAAGCACCCTGCCTTTTCGATAAATTTAATCACCTCATCCAAGCCGTCGCCGGTTTTGAGGTTCGTCATCACCCAGGGGCGATCGGCACGCATGCGAGCGGTGTCATGACGCATGACGTCGAGGTTGGCGCCAACGTATGGCGCAAGATCTGTTTTGTTAATCACTAACAAATCGCTGCGTGTAATGCCGGGGCCGCCCTTGCGGGGGATTTTTTCACCGCCAGCCACATCGATCACATAAATCGTGAGATCAGATAAATCGGGGCTAAAGGTCGCTGCCAAATTATCGCCACCTGATTCAATGAAAATTAAATCTAGATCAGGAAAACGTTTTTGCATGCGATCAATCGCCTCAAGATTGATTGAGGCATCTTCACGAATCGCGGTGTGGGGGCAACCACCGGTTTCAACACCCATGATGCGATCCGCGGTAAGTGCCTCGGCAGCCACTAATAAGCGTTCGTCTTCTTTGGTGTAGATATCGTTGGTCACCACAGCCAGTTTGTATTGATCACGCATGCGTTTGCATAAGACTTCAACAAGCGTAGTTTTGCCCGAGCCAACGGGGCCACCGATACCAATGCGCAAGGGATTTGTTTGGGTAGAAGCGTTCATGGTGCAATCCTAAAATAATGACAACTACAAAAAATTCAACTTCTAAACAAGCGACTGTATTGCGATTCGTGCCTGGCGCTTGCAACCGCAAGACCAAAGGCCGCCGAACCTGCGTGCGCGGGGTCGGTTGAACGGGCAATCTCAGTGGCGCGCTCGACATCGCTCTTCAAACGATGCAAAAGCGTCTGGCCATCAATTTGCCCCAGCGGAATAATCTTCACCGCTGCGAGCGTTTGGTTTTCGACCCAACTCCACAAATAGGCCGTCAACGCCATCGTCTCATCTACCCCAGAGATCGCTGCTAAAGCGGCATATGACGCGGGGTATGTCCATTGTTCGATCGATAGTGCATTGAGCGCAGCCCCCTCAGGCCATTGCGCAAACAGCTTCGTCATCGAATGCCCCATCTGCACAGACTCAAGCCTAAACTCAGCAGTTTCGCGCAAGGCATAAAGCTCTTGATTGGCCGTGGCCAAGGCAGACCAATCCTGTTGCATCACAGCACGGTGGCACAACAACCACAAAGGCAACTCTTGCCGCGCAAGATTCAAAAGCAGCACATCGCGAATCCAAACATAGGCTTGCTCAACCTGCGTCACCCACCGATCTTCGATCGCTTGCTCTAAGCCTTGCGAGTAGGCAAAGCCACCGACAGGCAAGGCGGGGCTGGCCAGATGTAGCGCGGCTAACAACGACTGAGTTTGTGTGAGACTCATGAGGACTTTGCTCGCGCGTGCGCGGCGATTGAGAGTTCTTCGCCCAGATTACCCATGGCTTGATCATGTTCTTCAACACCACACTCGCTAGCGTGATGATGGTGGTGATGCCCACCACCCTGCCCAGCTGCGTAGGCACCACCCTCAGGGATGAAGGCCTGTTGCACCACCGTTACCGTACCACCCAGACGTCGCACCATCTCAGCAAGCACCGGATCAGGCTGGATCCACACGGCCTCTGTCGTAAGCATGGCTCGTACGTGACGATTGGCCAGATGATAAACAATACGCACCAACTCAAACGGATTATTGGCTTGAATGCAAAAGAGCTCTTCGACTGCGGCCTGCACGACCACCCGCTCACCTTGATCGCCACACAAGACATCGCCATGCTGCATATGCTCAGTGCGTGGCAAGATCACGGCCACGGCGCGACCATTGGGCAACATCGCCGCCAAGCGCCAGCGCTGGCGATCTTCTAGCGTGAGTTCGAGCACGGGCCAAGGCTCTGGCCAGGCCGTGCTCTCGCCGCGCAACTGTGGATCGTCGTGTGCGCGACGCGCGTTCAACATGATTGCCATGCTTCTTCCTAAAACAAAAAGTACCGCTGCGCCATCGGCAAAATCGTTGCGGGTGGGCAATCCAACAAGACACCATCCGCGAAGACCTTATAGTTTTCAGGGCTCACAGTGATTTTGGGCGTTGCCGCATTGAGCTTCATATCGGCCTTGGTCAATGTGCGAATACCTTTTACGGCGGCAACATGACGCTTTAACCCTAGCTCAGCTGGCAAGCCTTTATGAATCGCAATGCCTGACATGAAGGTAATGCAACTGGTTGCAATCGCACTTTGCGCAGCGCCAAACTGCGGCCTGAAATGCACGGGCTGCGGCGTAGGGATCGACGCATTGGGATCACCCATCGCAGCCATCGCAATCTGACCACCCTTAATCACTGTAGAAGGTTTGACACCAAAAAATGCCGGGCGCCACAACACTAAATCGGCAAACTTACCCACCTCGATCGAGCCGATTTCTTTTGCCATGCCATGCGTAATCGCAGGGTTGATCGTGTACTTGGCGATGTAGCGCTTAATACGCGCATTGTCGCTGGTTGAGGGATCTGAAAACCCCGCCTCGCTCATTGAGCCACGTTGCTCACGCATTTTGTGCGCGGTCTGCCACGTACGCATAATCACCTCGCCCACGCGACCCATCGCCTGGCTGTCTGACGAGATCATCGAAAACGCGCCAATATCGTGCAAAATATCTTCGGCGGCAATAGTTTCGCGGCGGATACGGCTTTCAGCAAACGCGATATCTTCGGCGATTGAGGCATCAAGGTGATGACACACCATCAACATATCAAGATGCTCATCCAGCGTATTGATCGTGAAGGGACGTGTCGGGTTGGTGGACGAGGGCAACACATTAGATTCACCACAAATGCGAATGATGTCAGGTGCATGACCACCGCCCGCACCTTCGGTGTGATATGTATGAATCACACGCCCTTTAATGGCATCGATCGTCGCCTCAACAAACCCTGATTCGTTCAACGTGTCGGTGTGAATCGCCACTTGCGTATCGGTTTCGTCAGCCACGCTTAAGCAGTTATCGATCGCGGCAGGTGTGCTACCCCAGTCTTCGTGCAGTTTCAAGCCTACGGCACCCGCTTCGATCTGTTCGTGCAAGGGGCCTGGTACTGATACGTTACCCTTGCCTAGCAAACCGATGTTGATAGGATAGGATTCCATCGCTTGCAGCATGCGCGCCAAATGCCAAGGGCCAGGCGTAACGGTAGTGGCAAACGTGCCAGTCGCGGGGCCCGTGCCGCCACCGATCATGGTGGTCACGCCAGAACTCAAGGCCTCTTCGATTTGTTGCGGGCAAATTAAATGGATATGGC
>JBAWWV010000223.1:0-6414 GCA_037146575.1 Alcaligenaceae bacterium | reverse complement strand
CTTGCATCTTTTTCATTATTACGCAGATCAAAGCCAATCTCTTGTCCAAAGTTGGTTTGTGGTGCCAAGTTGGGATTGGCAAGCGTGATCGAAGCGCCGCTCAAAAAGGTTCGATACAACTGATTCATACCTGGAGCTGCGAAGTTTCGATAGACCGCCGCGCGCAGATCAAAGTTATCGTTCACATAGTATTTAATGCCTAAGGTCGGATTAAAGCTTGCGTAACTATTATTTGCCAAGGGTGCATCGATTGGCGTTGGTGCTTTGCCTGCCGTGTAGACGTTGCCAGTCAAGCTTGAGTTCGTGACCTGATAAAAATCTTCACGTAAGCCAAAGTTGATGTCTACGGGTGCATCTTTAAACTTGTAGGTGCCAGTGACAAACAGGCCTTGAAAACTATTTTGACCCTTGTTAATCAGGTTGGCAGAATTGAAGCCGTTTGTTGCATATTGATTGATGTTGTCATCCGATGAAATGATTCGACCATCTACGCCAAATTTCACATCTTTAAATTGGCCAAAATCTTTTTGATAGAAAACAGACATACCAAAGTTTTGGTAATTGTCTGTTTCATTTTGACTCATGTACGGCACCCCAATTCTGGGGGTAAAAATATTAAACGTTGGCGTTTGACCAGAGTTGGTCGTCTTCATTTGTTGAAACGCGCCCCAGGCGTTGAAGTTGATGCTGCTGTTGTCTGCAAAGCGCGTGGTACCGCCGGCTGAGAGCACATAGTTGTTCCATTGGTTGCTGGCGTTTTGCCAGGTGGCACTGGTTTCTGACGTTTCGTTCAAATTGAGTTTTGCGTAATATTTTGAATCTGCGCTTGGGGTAAAAATTGAATAAAGCGTCAAGTTATTGACTTGCGATGCCGTTGCGGTCATGTAAGGATTTCGATATTGCTCGGGTGTAGCGTTATATCCTTGAGTTTGCGAGCGGTCATAGCTAATGCCCAACGACATTTTGTCTGTTTTGAAAATTTGTCCAGAAAAGCCTGCGTTCAGCGAACTGTAGCTACCGTAGTCGCTATAGACACTCAGCTTGTCTTCTTGCGGGGGGCGCGTCACGATATTGACTACACCACCCATGGCCAAGTTACCCCACAGGCTGGTCGCGCCACCGCCGCGAATGACCTCGATGCTCTCAATCGAGTTTTTAGGGATACGGGCCCAATTAACCGTGCGAAAAAACGGATCGTTAAACGGGATTCCATCCACCATCACTAAGGTGTTGACATTGGTACTGGTGCCAAAGCCACGAATACTAAAGCTGCTGCCAGTTGGGTGCAGTGAGGTCGAAGGGATTTGATTGACAAAAATCCCTGGGATTTTGTTGATGATCTGATCGGTTGAACTTTCGGGGCTGTTTATGACGTCTTCGCGGGGGATGACTGTGGTGTTGAATGGAAGGCTTTCTAATTCAACACCGCGGCCAGCTGAGACCGTCACAGGGCTGAGTATGGCGATGTCAGCTGAGTTGTTTTGTGTGCTCTGCGCTGCGGCTGTCACCGGCACCGTCGCGGTCGATAAGGACAGGGCGACTAGCGACCGTCTGATATATTTATTTTTCATCATCCAACCCTAAGGTCTGCATAAAGAGACTGACCGCCCAACAGGCGTTGTCATGGCTCAAGACAATACAGACACGTTAGACATCACAAGCCCGGCGAGTGCCGCAATAAAAATGCGATGGCAAGACTTGTGATTGTCCCGTGCCGCGTTAAGCGGCGGCGGGGGGCGCTCTGGGATGAGAGGGCGGCCAAGAGAAAGGATGAGAGTCAGGCGCTGAAGCTGGTAATACAGTTTCAGCCAAGCTTAGAAATAAAGGCGCGACCGTTTTTTGCTTTGACGTTAAGACAACTGGGTGCACGGTACACCAGGTGCAATGTTCAGCGGATGGGGTCGCTTCTTCTAAAGCACTTTGCTCGCGAATCTCGCCCGAGTTGGTATCGAGCCATTTCATTCCGCTGGTGGTGCAAATCGGTGCC
Source organism: Alcaligenaceae bacterium (assembly GCA_037146575.1). Taxonomy (GTDB): domain Bacteria; phylum Pseudomonadota; class Gammaproteobacteria; order Burkholderiales; family Burkholderiaceae_B; genus Zwartia. The sequence continues at coordinate 4,427 of JBAWWV010000223.1, read as the reverse complement.
AACGAGCCCTCTGCAGACTGCATACGCGCAGAATGCGACAGCCCTGGCATGAGAGCCGAGAGCAGCACCGAGAGGGCGGTGAGCCACACCCAGAAGGAACGTGTCGGTAGGATTTTCACAAGGGTTTGATCATAGCATTGCGCGTTTCGGCTGCGCCCCCTTGCTAAGCCGGTTGACTAGCGCTTGAAAACGCGATCGATCAGATATCATATGCAGTCAATTTCACGAGAGAGCACCCATGAACAGGATCATAATCTCGCTAGATGCCGCATCAGAGCAAGACTGTGATGCTTAACGTCTGAGCCAAGCGAATGAGTCTTGAGCAACTTCCAGAAGATCTCGTCGGTTTGGCGCTCGTTGTGCTGATGCTTGGCATTCGTCACGGTTTTGATCCTGACCATCTGGCGGCGATTGATGGTTTGACTCGCTACAACAGCAGCGAGCGGCCAGTGCTCGCCAAAATGGCTGGACTGCTTTTTTCGTTGGGACATGGCTTAGTGATTGTGCCCGTTTCAATCTATGCGGCAAGCCTGGCGCAACAATTCGATGTGCCTGCGTGGTTCGATACGTTGGGTACGTGGGTGTCAATCACTATCTTGCTCGGGCTGGCCGCCTTAAATCTGTTGAGCGTACTGCGCACGCCTGCACACGAAGCGGTGCAACTGAAAGGTTGGCGCCAAAGTTTTTTTGCACGCATGCTAAACGTGCGTCATGCGGGTGCCATGCTCGCTGTGGGCGCCGTGTTTGCGCTGTCTTTTGACACGCTTAGTCAAGCCTCATTGTTTGCGTTGCTTGCAAGCAAATATCAGGTCTGGCATGTTGCGGCACTTCTGTCGCTGCTCTTTGTGGTTGGTATGTTGATCACAGACGGCATCAATGGCTTGTTCATCGCTAAGCTGATCAAACGCTCTGATCACACGGCGCGAGTTGCCTCAAGAGTGATGGCGCTTGCGGTCTCGGGCGTGAGTATCTTGGTGGCGGTTGTCAGTATCTTGAGTGAACTGAGTCCAAATTTTGACGGTTGGCGCTCGGGCAAAGAAGTCTGGCTAGGGGTATTTATCGTCGCCATACTGGTCGCCAGTTACTTTGTGGGGCAGCGGTTAAGCAGACCCTACTTTACTAAGTAATATTAAGCATATGCAGTTTATACGTCATCTTTGAGGCGATATCAAAATTTTTACGCTTCATCTGTGAGGTGTTGTTGTGATCTTTACGCCTCATCCGTGAAGCGATATTATTAAATTTACGATTCAATTTTGAAGCGATTAAATATATAATGCGCTTCATGTACCTCTGGCAAGCGCCCAATTGGCCCAATTTTCAATATGACTTGACTGCCTTGCAGTCTGTCTTGGCGCGGGCGCGCGTTGCGCAGGGGCGCGTGCTGGGTCTGGCTGGTACGTTGCAGTTGGTCGATCTGGCTCAATTAGAGCTTGAGGGTTGGGCGGCTGAGGCCGTCGCCACTGCCGAAATCGAAGGCGAGGTGCTGCAAGTTCACTCAGTACGTGCCTCGGTCGCCCGCAGGCTTGGCTTGCCCGGCGCGCCGAACGTCTTTCGCGATGCCCGTACCGAGGCCACGCTTGATGTGCTGCAAGCTGCGGTTAAACGGTGGCAATACCCCTTAAGCGACGAAGACCTCTTCACGTGGCAGGCGGCGTTGTTTCCTGAGGGGCGCAGTGCCGGCGTTAAGATACAAATAGGTGCGTACCGACAGCATACTCAGGCCATGCAGATTGTCACAGTCAAGTATGGCGCGCCAGATATTGTTCATTACCAGGCGCCTGCTTCCGTTGATGTGCCAGCGCAGATGGGGCAATTGATTGCTTGGTTTAATGACAGCGCAAACAGTTGCGATGGTCTGGTGCGCGCAGCGCTTGTGCATCTATGGTTTGAAGCGATTCACCCCTTCGAAGATGGTAATGGTCGGGTAGGGCGTGCGCTCAGTGAGTTGGCGCTTGCGCAAGACATGCAAAGTTCGCAGCGTATCTGGAGCCTATCCCAACAAATCATGAATGATCGCTCTGGGTACTACGAGCAACTACAAGCCGCAACGTCAAGTGACACACTTGACGTCACGCCTTGGGTTGTGTGGTTTGTTGCTTGCATCGAACGCGCTGCACAGGCGGCGCTTAAGCAAATGCAAGCCGCCATTGAAAAGACCCGCTACTTTTCAACGCTCAGAGATTTGCACCCCACGCTTACTGCGTCTCAACTGAAGATCTTGGGCAAATTGTTTGAGGCGCGGCCTGAGGGGTTTTTAGGTGGCATGAGCACGTCTAAATATGTGAACATCACCGGTCAGTCGCGCGCCACCGCTTATCGCGAACTCACAGACATGACTCAGTTGGGGCTGCTTGAGCAATATGGTCAGGGGCGAGGCGCGCGTTACCGAATCATGCCCATTTGTTGAACAGCGTCAAAACTTAGTGCAATGACGCTGCTCGAATAAAGCTAAACACCCATTTGCGTAGCCAGATCCCGAATATCTTTCGCCACGATATCCCAAGCCTCGGTCGCAACCAGGTTGTCTGTTTGCGTGGGGCCATATTCAGTCGGACGTGGCCAGAAGGCAGTTTTCAGACCACAGTTTTTAGCGGCAAGTAGATCATTGTTGTGTGCTGCGCACATCATCACTTCAGAGGGATCTAAGCGTAGCGCGTGGCATACACCAAGATACGACTCAGGCTGGGGCTTGTAGCAACGAAACACCTCGGTGGATAAATTCAAATCCCAAGGCAGGCCTGTGTATTTGGCGATATCAGTCAGCAGCGAAATATTGCCGTTTGAAAGCGGGGCAATAATGTATTTGCTTTTTAAGCGCGCCAAGCCACCCACTGAGTCTGGCCAGCCATCTAAGCGATGCCACACTTTATTGACGTGCTCGCGTTGCGCCTCGGTCATTTTGCTTAGGCCAAACTTATCAATCAGCACGTCAAGCGATTCGCGATGCAACACATCCAGCACAGTGAATTCGCGCTTGCCACTACGGCAGGCTTCCATTGAGGGCTGATACATGCTGCGCCATTGTTCAGCAAACAAAGTCCAGTCAGCTTGAAAGCCATTTTCGTTACCCCAGCGGGTGAGGTCACGCACGATACTGCCGCGCCAGTCAACGACTGATCCGAACGTATCGAACACCATGGCTTTAACAGTAGTGTGAAGAGAGGACATGCTTTGTGCTCCGAATTTTTATGTTGAGTGATTCTTATTGACTTAGACTTGATAGGGTACACGTGTACCTGGCTCATTCGCTGAAAAGTCTTTTGTGTTGCGCGTGACAAGCAGCCGTTTGTTCACTAGCGCGGTGGCCCAAACAATTGCATCAGGCAGTTTGATTCTTTTTTGCTGCCTTAATGAAACGGCAACGTCAGCGACTTCTTTGTCGATCGGTAGATTGACAAAGCCACTTAAAAAGTTGCGGATGAGGGTGTCTGACTCGGTCGTAGCACCAACCATCACCTCCATCCAGGTCACGAGGCTGATGGCTTTATCTGGATAAAGATCGAGCTCTTTTTTTGCTGGTTCAAGGCCGTTGAGATAGTCAATAAGAATATTTGTGTCGAACAGAGCGCCTACCATTCTGAGCGCACCTGCTCTTGGTACTTGAGCCCGTCAACTTGACGTTCTTTCCAAAGGCCGAAGGCAGCGGCGGGGATTTGCTTTTGTCGAGCCAGGTAAAAACTAATCGCGCGACGCACCAGCTCGGCCCGCGATGTTTTTTCGATTAGGCAAAGATCGCTCAGGTCTTTGAGTTGCTGCTCTGGAATGTCGATTAATGTGCGCATGAAAATCCTCAGTCAAGTATAAAATGATATACATCTAATATATCATGATGTACAGCTATGTAACTGAGGCATGATCCAGTTGTCCTTATCCCCCGGATATCTTTACTGACCCCACTTCGTCACAAGATGCTCAGTAAACCAGTCGCATGCGGCACCAGCAGTTTCTGCCAGACGAATCCCATAGGGCTCGTAATGGCCGCCCTTAAAGAGATGTAGTTTTTTAGGCTCGTGTGCCGTTGAGTAGGCCGCTAGCTGGTCGTCGGTTGGGCAGCGCGTGTCGTTGGTGGCGAGCACCATCAACAAGGGGGTGGGTGAGATGCGCGGCAAAAATGCGCCCGGCTCGTAGGCCATGCGCAAGTCGCGCGTGCGCAGCGTGACTGAGTTCACATAGTCAGTGCCTTTGCCGGCCACAATACTCCAGGCATAGCTCTCAGACCCTTCGGTCGAAATTGGTACCATCCTAGGTGGCACGCCTTTGGCGCGATTCAGACGGTCTTCGTTTAGCTCGGCTAAAAACGCATCGAACTTGTCGGTAGGAATCGAGCGCAAAGTATTTTTATAACCGCTGATGGTTGGCACTTGCGAGACCACGCACTTTACGCGGCGATCGATTGCAGCAACGACCAACACATGGCCGCCTGA
>JBAWWV010000222.1:0-6423 GCA_037146575.1 Alcaligenaceae bacterium | reverse complement strand
TCCCCAGACATACCACGAAGCACAAGTCAGTTTGCCGTACTCGGTGGCCGTGGCCTTGTTAGACGGGCAGGCGCTATTTGCCCAGTACAACGATGCGCGTTTGGGTGAGGCTGAAGTGATTCGTCTGACTGATCTGGTCAATATCACTGTCGATGATTCGCTGCCACGCGGCGTGTCATGTTTGATGACCATGGTGATGGACGATGGGTCAAAATTTGTATCGCAGATTGATTACCCCAAAGGTTCTATTCAAAACTCAATGAGTGATGATGAGTTACGTGGCAAGTTCGATAGTCTCGTGATCCCTGTATTGGGTGCTAAGCGTGCCGGTGAAATCGCCGCCGCCGTGGCCTCAATCGAAAATTGCCAGAACGTTGGTGAGTTGATGAAGCTCACCTCTAAGGTTGGTGTTTGATGATTGGGCGGCTTGGGAGATGATTGAATAATCATGATGAATCAATCAGATTTGCCTTGTTATGAGGTCATCGCCCTAAAGTACGCGACTCGTGAGGGTCGTAGACCCGACCATTTCGTGGGGGGCGATCCCCACGACGTGCCGATGCCGATGGATTATTACCTTTGGGTGATACGCGATGGCAAGCGGTTGGTCTTAGTCGATACGGGTTTCAATCAAGATATGGCGGATAAGCGCCACCGTACACTGTTACGGCGACCAGCCGATGCTTTAAAACTGTTAGGCATTGACACCAAAGACATTGCCGAAATCGTGATCACCCATTTGCATAATGATCACGTCGGTACGTTTGATGAGTTCCCAGTTGCTAAATTTCACTTGCAAGATGACGAGATGGCGTTTGCGACAGGCCGCCTGATGTGCTGTGAACGTTTCAGTCGTGCCTTTGAAGTCGATCACGTTGCTGGCATGATCCGGCTGGTCTATAAGGATCGCGTGATTTTTCATCAAGGCGATGCGACGATTGCGCCGGGTATTAGCGTGCATAAAATTGGCGGACACACTGCTGGCATGCAAGTGGTGCGTGTTCATACTGCTCGGGGTTGGGTGGTACTTGCGTCAGACGCGAGTCACTATTACGAGCATTTTGAGCAAAAGCGCTGCTTTCATTTGGTCTATCACCTGGGTGAGGCCATCGAAGGCTACGAGCGCTTGATTGCGTTGGCGCAGTCACCGCGTCATGTGGTGCCTGGGCATGATCCGTTGGTCGTGCATCGCTATCCTGCGGTGTCTGAGGCTTTAGCAGGGATCGCGATGCGGCTTGATCTCGATCCGATTGCTTATTGATGTGGGTCCTATCCGTTGCCTAATTGTTTATCGAGGTGTGCTATGAATATTTTTTTAAAACGTGTCACCCGTTTGGTTAAAAGTGCTTCGGTGTTGTTTGTTGCTTTGAGTGCTGTCGGTGGGCTAGCCCAAGCCCAAGATTACCCCAACAAATCGATCTCCTTGATCGTGGGTTTCCCGCCGGGTGGTTCAAATGACATTGTGGCGCGATTGTTTGCACCGAAGCTGACTGAGCTTTTGGGTCAGCCGGTTGTCGTGGTGAATAAGTCTGGCAGCAATGGCTTGATCGGCACCGATTATGTTGTGAAGGCCGCGCCTGATGGCTACGTCATCACCTTCGCAAGCGCTAGTCCTCTGGTGATTAGTCCGCACACATTCCCAAAAATTCCTTTTAATACCTTAAAAGATTTGGTGGGTATCACGACCGTTGCGCAAACCCCCGAGTTGCTAGCTATTCATCCCTCTGTGCCAGCTAAGTCGCTAAAAGAGCTGATCGATTTATCCAAAACACGTCGTGTCACCATTTCGTCGTCGGGTAGTGGTGGGTTGCCACACTTGGCAATCGAACTGCTGCGTGGTGCTGCGGGGAGTGGCGATATCGTTCACGTTCCTTATAAAGGCGCGGGGCCTGCCATCGCTGATTTATTAGGCGCGCATGTTGACGGCATTATTGTCGATCTGCCTCCGTTGTATCCGCTCGTGCAAGACGGTCGCTTACGGGCTGTCGCGATTACCAACACTCAGCGCGCTGTGTTGCTGCCGGATACGTTGACGTCGGTTGAGCAGGGTTATCCTGAAATGTTGGCGTTCAACTGGTTTGGCGTGATGGCACCTGCTAAAACACCTCAGCCGATCGTTGATAAGCTGTATGCGGCGCTTATTCGAGCAGCCAATTCACCTGACTTGGTTGAAGCCATGCGCAAGGTCGGTGTCGAGCCATTTGTGCAATCCTCACCTAAAGCGTTTGGCGAGTTTCTACAAAAAGAGACTGATCGTTGGGGAGTGGTGGCACGCGCGTCTGGCGCTAAATCGGATTAAAACTTAGCCGCCGGTGACTTGTACATGGCCTTGGCGAAATAAAGCTTTAGTCAATCGTTAAAAACCCTTTCTCTGTCGGACAGAGAAAGGGTTTTTGTACTTAGCGCGAAGGCAGTTTTAACGCTGATTGCTCGCTATCTCGAGTATTACTTAGTTTGAGCAAGAGGTTGCAGTGGCAAAGGGTTACCCGCTGGCAATGGTGTGCGATTCACGTTCAAAATCATCGCGACCATCACATAATAGCCACTGACCGCGATGAGGTCGACAACACCCTGCTCGCCATACAAATCAACGATTGCCTTATAGCTGGCATCGCTGACGGCTTTTGTTTCATAGAGCTCGGTGCAGAAGTTATAGACGGCTTCTTCATCAGGCTTCATGTTGGCAGGGCGCTTACCCACAGCTAAGTCGGCCGCTACCGCTGGATCTAAGCCAGCTTTCAGTGCGAGGCGATGATGCGCAAACCATTCGTATTGCGCGGTCCATTGCCGTGCAGTGATCAAGATGGCAAATTCATTAAGCCGGAAGGGGATCGAGCTTTTAAAACGCAAGTACTCACCAGTCGTGCGAAACGATTGCGCCAAGACGGGGCTGCGCATGTAGACATTGAACGGAGCGCCAAGGCTAGTGGCGCCTTGCACCACGGCGGCACTACCCGTGCCCGACACTGGGCCGGCCATCAGCGCATCAAAGTATTGCTTTTGAGCGGGGTTCATTTCGGTGACGGGGATGCGTTTAAAACGCTGTTGGTCGTCTTGAGCTTGAGCTTGCAGACACGTCGCGGTCAGTACTGTCGCGGCTAAAATTGTTTTCAGGTATTTCATTTATTGTCTCCGTGATGAAAAAAGTACTGCGTATGACGTTATGCTTGTTTTTTGAAAGACTTGCACCAAGGCAAGGCAATGACGTTCAGTCCAAGCGGCTCTTACAACCAAGCCGTTTATACAACCTTTAGGGGCAGCACGTGGCGATTCTGTCATTCAACACGAAAGTACACTTTGGTCACGGCGAACGCAAGCAGTTAGTGCTTGAAACCACAAAGTTAGGCATTAAAAAACCTCTGTTTGTGACGGATAAAGGAGTGAGGGCTGCAGGGGTATTTACTCGGGCGACTGAAACACTCACAAACATGGCCGAGGCCGTGATCTTTGATCAGACCCCACCGAATCCTACTGAAGACGCCGCCGTGGCTGGCCTGACTACCTTTCAGGCGAACCAGTGCGATGGAATTATTGGTATTGGGGGTGGCGCGACGCTTGACCTCGCCAAGGCCATTGCTGTCTTGTGCGGTGACCCTGCACCGTTATGGGAATACTGTAATCGCAATAGCAGCCCGCGCCCGATTATCAATCCCCCTCCCTTAATGTTGATGCCAACAACCTCTGGTAGTGGCAGCGAAGTGGGCCGCTCGGCCGTGATTATTTTTAATAATGGCATCAAAGCAGGGGTCGGCTGCCCAACGATTGTGAGTGTTGCGTTTTGTGACCCTGAACTGACACTCACGCTGCCTAAGTACATGACGGCGGCGACCGGTATGGATGCACTCTCGCATTGTGTTGAAACCTTTTGCTCGCCCTTAGTGAATCCGCCGATTGATGCGATTGCCTTAGATGGGCTGGCGCGTCTTTACCAACACATTGAGCGTGCGGTAGCCGATGGAAGTGATGCCGACGCCCGTTGGCACATGATGATGGGGGCTCTTGAAGGCGCAGTGTGCTTTCAAAAAGGGCTAGGTGCGGTGCATTCAGTGTCGCACTCGCTTGGTGCCCTTGGTTATCATCACGGCACTTTGAACGCGATTATGTTGCCCCATGTTCTTACCATTAACGCGTCGGTGCTTGAAGATAAACTGTCCCATCTCTGCCGCGCAATGAACCTACCTTCAGAGACGAACTTGATCGATACTTTCTTGAGCCTGAATCAGCGACTGGGGTTGCCATCAGGTCTTAAAGAGTTGGGGGTGGAGAGCTCGGTTTTTGAGGCAATCGCCCAAGCCTCGTTAAATGATAACGCTCACAAGACAAATCCTCTGGTGCTTACCGAAGCTGATTATTTCCTGTTGTTGAGCGCAGCATGGTGAGTGATCACTTAATTGCGAACAATATCTGGGCTGAGCTGAGATCTGTTCAGAAAATCAGGTGAGACTTGGGCTCTTTGGCGAACGACTGCGTGCTTTGTCGCTTAGAGCGCCAGCAGTTGACTCGTTCCAAGGTGACCATTGCATACTCCGCACTGAGATCAATTGGATCTTTGCCTGACATTGCTTCAGCGTCCGTTATTTTAGTTAAATGACTCACGCGACCTTGACGCAGCAAAATGTCAAGATTTCTTGCTTGAGGTTGAGGAGTCGACCCGCGCTCCAACCATGGCACAAGAGCAAAGACGGGTTTGTCAGTTGCAGACGCCTCCCAGAGCATGGACATTGAGTCTGCGCACACCACGATGGCGTCTGCATTTGCTAGCAAACTTAAGTAAGTGAACGCTCCGGGCGCATCGTGGTCAATCCATTGAATTTGCTGATCCCCTATTTTTGCTTGAAGCGTTCTCCAAAACGTTTTAGAGGTTCGCCTGCTATTTGCGATAAATATGGTGTGATCGCTCTTTGATAAGGTAAGAGTCAGTGCTCGCAACTGAGCTAATAAATGATGATCATAAAAATCTGTCTTTGCCGCGCCAGACAAGGCTCCTCCCAAAAGAATGAGCGTTTTTTTGCGACCGCCATAACGTTCAAAATGGTGAGCCGTAGCGCTTCGCTGCGCAGTTAAGCTTGTTGGAGTGATGTGATGGGGTATGCCGCTTAAGGAGAAAATATTATTTGAATCCGAGGTTAATGGCGCGGGCTCCCAGGCCTGTTGCAAGATGAGATCGGCGAGGTCGTGAAATCGTCTAGGCCTACCGATATTGACCCAAAACGAATCAGTAAACAGTTTTGCTGACACCGGGATCATTAGACTGCTGGCTTTGCTCCCTGACGAGATGACGACATCGGGCGGTTCGTATGTTTCAATTAACTGTTCAACAAACGGTCGTACGGTTCTTCGATGTTGTGCTTTATCGACGATTGAGAGCAAACTCATTCCGGTTTGTCGTGCGTAACGATTAACAAGTCGCGTTGAAACTCTTTTCAAGGCAACCCCTTCGAGTTTAGAGGCTAGGCCTAAGCGCTTGTTGTCCTCGCCCTTTGTCGTGGTCTCAACGATCCAAACGTTCAAAATACTCTCCCACGTTCTTTACTAAAACGCCTGCTCCAGCTCATAGTCTAGGTGCAATATTGTGACAATCGTGTCATGAGGCAAGTGAGTTGTCTTTTCTGTGTTGGTGATTTGAATTGTTTATAGACTATTTCACGTTGTTGACATATTTGTACAAGACAATCTGGTAGTGAAAATCGGATTCCAAGAATCAGACCCTCAGGTGTAACGCTCTAGTCACCAAGGTCCCGTCTCGTCTCAGCCGTTGTCAATGAGCATGTCTTTTGATCATGAGCAAGCGGCCGAGCAACAAAATCGAATCTTAATGAACCAGGTCCATCATGCTTAACTCTGATGAAGTTGCGACTCAGCCACCCGTTGCCCTCATCACTGGAGCGAATGCGGGGATTGGGCAAGTCACTGCAATCGAGCTAGCTAAAAAGGGGATTCATGTCGTCTTGGCGACGCGCTCTGAGCAATCAACGCAACCGCTACTCAGACAAATACGGCAAATGACGCAGTCCCCAGAGTCCGCACGTTGGCTACCGCTTGATCTCGCAGATTTAGCCTCGGTTCGTGCGTGCGCCCAGTCGTTTTTAGCGCTGAATTTGCCATTGAGGTATCTAATTAATAACGCTGGCGTAGCCGGTGCAAGGGGCTTGACCAAGCAAGGATTTGAATGGGCATTTGGCGTCAACCATTTAGGCCATTTTTTGCTCACGCGTTTGTTGCTTGACAGGCTTAAACAGACCCCCGAAGCACGCGTTGTAACGGTCGCAAGCCGCGCGCATCTTCTGGCTTTTAACGGGTTTAACTGGGCTGCTTTACAACGGCCGACTCAGGGTTGGACCACTGCGAAAGAATATGGAGTTTCAAAACTCGCGAACATTTTGTTTAGTGCAGAGCTGGGGCGCCAATTAATCGGTACTGGAG
>JBAWWV010000221.1:0-6426 GCA_037146575.1 Alcaligenaceae bacterium | reverse complement strand
GAATTAGGCTTTGACGCCTGTATTGATCACCGCGCCAGCGACTTTGCCGAACAGCTTGCTGCGGCGCTACCTAACGGTATTGACTGCCTGTTCGAAAACGTAGGTGGCGAAATTTTTGAACGTTTACTCACGCACATGAATACCTTTGGTCGTATAGCCCTTTGCGGCATGGTGTCTGAGTTCAATCGCGATCCCCATGCTTACCATACACTGCGCGCCATTTTAGTCAGCCGCCTGCGCGTGCAGGGCTTTATCGTTTCAGACAAACTCGACACTTGGCCCGCGATTCGTCAACAACTCTACGACTTGGTGGTCGCGGGCAAACTGAAGTTTCGCGAGTCTGTCGCAGTCGGTCTAGGTAGCGCGCCCGAGGCCTTGGTGGGTATGCTCAAGGGCGAGAATTTTGGTAAGCAACTCGTAAAGTTGGTGTAATGCGGTGTCTGTGACCGCTAGGTTGGCGTCGCGTGACTTCGCCTTTGAAGGTAATAGCGCCTTTAGCGGTCGCAGCACCGTTGGGGGGCAACACGGTCGCCGCCCCCCTTCTCGTGTGAAGCAGTTCCTGTTCGCTCTGACGGTCAGTGCGATTGCAAGCCTCTGTCTAACGGCTTTACTGAGTGTTTCTGCAACAGCGCAAAGCACAACACAAAAACCACCTGGCAGCTACCCCGAGCGCCCGATTCGCTTTGTGGTGCCCTTCGCAGCAGGCGGCGCAACCGACGTGGTCGCCCGACTCATTGCACCGGGCTTGTCGGCAGCACTCGGGCCAACTACGCGCACTCGCCATCACAGCGCCGCAACGCTCGACCCGCTTTCCTGAGTTACCAACAGTATCAGAGTCAGGCGTACCCGGTTATGAAGCCAGTTCTTGGAATGGAGTCTTGGTGCCAGCCGGTACACCGCAAGCTATCGTTGACCGCCTCGAGGGCGAACTTGCAAAAGTCTTAAAGTCGCCTGAACTTATGCAGTGGTACACCGACAACGGTGCTGACCCAGGTGCACAAACCTCAGCGCAATTCAAAGAGGTCATTCGCGTACACCTTGAAAAATGGGCGCGACTGGTCAAAACGATCGGCCTCACACCCGAATAGCGCAACTAAAGCTTGATGCCAGCGGACTTCACGATCGCTTTGCCTTTTTCAATCTCTTGCTGAATAAATTGAGCAAACTGCTCTGGGCGGTCTGCCACAATATTAGCCCCCAAGGCAGCCATTGTTTTTTGAACTGCGGCTGTCGCCAACGCTGCGCGTATCCCAGAGTTCAAGCGCTCAATCACCTCGGGCGACGTTCGTGCAGGTGCCAAGATTCCTGTCCAGGCACTAAAGTCAAAAGGCTGCTTCACAATCTCTTGCATGGTCGGCAGCTCTGGCATCAAACTCGAACGCTCTGCAGTGGTCACTGCAATCGCTCGTAACTTACCAGCCTGCACCAAAGACGCAACGGCAATAATATTCGCAAACATCAGATCAAGGTGCCCACCCAGCAAGTCGCGAACCGCCGGACCCGTGCCTTTATAAGGAATGTGCGTCATCGAAATGCCGGCCAAATAGCTCACCATTTCGCCTGAAAAATGATCATTCGTTCCGTTGCCAGACGAACCATAGGTTAATTTTTTAAGCTTGGCCTGCGTAATTAAATCTTGGTAGTTTTGAATGGGTGATTCGGGCAACACCGTCAACACAAAAGGTGACTTGGCTGCCAAACAGATCGGAGCAAAATCTTTGATGGTGTCAAAGGGCATCGGTGAAATGAGTGACGGATTACTGGCGTGCGGTGCACTCGTTGCGAGAAGCGTATAGCCGTCTGGCATCGCTTTAGCCACAAACTCAGAACCAATCAACGCACCGGCACCCGCTTTGTTTTCAACGACAACCGGTTGACCTAAGTTTTGACTGAGCGGGACAGCTAACGCTCTGGCTAAGGCGTCAGTTCCGCCTCCGGGTGCAAACGCGACCACCAACGAAACCGGCTTCACCGGATAGGGCGTTGCACCAAGCACTGGCCAACCAGACAGCACGGCACCTGCCCCCAACGACCCACTCATAAATGTTCTACGATCCATTTGACTGTCTCCAATACTCACTTAACAGCGAGTTTTATCGTTTTGGCATCAAGGGTTTATCGCAAACTACAGCACGCCACCCACATTAAACAGCGCCATCAAACCCAGTATCACAAACAGCCCTGCCGCGATCAGATGCACCGTACGCATGGGCACGATGCGGGTGACACGCTCGCCTAACAGCACGGCAGGCACGTTAGCCAGCATCATGCCAAAGGTTGTTCCCATCACCACTGCCGTCAGAGACGAATACTGAGCGGCCAATGCAACCGTCGCAAACTGAGTTTTATCACCCATCTCAGCTAAAAAGAAGGCGATCACTGTTGTCAGAAAGACCCCACCCTTTTGAACCGCTTGCGTATCATCGAGTTTGTCAGGGATCAGAATCCAACCCGCCATCGCCAAAAACGAAACACCTAAAATCCAGCGCATCACCTGCGGCCCAACCCAATGCATCAGCCAGGCGCCCAAGGCCCCCGCCACGCCATGATTGAGTAGCGTTGCCACCAAGATACCCAAGATAATTGGTACTGGCTTACGAAACCGCGCCGCCAGCACCAACGCCAGCAACTGTGTTTTGTCGCCCATCTCGGCGAGCGCCACGATTCCAGTCGACATCAAAAAAGCTTCAATCATTTTTTACTCGATTCGGCTTAGGCCAACAAACGCATTCGACCAATGACTCGTCGACGAGCAAAAGCACTCGCGACGCCAGCAAATTTATTCAAAAAACTTTACATCACACTGCGTAACGGTTAGCGCAGCAGAGGCGAGAACATCATAAAAACCGATCGAGTATCCGGCGGCTGTTTTTGTCGAGCGCCTGCATATCAGGCAAGACAAACCGCAAGCCGTGACTATCAGTGATGATGAGCGTCGAGCCGGTTAAACGTCGGATATCTTCTTCGCCCTTGAGTATCAATTTGGTGGCACCACGATCCGTGACGATCTCCCAAGTGCTAGGCGTTGAGAGGGTTGACACACTGACGATGCGCTCAATTGTCGGCATCATCTCGCGCGAAGCGATCTCGTCGGTAATCAGGTCGCGCATGTCTTGGGGTAACGCGCTCAGTTCATCTACCCAAGCGACTTCTTTGCCTTCTAGGCTCATAAACGCGACAAACTGCTCAGGTGCCTGCAAGGGAAAGGCACGCACCGGTACCACCCCTTCGTACGCGCGCCCGTCTGCAAACGTCAGCAGCAGACGGCCAGCCTGATTACGCGACAATAAAAAATCAGGCATCTGTCGCCCCTTGTCGGGTATCGGGCGTGCCGATGGGTGGCGAGACCGCTTTAACGTCAGCAATGACTTTGCCCGCCGAAAGGTCTGTCGGGCTTGGGGGCAGAATATCCTCAACTCCGCTCAGGCGCGACTGTGCTTGATACAAATCATGGTAAGCACCACCGCGAGCAATCAAGTCGTCATGATTACCAATCTCGACGATCTCGCCACGATCAAGTACGACTAGCCGATCAGCTTTGCGCAAGGTGCTTAAGCGGTGCGCGATCGCGATTGTGGTGCGACCTTGAATCAGATTATCGAGGGCTTCTTGAATCTCCATTTCGGTGGTCGTGTCAACCGAGGAGGTCGCCTCATCGAGAATCAGAATACGAGGATCAATTAATAAAGCACGCGCAATCGAAATACGCTGGCGCTCGCCACCCGACAGCGCTTGCCCACGTTCGCCGACCAGCGAGTCGTATCCCTGCGGTAAACGCAAAATAAATTCGTGCGCGCGCGCGGCGCGTGCTGCCGCCACAATTTCTGAACGCGTAGCTTCAGGTTTACCGTAAGCAATATTTTCGGCAATTGTTCCGAAAAACAAAAAAGGTTCTTGCAATACGAGGCCGATGTTGCGTCGGAAAGAGGTGAGCGAGTACGAGCGGATATCAACGCCGTCCACTCTGATCCCGCCTTCTGTCACATCATAAAACCGACAAATCATGTTCACCAGCGAGCTCTTACCCGAACCGCTGTGCCCAACGAGCCCGATCATCTCGCCTGCGCCAATACTTAAATTGACATTGCGCAACACCGTTCTGCTGCCATAGCGAAAGCCCACATTGCGTAATTCAATGCGGCCTTCAACGCGCTCGAGCGGCACCGGCCGCTGCGCATCAGGCACACTTGAGACATGATCCAAAATATCAAAAATGCGCTTGGCGCCAGCCGCCGCTTGCTGCGTGTGCGACACAATGCGACTCATGGAATCTAACCGAGTGTAAAACCGCCCGATATAAGCCAAAAAGGCCGCCAGTACGCCCACCGTGATCGTGCTGCTCGCTACCTGTGAGATGCCGAAAATCCAGACCACCAGCAAACCGATTTCAGTTAAGAAGGTGACCGAGGGCGCAAAGAGTGCCCACACTTTGTTGATACGATCGTTGACCGCCAGATAACGGTCATTCGCTTCGCGAAACCGGGCAACTTCGCGATGCTCTTGCGCAAACGCCTTCACCACCCGAATACCCGGAATCGTATCGGCCAGTACATTGGTGAGTTCGCTCCAGGAGCGGTCGACTTTTTCAAAGCCAAAGCGCAAACGGTGGCGTACCAGATGAATCATCCAGATGATCACCGGTAACGGGATCAAAGTGGTCAGCGCCAGCCACGGATCAATCGAGATCAAGATACACGCCGTCATCACGATCATCAGCACGTCGTTGGCAAAGTCAAGCAGATGTAACGACAGAAAGATATTGATACGATCTGTTTCACTGCCAATGCGCGCCATTAAATCACCGGTGCGCTTACCGCCAAAATATTGCAATGACAGGGTTTGCAGATGCGTGAAGGTCGCTGTGCGCAGATCAGCGCCGATGCGCTCGCTCACCCAGGCGAGCAGATAGGTTCGGGCCCAGCCAAGTAACCACGCCAACAAACCCGCGACCACCAGGCCAGTTAGGTACAACGCTACCAAGTCGTAATTGATTGGCTTGCCATTTTGAAACGGAATCAAAATGTCATCCATTAACGGCATCGTCAGATAGGGTGGCACCAGTGTTGCAGAAGTCGACAGTAAGGTTAGGATAAAGCCAACAATCAGAGGCAATTTGTAAGGCTTGGCAAAACGCGCCAACCGCAATAACGCCCAGGTATCACTTGGCCCTGTCGGTTCAGTGTCACAGACGGCACACTCATCCTGATCCAGTGCGTAGGGGGTGCCGCAGGCTGGACACGAGGCAGCACTCGCCTGCGGTGCATGTAGAGGATCTAACAGTTTTTGCTGCAGTTGAGTGAAGATTTCGCTCAGGCGACCGACTGCAGGTGCCATGCCTAAGGTATGGCGCCAGACACCCAAGCGGGTTGTCCCGTCAAAGAGCTCGATGGTGCCAACCCCCGCGTGGTCGCGATGCTGCAAAGATTGGGAAGTGGTAATCGGGAAAACAGCCCAGCGATGCGCCATCGACTCGCGCGATACCAACCGACTGGCAGTCAAAAACACAATACCAGACGAAAAAAATAGATTCGAATCGAGGTCGGGCTCGAGCCAGGCTAAGACTTTTTCGCCAGGTTCTAGCAAAGACTTGATCTCAACGGCCCAAGCCGTCGGCAGCGTTGATTCAAACGCAGTTTCGGCGGTTGAAAGGGGTGTCATCTAGGCGGCACGCGTTGCCCATCAGTCGGTACAAACAACTGCAGCGGGAAGCGCTTCATTAGGGGGCCAACAAGTTCGATTGGAAAATTCGGTTAGGTGGAATCCGTCAAGTATAACGATCAACGTCAACCGAAACTAATCTTAGCCCGTTAAGTGACTCAGGTTTTGGGATTTTGCTGCGATAATGACGAATTCAAAGCATTGTTGCGTCGCAACAAACGGTGTAATGACAAGCAAAAGCAAAATCGTGTTCGAGCAGGTGGTGAATCTGCTTGGGCCCAACAGTTGGACGTATCGACCAGTACTTGAGGCCTGGGTGGATTTTGCTGCGATTGAAAACAGCCTGCAAGCGCACAAGACCGAGGCGATGGCGCGACTCCTGAACTGGGTGCCCGCGCTCGCGCAGTCACACTTAAACCCCGACGCTTCGAACGGCACCCAAAGCACTCTAGCAACTGGGCGCTGGTCGCCACAAATCCTCGAACATCTAACCCTCGTCCTGCAGTCGCTAGCCGATATGCCCGGCGGTTTTGGTGATACGCATCAAACCTCTCAGCCAACTTTATATAAAGTTGTCGTCCGCGCTTGGCACCCAGCTGTCACCACCTACGCGCTGCATGCTGCGCGCACGCTCATTGAAGCGGCTTTTAACGATACGCCGGTTGACCTCAACGCCGTGATCGCGCACTTGCAAGCCCTGCGCCACAAACATTGTTTGGGCCCCAGTACCGCCTGCATCGTCGACGCCGCCGACGACCGCGATATACC
>JBAWWV010000220.1:0-6436 GCA_037146575.1 Alcaligenaceae bacterium | reverse complement strand
ACCCACGTCCTGTCTCGGGGTGCGCGGCCGAGGTGAGCCAGCGTATCGCAGAAGCCGTTTTCGATGCGTTGGTCGAGGCAATTCCAACGCTATTGTTTGCAGCCCCAGCAGGAACGACCGCGAACCTTGCGATCGGTGGTTATGACCCAGAGCGAGATAGCTCTTACGTGATGTATGCAATTTCTGGTGGAGGCTATGGCGGCTTTGATGGTGGCGACGGTCTAACCAACGGTTGTTCGACGATAGGCATTTCTAAGTCTGCCCCCGTCGAGGTGCTTGAACAGCTTTACCCCGTCGTGTTCGAAGAGTATTCGATTCATCAAAACTCTGGTGGGGCCGGAGAGTTTCGTGGCGGAATGGGCATTCATTTTCGAGTGCGTTTAACGCGCGGAACCGCGCGTGCATCAATGGTCATGGATCACGGAAAGTTTGGCCCCCCCGGTGCTCTTGGCGGAGCAGATGGCGGCAAGACTAAGATCATCATTTATCTGAATGGCGAACCTTACGAACCGGCGCACATTAGCAAAGATCAAGGCATTGCGATGACTGCTGGTGACGTGATCGAAGTGTTCACGCCGGGTGGAGGAGGGTTTGGCGACCCCAAGAAGCGCGACCGCGCTGCCGTCGCAGACGACATCGTCAAAGGCTATTACTCGCTTGAGCAGGCGCAGCAAAAATTTGCTTACTGGCCCGCCAATTGATGTGCTCAGTCTAATGACTACTAACCTCCAAGTGCGCCTTGAGTGTTTACATATAACGAGTAGATTGAGTGCGACGAGGCCATAAATAAACGGTTGCGCTTGAGCCCACCAAAGCACAGATTGGCACAACGTTCTGGTAACGAGATGCGACCAATCATTTTGCCTGCGGGCGAGACAACCATCACGCCATCAAGCTCTGGCGTACCCATGCCCCAACCGCACCAAAGATTGCCATCGATATCCGCACGTAACCCGTCGATGCTGCCAGCGCCTGCATCCAAAAATACACGGCCGTTGGCAATCTTGGTGCCGTTATCGACCACGTCGTACACCTGAATCAAGCGATTAGGCGTCGCGCGCGATTCAATGATGTAGAGCAGGCTTTCATCTGGTGAAAAACATAAACCATTCGGCCCTTTAAGTTGATCAGTCAACAAGGTGGCAACTCCTGTTACCCCATCGACGCGATACACCGAGTGCGGTAATTCGAGCGGTGATTTGACACCTTCGTAATTGCCCAAGCTGCCAAAGGGCGGGTCGGTAAACCAGATTGAACCATCAGATTTGACGACAACATCATTCGGGGCATTCAGTCTCTTACCTTGAAACGAATCCATTAGCACCGTGATGCTGCCATCGTATTCGGTGCGGGTGACTCGGCGACCGTGTTCGCAGCTGACTAGGCGACCTTGTCGATCACGCGTATGGCCATTGGCCCAGTTCGAAGGTTTACGAAACACACTGACCGCGCCGGTTTCTTCTTCCCATTTCATGATGCGGTTGTTGGGAATATCGCTCCAGAGCAGGTAGCGCCCATCGCCAAACCATACCGGGCCTTCTGCCCAGCGAAACCCCGTTGCGAGGCGTTCGACTGACGCGAGCGCCAAGCGATAGGCATCAAACGAGGGGTCTAACGAGATGACCCGGGGGTCGGGGTAACGTTCGCTTTCTTCCCACATAGCTGGCTCCTGAATATTGATTGTTGTTGTGTCAATATACCTGTTTGCTAAACAGCTGTGGGATTCAGCAAAATTGAGGCAAGCGCACCTCGCCTCAGGTCTTGCGCGCAAGTCAGCCTAACAAGGCGTGCGGGGGTTAGATCAGGCGACAAATAGCTCTGCGAGTCTGCCCTTATTTTGCGGAGATGAAAATTAATCAAACAAGCCCGCCGGCGTGCCGAAAAAGCGAAAAAATACGCCTCCCCGTATGATGTGAATTCTGTAATGACTTCTCAGGTGTTGCTCTGATGGACTCTAACCCTCTTGTCGCGTCTGCGGTGACAAAGCTGACGATGACAAAAACGATCTCAGTTGGCTCGTATCGTTCCATTCCGTTTGTGCGTCTAGAGGGTGTTGCATACGGCGAGTTATGTCCAACAGAAAATATCCCTGACTTGGAAAAAGCCCCGCGTAACGCGCGCGGTAACGTTGAGTATCAAACACGTTTTGTTCTCATTGCACCAGCAGACCCCAAGCAAAGCCAGGGGCGCTTGTTGGTAGACGTGCCAAATCGCGGCTTACCGGTGAGTCATGCCTTTTATAACAGTCCGCGTCAGCGTCCGCTGCCGATTGGTTCGCTGGATGCGGGCTTAGGCTTTTTGCAAGAGCAGGGCTTTATGCTGGTATCGACTCAGTGGGAGCTTGGCCAGGGTTTTGAGCCGCCCCAGTTTGTCGATACAAACGGTGAGGCCCGTTATGTTGAAGCAGCAGGGTTCGCTGCAGTGCGCGATGTAGCGCGATTTTTGCGCGATAGCTCTGAGGCAAATAATCCACTTGCTGGCGCAGTCAAACGAATTTATGCGGCTGGCTATTCGCAAACGTCACGGTTCTTGAAAAGCTTTTTGCTCAATGGTTTTAATGTGGCAGAAGGCAGGCAAGTCATTGAGGGCTTTCATCTGGTGGGCGGGGCGGCAGGGCAACTCCCGCTGATGGCCTCGGGCACAGGCCCAGGTACGGTGGCTGGCAGCACGCCGGCCCCCCCTAATCTTGAACATCGAGGCGTGCATGAAGAACCGTTTATGTACTCGGCGGTGATCGCAACACTCCAAGCTCGCAACGAACCGCTGCCAAAAATATTTGTGACGCACTTTAATATTGACTACATGGGTGGTCGTGCCTCGTTGACCCGCACCGGTGCACATGGCATTGCTGATCTTGCTTTGCCCGCTACCGTGCGCATGTACGATATCGCTGGCTCTGCGCACCTGAATATGCGCGAACAATACAAGCTGTGCGAGTCCATGCACGGGCAGCTGGATTGGTCGCCGCCGTTGCGTGCTCAACTGATTGCACTGGATGACTGGGTATCTGAGCAGCTAGATCCGCCACCCACATGTCTGATGCACTTGAGGCCAGCGCGTGCAGATGAGTCGGTGCACGGGGCGCCGCGCTACTTACCCGAAGCCACTGTGCTGGTGCCTCAAACCGATGCCGACGACAACCCGTTGGGCGGGATTCAAGTGCCGGATGTGGCCGTACCTCTTGGTACCCATGGTCGACCCAATGCGCCCTTGACCAACGTGATTTGCCGTTTAGCTGGCACCTACAGGCCTTTTTTTGCTTCGCAACAAGAGCGCTTGCAGGCCAACGATCCAAGGTTGTCTCTTGAAGAACGTTACCCTGAGGGCCTAAATCAATACGTACAGCGCGTGCGAGAAGTGAGCGACCAACTTGTTGCTCAGCGGTATCTGTTGGCAGCCGACGCAGCGGTGATTGTGAATGCGGCGGCCGACGAGACCCTTTTAAAGCCGAAGCCAACGCGGTCAATTTTTCGTTTGTAAGGTTGTATCGCCTCAAGGCACTAGGTCTGCGATCCAGACAAGTTAGTGAATGGCGTGAGGTCCGCCGTTTCAGGGCGTCAGTGAAATGCCTAAGGTCGGCTATTTAGGCAAATAGCCTTTAGAACAGCGCTCGGCCCCGTAGCGCCTTGGTTTCAGAAAGCTTGCGTTTGCCCTCAAGGCGCCTTTGCTTTGAACCATAGGTGGGTTTGGTCGCGTGCCGGGTTTTGGGTGGCCGAGCCACGCTATTGACCAGTTCGTTGAGCCTTGCCAACGCCTCAGTACGGTTCATGTCTTGGCTGCGGTGAGTCTGAGCCTTGATCACGATGGCGCCATCACGGGTGATGCGGTGATCGTTAAGCGCTAACAGGCGTACTTTGACGTCTGCGCTGAGTGTTGAGGTGGGGATGCTGAAGCGCAGGTGAATAGCGCTTGAGACCTTATTGACATTTTGCCCGCCCGCGCCCTGAGCACGCACCGCGGTAATCGTGACGTCATCTTCAGAAAGGGTAATTTGGGCGTACATTGTGAGATTAAGCGTTTGACCTGTAAACTACATTATCGTTTATCTCAGGGAGCTTATCGTGGCCAAAGGTCAGCAAAAATCCAGTAAAGAATCAAAAAAGCCTAAAAAAGATACTTCGACGCCAAAACCCGCTTCAGGGCTAGCCGATCCAGTACGGGCAACGACCGTCAATACGGTCTACACACGGATCAAGAATAAAGACAAATAGCCTGTAAAGACAAAAAACGGGCATCGCGCCTCTGAAGAGAGGTTCAATGCCCGCTTGTATTGCTCGAAAGCCTGGGTGACTTAGGCTTTGACCAACAGAGCTGCACATGAGCGTGCTGTTTCTGAATCAAGTTTGGCGGCATCTGGCATTTTGCCCCAGCCACCTTTTTCAATATAAGTGGCGCGAGCCCACTCATCTGCTTTTTTCAGTTCGACCAAATTGGCTGAAAAATTCGTATCGCGTTTGAACATCTCGGCGCAAACAGGTGCCAGCGCAGCCGCGACTGCCTTGGTTGCTGTTGCCTTACCTATCGTGGCAGTGCCGCCCGCGGTATGCCAGTCAGCAAAACCAAAACCGATAAGTGAGATTAAGGCGGCCCCGGCAAGTGCGCCCCATAGAGTGGGTTCAGTCTGTGCAGGAAGTTTCATATGTTGCCTTTAGTTGATCGGCGGAAGACCGTCCGTCAGCGGGTCAGCCCACTGTACGCCCTATCTTCGCGATGAAGCGGCTTTGTCGTTGATTTCATTCGTTTTAAAGGGAATACCCTCTGCGAGGGAATACCCTTTCCACGGTCTGCATTAGCAGTCGATATCGCGCTATCAATCATGATGCGTTGATTACCTTTTTGGTCATATAAGTTGTTTGTTATACGGCAATGACCAAGCCCGCCCATTTCATGTTGCTGCATCAGTGTTGTCGACGGATTGACTCATGGCAAGCTCTTGAAATTTCGACTGAGCGACTTGATCCTAATACTCATCTAGCTTGAGGGTCGTACTTGATTTATCTAACAATGACCCCATATCAAAGTGTGAGTCTCTAATTAAAATAGACTGCTCGTTTTTCATTTAAAACTTTTTTTAGCGATTTCATGAAACTTCTTTCTAAGACAAATTTTGGTGCAATTGAACTGAGTAACCGCGTCGTCATGGCTCCCTTAACTCGAATGCGTGCCCAAGCAGGAGATGTGCCAGGCGAACTTGCTGCACAGTATTATGTTCAACGCGCCAGTGCAGGGTTGATTATTTCTGAGGCGAGTCAAATCTCTGCTTTAGGCAAAGGCTATCCAGCAACGCCTGGCATTTACAGCGATGAGCAAGTGCAAGGTTGGCGCAAAGTGACTGATGCTGTTCACGCAGAGGGTGGAAAAATCATTTGCCAGTTATGGCACGTGGGCCGCATCTCGCACAGTTCGTTGCATCCAGAGCAGGGTCTGCCTGTTGCGCCCTCGGCCATCGCGCCTACCGGCAAGGTGTACACGGCCTCTTGGGGGCTTGAAGCGTTTGAGACACCGCGCGCAATTGAATTCACTGAAATCTCAAGCCTGATTCAAGACTATGTTCATGCAGCCAAGCAGGCTAAGCTTGCCGGCTTTGACGGTGTTGAAGTGCACGGCGCAAATGGTTACCTGTTAGATCAGTTTTTGCATAATGGTTCAAACAAGCGCACTGATCAATATGGCGGCAGCATTGAAAATCGCAGCCGTTTATTACTCGAGGTTTTGCAAGCAGTCTGTGGTGTTTGGGGCAGTGATCGTGTTGGCGTGCGTTTGTCGCCCTATGGTACGTTTAATGACATGGCTGATACTGATGTGAAAGGGCTGTTCACGTATTTAGTTGGCGCCTTGAGTAAGATGCAACTGGCTTTTTTACATTTGATCGAGCCGCGTTCAACCATGGCAGGTGGTACCGACACCATGGCTGACGATCAACCTAGCACTTCGAAACTCTTTGGCCCGATCTTTGGCGGTAAAGTACTGTCAGCAGGCGGCTATGGCCGTGATGATGCTGAGGCTGTCGTCACAAGCGGTCAAGCCGACGCGATTGCGTTTGGGCGCTTCTTTATCTCTAACCCTGATTTGCCTAAACGCTTTGAGCTGAATGCGCCCTTGGCACCGTATGATCGTAAAACATTTTACGGTGGCGACGCAAAGGGTTATACCGACTATCCAACACTCTAACGTTCAATCGACCGTTATTTTTCGGGCGACGATTAGATTTTTCCAGCGTTGATTTTCGCTCGTCACAAAGCGAGTGAACTCTTCTGGGGTGTTAGCGACAATCGTGATGCCAAGGTCTTGCAGCTTCTTGACGGTTGCAGGATCTTTCATCGCTAAGATCGCTGCTTCGCTGAGCTTCTTTTTAACGTCGGCTGGTAAGCCCTTAGGCGCTGTTAAACCCTGCCAACCATAAACCTCCATGCCCTGAACGCCTGCTTCGGCAAAA
>JBAWWV010000219.1:0-6438 GCA_037146575.1 Alcaligenaceae bacterium | reverse complement strand
TTTCGATCCAGTGCACCCCTGTTGGGTGCGTGCATAGCCTGATGGCGAATGCGCGGCAGATTGGCAAGGTGTCCGGGTGGCTAGGCTCCGTGAGTCTAAAAACGTCGGATCATGTTGCTGAATATGTTGCGGTTCAGCGTTTCTCTAGATGAGGATGCAATCAGATGGGCGATGCCGGTAATGAAAGGAATGAACTCATGGAACTCAATGGCGCAGACATCGTCGTGCGTTGCTTGGCTGACGAAGGCGTAGAACACGTTTTTGGTTACCCTGGCGGCGCGGTCTTATACATCTACGACGCAATCTACAAGCAAGATAAATTTCAGCATATTCTGGTGCGACACGAGCAAGCTGCCGTGCACGCTGCCGATGCGTACTCACGTTCGTCAAATAAAGTCGGTGTGTGCTTAGTCACCAGTGGCCCAGGCGTCACCAATGCCGTCACGGGTATTGCCACGGCCTATATGGATTCGATTCCGATGGTGATCATCAGCGGTCAGGTGCCCACGCACGCGATCGGTGAAGACGCTTTTCAAGAATGCGATACCGTGGGCATCACACGCCCTTGTGTCAAACACAACTTTTTAGTGCGTGACATTAAAGATTTGGCCGACACGATGCGCAAGGCTTTTTATATCGCTCGCACGGGTCGTCCAGGCCCCGTTTTGGTTGATATCCCCAAAGACATCACGGCGGCACATTGCAAGTACACCGCAGCGAAAGGCGAGCCAGTGTTGCGTTCGTACGCACCCGTGGTGAAAGGCCATCAAGGGCAGATCAAAAAAGCGGTGCAGATGTTGTTGCAAGCCGAGCGCCCAATGATTTACAGCGGTGGTGGTGCGATCTTGTCTGACGCGTCTGCCGAGTTGTATGACTTTGTTAAGTTACTTGGGGCGCCGTGCACCAATACCTTGATGGGGCTGGGGGCGTTTCCGTTTTCAGACCAGCAGTTTGTTGGCATGCCTGGCATGCATGGTACCTACGAAGCCAACATGGCCATGCAACACTGTGATGTGTTGATTGCGGTCGGTGCTCGGTTTGATGATCGTGTGATCGGCAACCCAAAGCACTTTGCGCAAAATCCTCGCAAGATCATTCATATTGATATCGATCCGTCGTCGATTTCAAAGCGCGTCAAGGTAGATGTGCCGATTGTGGGCAACATTAAAGACGTGCTGGTGGATCTGATCGCCCAGTACAAAACGGCTGCGGCCGAAACACGCCCCAACACCGAGGTGCTGGCCAAATGGTGGCAGCAGGTTCAGGTCTGGCGTGGCAAAGAATGCATGAAGTACGCAGGATCAACTGAGGTGATCAAACCCCAGTCGGTCGTACAAAAGCTTTGGGAAGTCACCGAAGGCGATGCTTACGTGACCTCTGACGTGGGCCAGCATCAAATGTGGGCAGCCCAGTATTACGGCTTTAACAAGCCACGCCGCTGGATTAACTCGGGTGGTTTAGGCACGATGGGTGTGGGCTTGCCCTATGCGATGGGCGTGCAAATGGCGAATCCAGGCGCAACCGTGGCATGTATCACGGGCGAGGGTTCGATACAGATGAACATCCAAGAACTCTCAACCTGCCGACAATATCACCTGACGCCTAAAATCCTGTGCCTGAATAATCGGTACTTGGGTATGGTGCGTCAGTGGCAGCAAATTGATTATTCGTCGCGTTACGCCGAGTCTTACATGGATGCGTTGCCTGATTTCGTGAAGCTCGCCGAAGCGTATGGGCACGTTGGCATGCGTATTGAGAAGCCCTCGGATGTTGACGGCGCCATGCGCGAAGCCTTCAAGCTCAAAGATCGTTTGGTGTTTATGGACTTCATTACAGATCGTGAAGAAAACGTTTGGCCAATGGTCAAGGCGGGCAAAGGTCTGACCGAGATGTTGCTCGGCTCTGAAGATCTATAACGGAGACCACCATGAAACACGTTATTTCTGTTCTGATGGAAAACGCACCCGGCGCTTTATCGCGCGTGGTCGGTCTCTTTTCTGCTCGCGGTTACAACATCGAAACCCTTACCGTTGCACCTACCGAAGACTCGACTCTGTCGCGTCTCACCTTGGTCACGATGGGCTCTGATGACGTGATTGAGCAAATCACCAAGCACCTGAATCGCCTAGTCGATGTGATCAAAGTTGTCGACCTTACCGAAGGCCCTCATATCGAACGCGAGTTGATGTTGATTAAGGTGCGTGCGGTGGGCAAAGAGCGCGAAGAAATGAAACGGATGGCGGATATTTTTCGCGGCCGTATTATTGATGTTACCGACAAGGCCTACACCATTGAACTCACGGGCAACCAAGAGAAGGTGCAGGCGTTTATCGATGCGTTGGATCGCAGCGCAATTCTTGAAACGGTTCGCACTGGCGTCTCAGGGATTGGTCGTGGAGAGCGCATCCTCAAGCTTTGATCGGTGCTTGCCTCGCGTTTAAGCGAAACCGATTTGTTTTTCTGATTGTTTGCATTCAACTTAAAAAATCTGGAGCCCAGAATGAAGGTTTACTACGATAAAGATTGTGATTTGTCCCTGATCAAAGGCAAGACTGTTGCCATTATTGGTTACGGTTCGCAGGGTCATGCCCACGCTTTGAACCTGCATGAGTCGGGTGTCAAGGTGGTGGTTGGTTTGCGTAAAGATGGCGCCTCATGGGCGAAAGCCGCAAACGCAGGCCTCAAGGTCGCTGAAGTCGCTGACGCGGTGAAAGCTGCCGATTTAGTCATGATGCTCTTGCCCGACGAGAACATCGGTCAGGTGTATCGTGAAAGCGTGCACGGCAATATCAAGGCCGGCGCTGCGCTGGCGTTTGCCCACGGCTTTAACGTGCACTACGGTCAGGTCGTGCCCCGCGCTGATATCGACGTCGTCATGATTGCTCCTAAGGCGCCAGGTCACACCGTGCGTGGTACCTACTCACAAGGCGGCGGCGTACCTTCATTGGTGGCTGTGCATCAAGACAATTCGGGTTCGGCACGCGATGTCGCTTTGTCGTACGCTTGCGCGATCGGCAGTGGTCGCGCTGGTGTGATCGAGACAAACTTCCGCGAAGAAACTGAAACTGACTTGTTCGGCGAACAGGCTGTTCTGTGCGGCGGTACGGTTGAACTCATCAAGGCAGGTTTTGATACCTTGGTTGAGGCCGGCTACGCCCCTGAAATGGCTTACTTTGAGTGCTTGCACGAACTCAAGTTGATTGTTGACTTGATTTATGAAGGCGGCATCGCCAACATGAACTACTCAATCTCTAACAATGCCGAATTCGGCGAGTATGAGACTGGTCCTAAGATTGTCACTGAAGCAACACGCGATGCTATGCGTTTGGCGCTCAAAGACATTCAGACTGGCGAGTACGCCAAGCGCTTCATTCTTGAAAACCAGGCCGGTGCACCTGCACTGATTTCACGCCGTCGTATCAACGCTGAATCGCAGATCGAAGTGGTCGGCGCTAAATTGCGTGCAATGATGCCTTGGATTGCAGCGAATAAACTGGTCGACAAAACCAAAAACTAATGCTGTCTTTAGCTTCACGTGTGAAGGTTTGATGTCTAGACCTTTGTGCTTTCAGTCAGACGGCCTGCAGTCTGGGCTGCCATGCTTCAAACGAAGCCATCAGTTTTTGAATCACGCCCTTCGGGGCGTGTTTTTTTGGGTTAATCTTTCGGCATGATGAACACACCACACTATCCGCACCCCATAATTGCCCGCGAGGGTTGGCCTTTTTTAGCTGGCTCGATACTAATCGCTGTGCTCGTCAGCTTTTGGTCGCTTGGCTGGGCGATCTTTTGTTGGGTAATTGCAGCCTTTGTGCTGCAGTTTTTTCGCGATCCCGCCCGCTCGGGTTCAACTGAGCCTCTGGCAGTTCTGTCTCCTGCCGATGGTCGTATTGTTGTAGTTGAACAGACTCTTGATCCGTATGGCGAGCGCCAGGCACTCAAAATCAGCGTGTTCATGAATGTGTTTAATGTACACAGCAATCGCAGTCCGGTAGATGGTGAAGTTCTTAAAACGCAATATTTTGCCGGCAAGTTTTTTAATGCAGCGCTTGATAAAGCGTCGCTCGAAAACGAGCGCAACGCAATGGTGCTGCGTACGCCAGCTGGACACCTGGTCACTGCAGTCCAGGTAGCCGGTTTGGTCGCCAAGCGAATTCTTTGCTATACCAAGGCGGGTAACGCCCTGGCGCGCGGTCAGCGCTATGGGTTTATTCGGTTTGGTTCACGTGTGGATGTCTACTTGCCGCTCGGTTCACGCGCCAGGGTGGCCATTGGTGATAAGGTGAGTGCAACGAGTACGGTTCTGGCTGATCTGCCTGCGCCAACTAACTGAGGCTAATGATGCCCAAGAACCCTTTGCGCGATCCTGATCTTCGTCACCGCAGCATTTACCTGCTGCCTAATGCTTTTACGACTGCAGCACTCTTTGCTGGGTTCTACGCAGTGGTGCAGGCGATGAACGGTCGTTTTGAAATGGCAGCTATTGCAATTTTTGTGGCGATGGTGCTTGACGGGATGGATGGTAGGGTGGCCAGGCTGACTAACACGACCTCGGCGTTTGGCGAGCAATATGACTCGCTCTCGGACATGACCTCGTTTGGCGTCGCGCCGGCGCTGGTGATGTACGAGTGGATGCTGCAAGATTTAGGTCGTTGGGGCTGGCTGGCTGCGTTTGTGTACGTCTGTGGCGCGGCCCTGCGTCTGGCGCGGTTTAACACCAATATTGCAGTCGTCGATAAGCGTTTTTTTCAAGGCTTGCCCAGCCCAGCGGCTGGTGCTTTGATCGCTGGCTTTGTTTGGCTGGTTGTCGACAATCGGCTGCAAGTTCCGCACGAATTTTTAGCCTGGACGGCCTTTGCAATCACGATTTATTGCGGGATTGCGATGGTCTCGAATCTGCCGTTTTACAGTGGTAAAGCGTTTGCGCTGAGTCGCAGCGTGCCGTTTTGGATGATTTTGGTTTTTGTCGCGGGTTTTGTCTTTATTTCAAGCAACCCGCCGGTGATTTTATTTGGCCTGTTTATTATTTATGGTCTCTCTGGTTGGGGTGTATGGCTGTGGCGCTGGCGTCGCATGTCTAAGCAAGTGGCGCTGCGCAACGAGGGCAATTAGGCCCCCGCGTGCCTCAGGCTGTGGGCGCTTCAGTTAGAGCCCTGTCTGTCTGCACTGTTTATGGCTAACAACCCCTGACTTGTCGAGTCTGATTGCCGTTGAGATGCTCTTTGATTAGCGCTCCGACACAAGATACATTGGATCAGGCCCGGGGTGGTGCCGGTTTGCCAAATCGCCATTTGGTCCCATATATACGTACATCATTGAGTACCAGGCTGAAAATTGCATGTAGCGGTAGGCCCAGACACGCTCGTTGCCTTTTGAGATTCCTTCGATGTTTGCTGGCGGCCCAAATTCGCAACGCACTCGCTCGGCAGACCAGGTTCCGGTAGAGAGCACGTCAAAATGTGCATCGGTCAACACCTGGGTGAGTTGACCAATCGTATTGTCTTTTGTGGTGTTTGTGGCCCAGGCGTAGCGACCGAAGGGCTGTTGTGACCAAACCAAACGCTCGGTACCATCCTGGTTTTGGCAAACTGTTGTGGGTTTGCCAAATTGCTTAATGACGTCGGCCACTGGGGTGTTGGGTTTGACTGATTGCAGCTGTGCGCAGCCACTCAGTGCGAGGATGAGTAAGGCTGCTGAGAAAGTTTGCGTACGCATGCTATGCCTAAGAGTTAATTAGTAAATAAGACCTTGAGTTGTTTCAAAAGCTAGGTCTGTCGCTAAACCAGCGCAGTTTTCGCTTTCACTCACTCAAGACACGTCATCATCGTTCAAGCAAGTATGACATCGGCACTTTATCAAGCTACGTCATCATTTTAGTCAATAAGCTATAATCATCAAGCTTGACTACTGCGTTTTAGGTTAAACCTTTTTTACGCAAAAAGTTTGGTTATAAAGTTGTTTCTTTTTTGTTTTTTTAATCACGTTAAAGCACCTCGGCTTTAACGCTTGTCATTTGAGGCTTAAAAATGTCTGTTGCTGATATTAAAAAATCCGACATCGTCGCGCAGTATCAACGCGCGCAAGGCGATACCGGTTCTCCTGAAGTTCAAGTGGCTTTGCTGACAGCTCGTATTAATGAACTGACAGGCCACTTCAAAGCACATATTAAAGATCACCACTCACGTCGCGGCCTGCTGCGTATGGTTAGCCGTCGCCGTAAGCTGCTCGATTATCTCAAGGGCCGCAACCCAGATTCATATCGCTCGCTGATCGAAAAACTCGGTCTGCGTAAGTGATCAAAATCCATGGGGCAGTCTCCCCGTGAAGCAACCGTGGTCGCTGCGACATTTTTGCCGCACTGCCCACGGTTTTTCATTTGTAAGGAATAAATGTCATGTTCAATAAAGTGACCAAATCTTTTCAGTATGGCCAACACAC
>JBAWWV010000218.1:0-6459 GCA_037146575.1 Alcaligenaceae bacterium | reverse complement strand
GATCGAGCAGCAAGGGCGTTTGACTCGGACTGTCGATGGTCAAAGACTTTTGCTTAGGTGGGCTTCACTTGCGACCGATGTCGGACCCTCAGTCTGCCTGCGACTGTTAGTGATGGATGCCTCGAGGCTGACTCCAGGTCTTCAGGCACTTGGTTATTTACCTGAGCAGATTGCACTGCTTGAGCAGCTTCAGTTGACCGATGGCGGTGCTGTCGTTCTGGCAGGAACCGTTGGCTCTGGAAAATCCACCACCATCGCAACGCTGATGCGCGCCATTGCCCCAGAGCGCAAGGTCATTACCCTTGAAGATCCGGCTGAGTATTTGATACCTAATGCACTTCAAAATACAGTTTGCCGAGGTTTTTCTGAACAGGATGAGTATGCCTTTGATAGCAAACTCAAAGCGATTAAACGCTCTGCAATGAACGATTTGTTGATTGGTGAAATTAGAGATTACACAACGGGTCGCGCGTTTATGGATTTGGCTGCATGCGGGGTCAATCTTTACACAACGGTACACGCGGGGTCAGCGTTGCTGATCCCCGATCGGCTTGCCTCGAGCTTTATCGGCGTCGCTCGAGATTTGTTAGCCACACCGGGCATTCTCAAACTGTTGGTGTATCAGTCGTTAATGGTCAAGCTTTGTCCCAGATGCTCGCTGACAATCGAGCAAGTACGGCATCAGCCTCAGTGGCGGTGCGCGTTGAGTCAAGTGCGAAGCCAGACTTGGCTTGATACCTGGGTAAAAGGCATTGAAGCAAGTGTCGGTGTCGCGCGTGAGGCTCTCAGATTTCGTAATGAGCAGGCCTGCTCTGCCTGCAGCCATTCAATTTTGAGCTTGCGCGGCACCGTGGGCCGCACGGTTGTGGCCGAGATGATTGATCCAGTGAGAGAGCCAGAATTTCTGGAGGGCGTTAAAAATAAAGATGGTGTTGGTCTCTATCACTGGTTCGCCCAACGAAGTCAGCAGGCTTTACTGTTGGCAGAACCGCAACGCCAGTCGGCTAAACAAATTGCGATTTACAAAATGGCGCAGGGCATTCTGGATCCCCGCGATGTGCAGGCACGCTTTGGTAGCTTTGAACCGTTAATGTCGAAGCGAGGTGCTCGTGTATAAGGTGCTGTCTAGGGTAAAAGATTATTGCCAAGCGACGCGCGTGCCAGACTGGCGCCTGCATCTCGCCGCACGGCAGTTTCGTTCTCAGCGTGCTGATTATTTCGATTACCTTGCAGAGATTATCGCCACGACTTTAGGGGCCAAGACGCTTCTAAGTATTTTTGAAGATGATGCGCGACGCTATCAGGGAGTCGGCGCGAGAGGCGTGCTTTCGCGCCACTGGGCACAACGGTTTCCTAAATGCGGTGGCGATCTGTATACGACTTGGTTTGGTTCGTTGCCAACAGAAGATCTGGTTGCCGTGCAGGCGGCACAATATGCGGGCTCGGGGGCTTTACCCCAGACCTTGCGGCAGTTGGCCGCTGTCGTACGGACTACCGATGCGGCAAGTCAGGCATTTATCCAAACGGTGTGGGTCGGCTTAGTCGGTGTAGTCGTGGCAATTTGCGCAGTGTTTTCGATTCCTGTGTTCACTGCAGCTCACCTTGAGCGCGTATTTTCTGAGGTCCCTTCCGACCAATATGGGTCGTGGTCACGTGCATTATTCGCAACGTCCGAGTGGTTAAAACTTTTGTGGCCGTTGCTGCTGTGCTTGGCCACAGGTGGTGTGATAACTGTCATTTGGTCGTTACGTCACTGGTACGGTAATGCTCGCAGCTTCGCCGACGAATGGGGCATTTGGCGACTGTATCGAGTTGTGCAAGCGGTCAGGTTTTTATCCGTATTGGCGATTTTGCTCAAGCCTCGTGGTAACACCAGCGCGCGGTTGCGCGAAGCGCTCTTGATCCTGCAGCGCGGTGCCTTACCCTGGCTAAGCTATCACCTTGAAAAAATGCTGAGGCGTATTGAGACTGGTGCGGTGGCAGTCGATGCGCTCAATACCGATTTGATCGATCGTGAAACTTGGTGGTATTTCACTGATATGGTGCACACGCTCGGGCTGGATGAAGGCTTGCAACGCACCAAAAACCGGCTTGCAGTGCACACCATTCAGCGATTGCAAAGACAGGCAATGGCGTTGCGTTGGCTGCTTTTGCTTGGGGCCGTGGCGGTGGTGTTCATGATCGCATTCTGGCATTTTCGTGTGTTTGACGAGCTAAGGCAGTCTTTGAGTTTGCATTACGCACGTTGAGTCTTTTTTAATTGAGTCTTGTTTCACGTATTCAATCTGTTTTGTTTTGGAGTTCTTGCGATGACTAAGCCTCTTTCGATACCTGTTGATGAGTTGAGGGTCAATTTGCTGCGATTATTTTTTTCTTTTCCTCGGCGAAGCATGCGACGCCTTGCTACGCAACGAGGCTTTTCGTTGATTGAGATCTCGATCGTCACCACGCTAATGATGTTGATTGCGATTATCGGGATTCCAGCGATTCAAGGCTATGTCATTGAAAACAAAGTGCCCCGCGTTGCTGAAGAAATGCAGCGTTTTGTGGCGCGCATGAAAGCCAATACCAACGGGTTTGGGGCCAACCCGTATCTGGGGCTCGACAGCGGTGCGTTGGCCAATGCGTTGCGCTCGTCGAGTGTGGTGTCGGTGACAGGCTTCGGAGCCCGAGCAAGCGTGGCACACGGACTGGGTGGCACCGGACACTCTGGGCGGGGGGTGATTGTTGTTGAACCGCAGGCGGTGCCAGGGGGTTCGAGTGGTTCGGCTTTTGCTCTCACCCTGAACGATGTCAATCAAGCCGCGTGCCCTGCACTGGCCTCTATTTTGCAGCGCTTGGCCGAGGTCGTGACGATCGCGGGTGCGAGTGGCCCCATCATGGTGAAAAACACCTTGACCGAGCCAAATATGGCCTACAACCCGATTTTGGCTGATGCGCAGTGTGTGAGTGGTGATCGAAACACGTTTGTTTTTACGATTCGCTAGCCATGAGCGCCGATCGAAATACATTTTTTACGATTCGCCAGCCATGAGTACCGTCAAAGGTGAAGGCGGTTTCGCCTTACTCGAACTGATCATCGCGATGGCCCTAGCCTCGTTGCTGGCGCTCTGGGGCGGGTCGTTTTGGATGCAACAAGCCGAGGATGCGGCAGCTCAGTCAAGCGGGGTTTGGCTGCTGACGCTTAAAAAAGCGGTGGATCAGATGCTCGTCCGGCAGGCCGACGTGTTGGTGGGGATTGTTCAGCCCGAGCCTAACGGGTCAGGCTACAACGACATCTGGCGCCCAACGATTGCTGAGCTGATTGCGGCCGGGCACTTATCAAAAGGTTTTCCGAGTAAACCGGCGCTGGGCTACGAGGCTCAAGTTCGTGTGTTTACCCCTGAAGGGGCGTGCTTGACACGAGGGTGCAAAATCGAAGCGTTGGTCTGGGCGCAACCGGTTGCAGGGCAGTTGCGCCAGGCCAATGACACCAACCGACTCGGCAAATTGTTGACCGCTCTCGAGGGGCACGGGGCCTCGGTTCACCCATTTTTGCCCCATCGTATCAAGGGCGCGAGTGTCGATCGACCCAATCCCCCCAGCGCCGAACTGGTCGCTTTGCCAGTCGGTACGATTGCTGCCCTTAGTTTTTACGACTCGACGCAGTATGCTCATTTTGTTAGGCGATTCGACCTTCGCGACACGGTATTAAAGGGACAACTTGAGGTGGCTCAAAGTATCTCGACTCCGGCAAATATTGTGGCGGGTGCTGCAATGCGTGCTCAGACTCGGATCTCGGCCGGCGAGTATCTGCAGGTTGGTGCGCTGGCGGTTGAGGGCGGCGTTTGCGATGCGCAGGGGCTGATTGGACGGGGTGTGGATGGCAACCTCTTGTCTTGCCATCAGGGGCGCTGGCAGCTGTCTGGCGCAAGTTTTGGAGGCGTGTTTTTGACCCATAGTTGGCGCTCATGTCACGGCAATCGACACTTTGCCGAGTTTTTGCCCTGGGATCTGTATGGCGTGAAAATGGTCAATCCCAAAACTGGCCAATGCAATTGCCCCGTTGGGTTTGCGCCTGTGCTGCTTGCTGCCTGGCGTTTTCAAGAGGCTTCAAGCGGCGAATATCGCACCTTTATGTGCCTGCGTTAGCTCGGCGGGCGTGTTCTTCCGTAGCCTTTATACTAGGGGCTTAAATTCAAGGGTTGCACCGTTGTGGCGGTGTGATGGTCTGCTTACTCATTCAGTGCTGCGCAATGAAAACGTCCGAAATCCGTCAAAAATTTTTGCAATATTTTCAATCCCAGGGGCACACTGCCGTACCCTCGTCGTCGCTTGTGCCGGGCAACGACCCGACCTTGTTATTTACCAATTCTGGGATGGTGCAATTTAAAGACGTTTTTACGGGAAAAGATTCGCGCCCCTACACACGCGCCACCTCGTCGCAGCGCAGCGTACGTGCCGGCGGTAAGCATAACGATCTTGAAAATGTTGGCTATACGGCACGTCATCACACTTTTTTCGAGATGTTGGGCAACTTTAGTTTCGGCGATTACTTTAAGCGCGATGCGATTAAATTTGCTTGGGCGATGTTGACCGAGGTGTATGCCTTGCCTAAAGAGAAACTTTGGGTCACCGTCTATCAAGAGGATGACGAGGCTTACGGTATCTGGCAGAACGAGATCGGGGTCCCAGCTGAACGCATCATACGGATTGGCGACAACAAGGGCGCGCGTTACGCGTCAGACAATTTCTGGCAAATGGCTGATACCGGTCCCTGTGGTCCGTGCACCGAGATTTTTTACGATCATGGCTCTGAAATTTGGGGTGGCCCACCGGGCTCGCCTGAAGAAGACGGCGACCGCTATATTGAAATTTGGAACCTCGTTTTCATGCAGTTCGAGCGAGACGCCTCGGGTACGCTGACGCCGTTGCCCAAGCCTTGCGTGGACACTGGGATGGGGCTTGAGCGCTTGGCGGCGGTCTTGCAGCACGTGCACTCAAACTACGAGATTGATTTGTTTGTGGCGTTAATTGCTGCCGCTTCGCGTGAAACGGGTTGTAAAGACTTGGCGCACAATTCGCTAAAGGTGATTGCAGATCACATTCGTGCCTGCAGCTTTTTGATCGTCGACGGCGTGATCCCTAGCAACGAAGGGCGGGGCTATGTGTTGCGGCGCATCGTACGCCGTGCCCTGCGGCATGGCTACAAGCTGGGTCAAACCAAACCGTTCTTTCATTTGTTGGTTAAAGACCTCGTCAAAGAGATGGGTCAGGCCTACCCTGAGCTAGCAAAAACGGCTAGTCGCGTAGAGCAAGTGCTGCGCCAAGAAGAAGAGCGTTTTGGTGAGACCCTTGAGCATGGCATGAAAATTCTTGACGTCGCATTAGCGGCCTTGCCCGTTGCCAAACCGGGTAGCCAAACGTTGCCCACGCTGGATGGCAATACTGTATTCACGCTGTACGACACGTATGGGTTTCCTTTTGATCTGACGGCAGATATTTGTCGTGAGCGCAATGTCGAGGTCGATCAGGCCGGATTTGATACTGCAATGGATCGTCAACGCGATCAAGCGCGTGCCGCGGGTAAATTTAAAATGGCAGAGGGCCTGGTGTATCAGGGTGCTGTAACGCAGTTTGAAGGCTATGAACACCTGCAAACTGAAGCAAAGGTTTTAGCCCTGTATGTGGGTGGTGCGGCCGTAGATCAAATTTCAGCGGGCCAAGACGCGATCGTGGTGCTTGATACGACGCCGTTTTATGCCGAGTCGGGTGGGCAAGTGGGTGATACGGGCAAGTTGCTCGGCGCTCAAGGTGGGGCCTCGTTTGCCGTGCTTGACACACAAAAAATTCAACCCAACGTGTTTGGCCACCATGGCAAGCTTACGGTGGGTGCACTCAAACTTGGGCAACCCGTTAGTGCTCAGGTTGATACTGAGTACCGCGCACGCACAGTGCGTAATCACTCGGCCACGCACTTGATGCATAAAGCCTTGCGCGAAGTGTTGGGCAGCCATGTGCAGCAGCGGGGTTCGCTCGTGGATGCAGACAAAACCCGTTTTGACTTTGCGCACGATGCGCCGATCTCTGACGCTGATATTGCGAAAGTCGAGACTCTCGTCAACGCCGAGGTATTGGCAAACAATGCAGCGCGGGCGCAAGTGATGTCTTATGACGACGCAGTGAAGGGCGGCGCAATGGCCTTGTTTGGCGAGAAATACGGTGACACCGTGCGCGTGTTGGATATCGGCTTTTCACGCGAATTATGCGGCGGCACACACGTGGCCCGTACCGGCGACATCGGCTTGTTTAAAGTTGTCTCTGAAGGTGGCGTGGCTGCGGGCGTGCGACGCATCGAAGCGGTGACGGGTGGCAATGCTTTAGCTTGGGTGCAAAACCTGAATGCAACCGCCCAGCGCGCTGCCGCAGCACTAAAAACTCAACCAGCCGAGTTACCCGAGCGTATTGCAATGCTTCAAG
>JBAWWV010000217.1:0-6477 GCA_037146575.1 Alcaligenaceae bacterium | reverse complement strand
GACTCCAACCGCCGAGCGTGCGTGCTGGCCTGCTTGTGCAAAGATTTCGAGCATCAAGTTTGAGGCGCCATCAATCACACGCGGTTGGTTCACGAACCCGCTGGCAGAGGCCACAAAACCAGTCAGCTTGATCACACGTGCAATTCGATCCAAAGACCCGAGCTTAGACTTCAGAACACTGAGCGCGTTGAGCACGCAAAGTCGGGCGGCCTCTTGCCCTTGCTCTAACGAGACCTCGGCCCCTAGCTTGCCCTGCGGCAAACTGCCATCCAAGCGCCAGGGCAACTGACCAGACACCCAAGCAAGGCCAGCCTCGCACACAACAGGCACATAAGCAAAAGCCGGACTTTTAGGCTCGGGCAACACTAAGCCAAGTTCATTTAATCTGCCTTCTATACTCATTACAAAATCCCTTTTGATTCGTTGATCAAGTCAAGCAATGTCTCTGTTAAGCCGTAGCGCTGTCGCCAACCGGTTTCACGCTCTAATAAAGCCTGGCTAACCAGAGGGTACACAATATCCGCAGGTGTAACGTTCGCGCGTGCACGAAAGCCCGGCACCAGCTCGGTTAAGGTTTGAATGATGTCTGGGTAACTGGTGGTAAAGCCCGAGACGTTATAGAGCGGTGACAGTGTTGCTCTGTGATCCAATAACGTTTGCACTAAGCCCCCCATATCTTTGACATTCATTGCATCAAAAGAATGAAAGGGTACAGACAAGGTCTTGCTGTCTAAGCCTAACGCCTGGCGCACCAAATCACCGGCACTGGCTGCTGCACCGCGATACCATAACCCCACTCCTAGCATCAACGGAATACGCAGGCCAGTGACCTGCAACCCCTCACGTTGGCGATAGAAAGCGGCCATCTCTTCCGCTAGCACCTTACTTAACCCATAATGCACCAGAGGCCGCTTAGGCGCGCCTTCGTCTAGCCGCTGACCTGGTGAAAGCTCAGCGCCAAACACCACCGTAGAGCTGGTCCAGAGCACACGCTGAATGCGGTGCCGTACACACGACTCGAGCAGGTTTTGAAATCCTAAAACATTGACCCGCATCATGGTGTGTGGATCAATTTCACCAGAACGCGTTAAGCCGTTCGTTTCAGAAGAAAAAGACGCCAAGTGTACGACTGCGCTAGGTTTAAGCTGCCCGATGACGTCATCGAGCAGAGTCTGCTGCTCTATCGAACCAATTGTTTGCTCAGCACCTGTCGGTAACTCAACTGGGCTGTCAGTTCCAAACACATGCACCTGCCGTGCGCTGGCTAAGAGGTGCCGAACCACTGCCGCCCCAACAAAGCCGCGGCCTCCGGCCACAAGGATGCTGTCACGACTCATGCCACGGCCTCAGCTGTTAAAGCAAGATCGTCTCGCAGGCACGCGACCAAACGACCGGCGCCCAAATCTTTTAAGACTGGAACCTCTACCTCACATTTTGGCAAAACATACGGACATCTTGTACGAAAGACACAACCACTTGGGGGATTGATTGGGCTTGGGATTTCACCTTTGAGCATCACGCGAGCGACTTTTTTCTTATGCGCCTGAGGTGCGGCCGCCAAAAGCCCTGCAGTGTAAGGATGCAGAGGCGAGGTATAGAGCTCACGCGTCGGAGCGATTTCCATCACTCGCCCTAAATACATCACCATCACTCTGTCTGCCATGACCTCGACCACGCTAAGGTCGTGAGAAATAAAAATCATGGTCAGTCCTAGATCTGACTGTAGCGTGCGTAGCAACGACAACACCCCCGCCTGCACCGACACATCGAGGGCAGAGACTGGCTCATCTGCGACGAGTAAGCGTGGATTAACAGCCAGCGCACGCGCAATGGCAATTCTTTGTCGCTGTCCACCAGAAAATTCTCGAGGCCAACGCGCAGCGGCTTCGGCTGGCATCCCTACTAGCCTTAATAACTCTGTGACTCTCTTTTGCCGATCGTTGCGATCACGTTGACCATGCAACTCAAGCACCTCTTCGAGCGCTGCTCCGACCTTTCGACGAGGATTTAAACTTGCAAAAGGGTCTTGAAATACCATCTGCATGTCACTTCGCAATTTAAGCAACGCCCGCGACGACAACAAAGAGATATCCTGACCATTGAAGTAAATCTTGCCAGCACTTGACTCTATCAGCCTTAACACCAGGCGACCTAGGGTCGACTTACCAGAACCAGACTCGCCCACCAGGCCAAGTACTTCGCCCTCAGTGACATCAAACGAAATTTTCTCGACTGCACGTAGCATTGGGCCATGACGCCAACCTTCTCTGGGTAAGGTAAAGTCTTTCGAAATATCCACCACGCGCAGCAAAGAATGTTGCGGCAAGAGTTTGGCGTTCTGTTGCGGTGTGAACGGCTGTGTCATGACTGACTTAGGTTGCCTTTCACGAGAGTTCACGCCAACGATCACAGCGCACGCTTTGCGCTTCTGCGATCGTCTGCAAGGCAATGCTGTGGTCACGACAAGCCTCTTGCTGGTATTGGCAACGGGGCGCAAACCTGCAGCCTTGCAGTAATCCAACCACTTCGGGTGGGCGACCCTCAATCGGTTTCATCACTCGGTCATCGGGCCCATCATCCCGATAGTGTCGTACCGGCCTGCAAGCAAGCAGGGCGCGCGTGTAGGGATGCTGAGGTTGTTCAATGACCTGAGCAACTGTGCCATTTTCAACAATTTGCCCAGCATACATTACGATTACTGCATCGGCGATTTGTGCGACTAGGCCTAAGTCGTGAGTGATGAATAACAACGCCATACCGTATTTGGACTGCAGCTCAGCGAGCAAACTCATCATCTGCGCCTGAATGGTCACGTCCAGCGCAGTGGTCGGCTCATCCGCAATCAACAATCTAGGCTGACAGGCCAGCGTGATAGCCAGCATGACTCTTTGACGCATACCGCCCGACAGTTGATGCGGATAAGCCTTCAGACGCCTTTGTGCATCTGCAATCCCGACGTCTTCAAGCAACTGTATCGCCAATTGATTTGCATCTTGCTCTGGCTGATGCAGTCGAAGTGTTTCACGTAATTGCGAACCGATCGTGAAGACCGGATTTAAACTTGCGCCTGGGTCTTGAAAGACAAAGCCGATCTCTGACCCACGAATCTTTTGTAAGTCAGTGGGGCGTAAAGATAACAAGTCGCGCACCTGCCCAACACGATTGCGCCACAAAGCCTGGCCAGATAACTTGACTTGATCGCCTCGGTTAAACAGCCTTAAGATACTTAAGGCAGTGACGGATTTGCCGCTGCCAGACTCTCCGACCAGTGCCACGGTTTGCCCAGCGGCAATAGAAAACGATACCCCTGTCACGACGCAGTTTTCTTTACCCCCAACAACAAAGCTCGTCTTGAGGTCTCGAAGTTCGAACAGCGCCTCGCCTTGAGTCGGACGACTGACCGCTTTTGTTGATTCAGCGACGTCAAGCACGTATTAGTCATCCACTGTTGAGCGTTAGGTAATACGAAACTCAGCTAAGGCATCCGGATCAATATCAATACCCAAACCCATACCTTGCGGGACAGTCACGTAGCCATTGATTGCGAGCAAAGGTTCTCGTAACAGTCGCTCTTTGAGTGGATTCTTGCCAATATCGTATTCGACCAGTGTCGGGGTGGGATCGTTACTGCTATGCGGGTAATTTGAAAGTGATGCTACCCAATGCACGGCAGCAGCCAGCCCAACCGGCCCACCCCAGACGTGTGGCGACACTCTTAAATGGGCACTTGAACAAAGCTCGCCGATAAAGCGCGCCACACTCAAGCCGCCAGCCAACGATAAGTCTGGCTGCAACACATCTACCAGGCGCTCTTCAACGAGTCGACGAAAATCAAAGGTCTCGTACAGGGCCTCGCCAGTAGCCAGCGGAATCGGCGCTTTTTGTTTGAGTTCAGCGTAGCCACGCCAATCTTGCGGCGCTAAAGGCTCTTCATACCAACCAATGTTGTAGGGCGCGATTCTGCGCATGCTCTCAAG
Organism: Alcaligenaceae bacterium; assembly: GCA_037146575.1. GTDB lineage: Bacteria > Pseudomonadota > Gammaproteobacteria > Burkholderiales > Burkholderiaceae_B > Zwartia. The sequence continues at coordinate 2,500 of JBAWWV010000217.1, read as the reverse complement.
CGCCTGATCTACGGTGTAATTGCCGTTACCGTCCACCGTCAACACGGCTTGATCGCCAATAATGCTACGAGCCAGTTTGACCCGCTCGACGTCCTCTGCCGGATGCCTGCCTATCTTGATTTTGAAGGCAGGAAAACCACTGTTGGCATGGGGCTCAAGCTGTCTAGCCAAGGCCGCCTGCTGATCCGCTTCAAGGGTGAAATAGCCACCCGAGGCGTACACGGGGACTTGCGTTCGCTGTCGGCCACCGATCAAATCACAGACCGAAACCCCAAGGCCCTTACCGATCGCATCGTGGCTGGCAATATCGATTCCACTGAACAGCGCAATCATCTGGTTTTGCGTGCCGAGATGATAGTTTTTAGCCAGAATCAATTGCTGTACACCACGCTGCGCGTAGAGACTTTGGTCGATGAAGTACGGTCGAATAATATCCAGGTAGGCGGCGCATACCTTTGGGGGACCCCAAGCCTCACCAATGCCAGTGATGCCAGAATCGGTCTCGACAAAAATTAACGAGCAACCTCTTTTCGAGGTAAGACCCCTGGCCATCCCATAGGCTTGGCTTTCGGGTAACGAGGCTTCAAGCCCGATGATCCGGATATCTCTAATTTTTGTCATTGGTGAAGGTTCCGTTTAGCCAGGTTAAACATTTCGCTTAGCCATTCTCAAAATTGCACGCAGCACATCGCTATCCAAGTCCAAGTACTGATCAATAATACTGAAATGATTAAAGCCTGGTGAGACAGCAACGCCCGGATCACCACCGTGGCGGTGCAAATGGTGTGCATAGCGATAGGATTGATCGATGAATTGCCAGGGTTCGCGCCCGCCAGCAATAATTTGCGTGGGGCAAAGAATCAAGCGCGGATGTCTTTCGTAGTCATGTCGCACAATCTGCTCGGCCGTCAGTTGCAGCTCAGCATTGACAGACGTCAAAACAGCTGGTGCTGGGTCATAGATGCCACTGATCAGCGTTGCAGCCTTGAGCAGTTGTGCAGGCAGGCCATACGCCGTCCAGTCAGTTGCCAAGGCTGCAGCCCCTAAGTGTGCGCCAGCCGAATGGCCAGACAGGGTGAGTTTCTCAGGGTCACCGCCATAGGGGGCAATATTGCGTGCAGTCCAGGCGATCGCCTCAAGCGCTGACTCAACGACCCCGTCAAGATTCACCTCGGGGCATAACGCATAATTCGCAATAACCGTGCAGATCCCTGCCTGATTTAAGGGGGTGGCGATATAGGCAAAGTTTGCTTTGTCTTGGGTACGCCAATAACCACCATGAAAGAAAATATGCACAGGCGCGTTAGGTTGAGCCACTGGATAAATATCGAGTGTGTGAAGTTTGGCACTGCCGTACTTAACATCTGCCACGCGCGTCGGGCAAGCCAAAGCGATTTCATTTGGCTTGTCTCGCAGTGCTCGGTACTTGGCAAACTCGGGGACTGCCTTTTGCGGATTGTAGTGATACTCATGTTCTTCTGGGCTTAAGCCGTGCCAGAGACGAAGTGCTTCTGCTTGCATTGATAGCCACCCTAAAAAACAACCCTTGCACAAGGCGATGCCTTTGCGTAAAGAGGTGCTAAACAGCGATGAACCGTCACCCTAACTCTTTGGGCGAGTCCTTTGTCTTTATCGTTTTTTTTTGCTGATTCAATTTACTGCCTCGCTATTGCAAAGTCAACAGGCGGGCTTGCGTGCGGAGTTCTAAGTTCAAGCGCCGCCGACCGTTAGGCTGCTCTGCTGGTTGACAGTTTCTGCAATTCAAAATAACCTCAAGAGTGAATCGAGTTTTAAAAAGAGTCTGAAAAGGCCATATTGGAGGAGCCCATATGAATACGATCGCTCGTGCGGTTTGTGGTTTTGTTTTAAGCGTGGCTGGGCTGACAGCCGCGGCGCAACAGCAGGGTGTCACCGCTGACAATATTTTAATTGGTGCCTTTGGGCCGATTACTGGGCCGGCGGCCTACATTGGGCTGGCGGGCCGTGATGGCATGAACCTTGCGATCAAAGAGATTAATGCCGCTGGCGGGATTAACGGTCGTAAATTATCGTCCGCCTTTGAAGATGACGCCCACTCGCCCACCAGAGGCTTGGCCGCAGCTAAAAAACTGATTGAACAAGACAAAGTCTTTATGTTGATGTCAGTCGGTGGTAGTAACGCAACGGCCGGCACGATTGACTATGTGCGCGATAGCAAGTTGATTATGTATGTGTCGATTGCTTCAGTGCCACAAGTGACCTGGCCTTTCGCGAAAAATATGTTTCGTGGCGGCACGACCGAATCGGCTCGCTACGGTGAGCTCTACGCCGAGTTTCTCTCTACTCACTTTAAAACCAAAAAAATCGGAATCATGAGTGGCCGGGAGGAGTATCCGCGTAACGAGGGCGACGCGACGGTGACCAAGTTAAAAGACTGGTTTGGCCTTGCACCGGTGGCGCGAGTTGAGTTTAATATTGGCGATAAAGATTTCACGCCACAACTGGTGCAAATGCAAAAAGC
>JBAWWV010000216.1:0-6500 GCA_037146575.1 Alcaligenaceae bacterium | reverse complement strand
GCCCCCTAATTATATAAACCGCAAATCGTATCGCTCGAATTCGAGTAACTGATCGACCCGCTGATATCGACCGCACAGGTTGCCCACGCATTGAGCTCAACAGCGGTTAACCCAATACCCAAAGCAATAAGGGGAACACTCGCTTTTAACTTTGGCAGAATTTGTGTGTAAGGGCGATTTCGTTTAATCGCCTGCGAATGTTTGGTGCTCATCTGCGCACCATCGCGTACACGCCAGCGATCGACGTGTCCGTCGACTCAGCGCCCGTGGCGCACAACTTATTCTTTGGTTGCATTGCCAAGCTCTCGGTACTGTTGTGGAACCAAGCTCAAAAAACTTGGGATAGTCGTGCATGAAGCATCGACCTAATGACAACACGAGTGGCTATTGGCAAGAGGAGGGGTAATAGATAAAGCTTTAGTAATAAATGTAATGTTTGTTTCGACTAAAAATAATCAACTACTTAAGGCGAGCTTACACCAATTCAAACGGTAGTCAACAGGTTTAAAAAAATGCATTGCTAGATGTGTTTCCTAGACCAACCCAATCACCCAATACCGAGCAAGTTAGGCGAAATAAGCCAAAAACAAAAGAGGCTCTTGCTCAACTGCATGACTTGACTGGGCTGGGATCAAGCGTCAACTTTGCGGATATAGTCTGATCAACTCATTGAGATTAATCATGCAACTCTATTATCTCCCCGGACGGGGTGGTCGCCTTGAAACAGGGCTAGGCGAAGCCCTGAACGCCCGTGGCTTAGCTGTATCAGGTCGTGAGACAGTGGGTGAATTTGCACGACTGAGCTTTCAAGAGCAGATTGAGTTAGTCGCGCAAGATCTGACGACTGACTTCTGGCACGAGGGCTCGAGGGTCATTGCCAACTCATACGGCGCCTACTTGTTCCTGCACGCTCAGACCTTGCTGCCAGCCTACGTGGGCAAGGTGCTCTTGCTGTCACCCATCGTTGGTGAGTTTTCAAGCGCTGAGACGGCAACGCACTTTGTGCCGCCCAGATCGCGTCAGTTGATGAAGCTGGCACAAGAAGGCAAGTATCCAACAGCTAAGCACTGTGAGATCCACGTCGGTGAGTTGGACTGGCAAAGCAATCCTGACAACGTCACGGCGCTGGCCAAACTAACGGGCTGGGACGTAACTGTCGTCAAAGGCGCGGGGCATATGCTGCCTAAAGAGTATGTGGGGGCGGTGCTAAAGGGGTGGTGCATTGGTTGAAGCACAAACATCCAGCCCGAGATTAACGCAGCAGATCGGGCCGGTATACATGCCGCAAATGGGGTTACACAGGGGTGACACAGAAAATAACGTTTACTGGTGGCGCATCCCTGATTCGAACAGGGGACCTGCGGATTATGATTCCGTCGCTCTAACCGGCTGAGCTAATGCGCCATTTTTTGGGCAAATTCGCCAAAGACCAAGATTCTAACATTTTTTGCCTGAGTTCGCAGCTTGGTGCGCCCCACTGTTGGTATAACTTGTGCCCCGCCCTGTTTATGTAATGTGAGCCTCGCCCTATGTCAAAATAGCCACAAACAAGCGCAAGCCCATCACAACACTCGAGACGCACCATGACCGAACCGATTTTGACCTTTTCTCGCACCCCGTCTGATGCAAAAATCAAACTCCCGGCGGGTGCCACTGACTCGCATGTGCACATTTTTGGCCCTGGTAACAAGTTTCCGTACGCCGAGTCGCGTGGCTTTACACCGGTCGATGCGCCTAAAGAAACGCTTTTTGCTTTGCACAAAAAGCTAGGAATCGACCGTTGCGTCATTGTGAACACCCTTCTACATGGTTACGACAACAGCGTGGTTGAAGACGCGATGCAGGCCGCCAAGGGGCGCTATCTAGGCGTTGCACTGGTCAAAATCGACGTCACCGACGCCGAACTTAAACGCTTGGCGAGCGTTGGCTTTAGAGGCCTGAGGTTTCACTTTATGCCTGGCTATAAGGTGCATGAAACGCCCGAGCAAATCATTGCGTTAACCGAACGTCTTGAGCCGCTAGGCATGCACCTGCAGCTTCAATTGCATGCCCAATATGCCAAAGACTTAATGCCTTTGCTGAAGCAATCGGCCGTGCCTGTGGTGATGGATCACATGGGCCGGGTGGATGCCAGCCTTGGGATTGAACACCCACATTTTCAAGATTTTTGCCGCTTATTAGAGCTACCAGGCTTTATGGTGAAGGTTAGCGGCATTGATCGCATTGACTCAAAGCCGCCTTATCAGCAAGGCATCCCGTTTGCCAACTATTTGGTGCGCAACTATACCGACCGATGCGTCTGGGGCAGCGACTGGCCGCATCCTAACCACACTCACGTGCCCGACGATGGCGAACTGGTGAGCTCGCTTGCTGCGATTGCACCCAAGCCTGATGTGCTGCATCAATTGATGGTCGATAACCCAATGCGTTTATATCGCTTTTCAGCTTAAGGATCACAACATGTCAAACCGTCTTGAAGGAAAAATCGCCTTAATCATGGGCGCAGGTTCAGTGGGGCCGGGCTGGGGCAATGGTCGGGCCATTGCCACACGCTTTGCTGAAGAAGGCGCCAAGATTTATGGCGTGGACCGCGAACTAGAGAGAATGGCCGAGACCATTGCTAACGTCAAAGCCGCGCATAGTGAAATTGAAACGAGCTTTTGCGATGTCACCAAAACAGACAGCATCCTTGAGGCCGTTAACGCGTGTATCAAGCGCTTTGGACGCATTGATATCTTGGTCAATAACGTTGGCGGTTCAGCCGCGGGTGGCCCGGTCGAAATGTCTGAAGAAGTGTGGGATTCTCAGGTGGATAGCAATTTAAAAAGTGTATTTTTGACCTGTAAGCATGTGCTACCGATCATGGAAGCGCAAGGCTCGGGCGGCATTATCAACATCGCCTCAACCTCGGGCATTCGCTGGACAGGTTCAGCGCAAGTGGCCTATGCCGCGACCAAAGCCGGCGTGATTCAGCTCTCGCGCGTGGTGGCGATGCAGTACGCCAAAAAAGGCATTCGGGTCAACACCATCATCCCAGGCCAGTTGCATACACCGATGGTTGAGTTTCGCCTAGCCGGTCAACGCGCAGGCGGCGATGTGAGTCAGTTGCTTGAACAGCGTCAATCACGCATCCCCCTGCCCTTTATGGGTGATGGGCGCGATACGGCGAACGCAGCAGTATATTTGGCATCAGACGAATCTAGATTTGTGACTGGTACAGAGATTTTGGTAGATGGCGGGATGTCAGCGCGCTGCAGTTAATCATTTAAAAGGACCATCATGAATCGCTCTCATTCAACTGCACAACCTAAGCCAGCGCTTTCGCTTACGACACTGCGTCGCGTTTTAGGCGCACTTGCCTTGTGCTCGTTTGCGACATGTAGTTTTTCTCAAACAGCCTCGGTGCGTTTGATTGTGGCGTTTCCGCCTGGCGGGCCCAACGATTTTGTGGCGCGCAATATTAGCGAGACCTTGGGCAAAGAACTGGGCCAAACGGTGATCGTTGAAAACAAGCCTGGCGCCAATGGCATCATCGCAGCCGAGTATGTGATCAAGTCGCCACCCGATGGCACGGTGTTTTGGTTTAGCAGCACGGGCGCGGTAGCCATTAATCCCAGCCTTTACCCAAAACTGCCTTACAACCCTCAAACCGATTTGGCACCAGTGTCGTTGGTGGCGCGTAATGACGAAATGCTGGTGGTGAGCCCCAAACACCCCGCCACTGGGCCAAAAGATTTTATTGAACATGCCATGAAAAACCGCACCACCATGGCCAACTCGGGTATGGGTAGCGTGCCTCACTTGGCCGCCTCGTTGTTAGGTGCAGCCACCAAGGCGCAATTTGTAGACGTACCCTACAAGGGCGCAGCACCCGCAATCACAGACGTGATGGCCGGACACGTGGATGCCTTTTTTGGTGACGTACCTGGTTTAATTAGTAATATTCGCGCGGGCAAACTCAAACCGATTGCCATGGCTGCAGAGACACGTCATCCGTTGTTTCCGGACGTACAAACGTTTAAAGAAATCGGTATCGACGGCGTTGATTCAGACAACTGGTATGCCATGTTTACCACCAAAGACACACCCGCTGACATCATCAATCGCGTCAATGCGGCAGTCAAACGTACTCTTGAAACTGAATCCGTGAAACAACGCCTTCTGGCGGCGGGCACCTTGCCCGCAAGTTCGACACCTCAAGAGCTTGGCGCTTTACTGAAAAAAGATTCAGAAAAGTGGGCCCGCTTAATTCGCGAAAAAAATATCCAGCCTGACTAAGTCATTTGATTTGAATCGCTATGTCCTTAGATCTGCATAGCTGAATCGTCAGAACTTGATAGCTAACTCGTCAGAACTGAATCGCTAGGTCATCAGATCACGATAGCCAAATCGAGCTATCTGCATCTCTAAGTCAGCAGATCTGAATCACTAGGTCATCAGATCTAAACAGGTTCGTGCAATCACTTTGGTTGCACGCCTAAGGTCTTCAAGTTCTAAGCGTTCGTCAGGCTGCTTAGCGCGACTTTCTTCAACGGTTCGTGGCCCTGCGCCATACAGCACAACGGGCACACCGGCTTCGCAATACAAGCGCGCATCCGCATATAAAGGGGTGCCGCAAGCCGGCACATCTTCGTTAAAAATGGTCTTTGCGTGCTGTTGTAACGCGCCAACCAAGGCATCGCTACCCGCTAAGGGTTTGAGTGCCCGTGCTAGCAAAATTCTACGCGTCTGCACGGTAATGCCGGGCAAGGCTTTCCACGTTTTTTCAATCGTATCGCGCAGACTTTGTTCAACTTGGGCCGGGTCTTCTTCGGGGATCATGCGGCGATCTAGTTTGAGCACAACTTTGCCGGGGATGACGTTGGTGTTAGTGCCGCCGTTGATTAAACCGATGTTTAGGTAGGGGTGATTAATGCCGGGCACCTTGCTGGTAATCGACTTGTAGGTGTCGTTTAACGCATACAAAGCGTTCATGATTTTAACCGCGGCTTGCAGGGCATCGACCCCAGAGCTTGGCACAGCGGCGTGGCCCATCTTGCCATTGACCGTCACTTCAAGTTGCAGACAACCGTTGTGAGCAGTGATGATTTGATAACTAAAGCCCGCAGCAATCGCGAGGTCGGGTTGGGTCAGTTTATTTTTAAGCAACCAACCGGGGCCGAGTTCACCGCCAAATTCTTCGTCGTAGGTGAACTGAAGTTCAATACTGCCCTTGAGCGGCACGCCTAAAGATTCAAGTGCTCGCACTGCAAACACGTAGGTTGAAAAATCGCACTTACTAACGGCCGCTGCACGTCCGTAAATTTTGCCGTCGTGCACTTCACCACCGTAAGGTGGGTAGGTCCAGCCGTCTCCGGGCGGTACGACATCACCATGCGCATTCAATGCAAGCACCCGACCACCCTGCCCGTACTGGCGTTTAACAATGAGGTTAGTAATAGACTCAAGTCCCGCTGCGCGGACGATCTCTTCAGGCACGGCATGCGCCTGCGCCTGCATATCATATTTTTTTAGCAACTCTGCCGTATGCACAGCGTGCGGGGTGTTGTTGCCAGGCGGTGTGTCGGTGGGTACTGAAAGCACAGACTGTAAAAAAGCAACCTGTTCATCAAAGTGTGCGTCGATCCATTGATCAAGGCGGTTGTAGTCAGTGGTGGTCATATCGTTTCAGAATTCAAGGTTCAAATGAAGCTCAATCATACTAAGGCCGAGCCACCAAATCATCTAGTAACGCAATAAACGCCTGCACCGTCAGATCGGCATCTTCAGCCGTAATGATTTCGAGTGGATTGTGACTAATGCCACGATTACCACCTCGCACAAACAACATGGCTTGCGGCATGATGGTGTGCAGCTTCATGGCGTCGTGCCCTGCACCACTATTGAGTTTGAACACGGGTTGGCCCAAAGCCGCCACGGCACGCTCCCAGCGTTGTTGCCAGGCAAGCGCTGAAGGGGCTGCGGCAGCGCGCATGACCTCGGTGTATTCAAACTTAACGTCGCGTCGCTTGGCGATTAACTGGGCCTGCTTAAGAATGTCGCTGACCAGAGCATCGCGCTGTTGATCAGTCGGTGCGCGCATGTCTAGCGTAAAAGCGCACTCGCCGGGGATCACGTTGATTGATCCGCCTGGCACCTGAGACTGACCAACGGTCGCTACCGAATCGGCATCAGCAAGGGCGCGCTGCTCGGCCATCAAGCTGATTTCAGCAGCAGCCAGCAAGGCGTCTTGGCGCATCAGCATGGGGGTAGTGCCTGCATGAGCCGCCATGCCAATGGTTTTACAAACTGCCCGAATGCCTGCATTGATTGAGGTCACCACACCTAAGGGCAAGGCGCCCTCGCACAGCACCGGGCCTTGCTCAATATGAACCTCAACAAAACCTAAATAACGTGAAGGGTCGCGCTTAAGTGCAGTAATGGACTCGAGTGTGCCAGGCAAGCCAGCTTGTTGCATGGCCTGCTGCATCGTGATGCCATCTGCATCCACTTGCGCCAAC
>JBAWWV010000215.1:0-6504 GCA_037146575.1 Alcaligenaceae bacterium | reverse complement strand
GTGACTACCGCGGCAAACTTAGGCGAGCGCAGGGTCATCCAGTGATGTTTGGGTAAGTCTGTTAATTGTGCTTGCCAACCCGAACGATAAAGCTTCATGACCGCTTGTTGTTCGGGCGTGAGATCCTCGGTTGCGATGGGGGTAAAACGCACAGGTTCAAGCGGAGCGGTCGACATGGAGGTTTCCTTTAGAGAGACAGGCTAAGATGCATAAATAACGAAGTGCCTAACAATAAGCGATGGGTAGCGGGCATCAAACAAAAAGACATCAAACAAAAGACATTAAACATAAGACAATGGGTGAAATACTAGCCCAGAACAACAAGGAGCATATATGGTTATCACCGACGCACAGGTTCACCTCTGGGAGGCTCATCGCCCTGATCGCCCTTGGATGCCTGAAGATATTGGGCACACCGTGATTATTGCCGGAGAAGGGGCGCGGCCTCATCGTGAAGAGCCCTTCGAAGCTGCAGAAATGACTGAGCTCATGGATGCGACAGGCGTGTCGCGTGCGATCATCGTGCCACCCTCAATGGTGGGCAGTAAAAATTTGACTGCACTCGAAGCCGTACAAAATTACCCTGGTCGTTACGGCATCATGGGGCGCTTTGATCCCGAAGATCCGAACGCGCGCGGTTTGCTCGAAACTTGGTTGACGCAGCCGGGCATGCTTGGTATTCGTATGACGTTTCACAAAGCGAAGTGGTCACGTTGGCTGACAGATAGTTCACTCGATTGGTTTTGGGCAGGCTGTGAGCGTCTTGGGATTCCGGTGATGGTGCTGATGTCTGAGCAGCTCGATGTGCTCGACCGGCTTGCGACGCGTTATCCAGATTTAAAACTTATTTTGGATCATATGGGTCGCAAAAGTGCCTTGCGCGATGATGCCTGTTTTGCCGATCTCGACATTCTGCTCAAGCTGGCCACGCATAAAAATCTTTCAGTCAAGGTGACTTCTGCGCCTGGCTACAGCACGCATCCTTATCCTTTTAAAAACATTCAGCCTTATCTACAGCGTATCATTGAAGGCTTTGGTCCAGAGCGCTCGATGTGGGGCTCGGATGTCTCGCGACTACCTTGCTCCTATGCGCAGTGCGTGAGCCTGTTCACAGAAGAGATGAGCTTTTTAAAGGGCAAGGATTTAGAGATGGTGATGGGCGGGGCATTAGCGAAGGTGCTCAATTGGCCCGCTGCCTAAGCGCTATAGCCAGGTCTTTGCCCGCGAAGACACGCCACCGTCAATCGTAATAATTGTTCCGGTGGTGTAGCCCGACAAGTCAGAGGCCAAAAACGCAACGGCATTTGCGATCTCTTCGACTTTGCCGGTGCGGCCAAAAGGCATCGAGGCAACAAGTTGCTTCCATTTTTCTGCATCGCCCAACGTCAATTCTGCGCGTTTACGCAAAAAGTTATAAAGGCGTTCGGTCAACACAGGACCCGGGTTCAAACCCACGACGCGAATATTGTGCTCAGGGCTCACTGAGCCTAGTGAGCGAGTGAGCGCCATCAGCGCTGCGCAACCCGAGGTCCCAGCCAAATAGGTTGAGGTTAAATTTTCGCCGGCATGTCCGATCACATTCACGATGACGCCAGGCCGCTTGAGCGGCTTCCAAACTTGAAAGGCCAAGCGAGTCATGTTGATGTAACCAAAGACTTTCAGATCCCAGCCATCTCGCCAACTTTGATCATCAAAATCTTCGATCGACCCAAGCGGTACGGCACCGGCGTTGTTGACCAAAATATCAGTGGTGGCGAGGCGCTCTCTGAGTAACTCGACATTGGCGGGCTGGATGAGGTCTAGCGCGGTGAAAGATACCTCGACGTTAGACACTTTTTTGATCTCGTTAGCTGCCGCTTCTAAATCACTGGCAGAACGCGAAACGAGATGAACAGCACAGCCTTCTAGGGCGAGCGCTTTGGCCGCGCCAAACCCCAAACCTTTTGAACCGCCGGTAATTAAGGCGCGCTTGCCTGCGAGATGAAGATCCATACTGCCTCCTGAAGTTGCTGTCTCAAAGCGCCGGGCGCTTTTTCTATAATTGTTGTCGACAATCTTACCCGAGATGCTGTACTTGGCGCGAATCCACGCTTTGCTTAGCATTGCTTAAAACCAGCGGCTAGTGTAAAAAAGCCTTGTGGTGGTAGCACGAGATTGCGAAGTGGACAAATATGGCTCTCGCAAATTGATCGACATCGTGACTGAAAAGAAAAAAATGAGACAAAAACTATTGTTGTCCCTGGCGGCTGTGGCATTGCTCGTCGCGTACAACGCGATGGCACAAAATCTGCCTTACCCCAACAAGCCGATTCGAATGATTGTCGGCTTTGCACCAGGTGGCTCTGCGGATATTTCAGCAAGATTTTTTGCTGAAGCGATGACCCGAGAGCTCAAAGAGACAGTTGTCGTTGAGAACAAAGGCGGTGCTGGCGGTAATATTGCTGCGGCAGAAGTTGCGCGAGCCGAGCCCGACGGGTACACAATTTTTTATGCGACGTCTGCAATTGTTTTAGGCCCTCTTTTGTACCAGAGTGTGAAGTACGATCCTTTTGTCGATTTTTCGCCCGTGATGTTGACAGCGACGAACCCCTTGGTGTTCTTAACGGCTCCAAGTTTGGCGCCACGTTCGCTGAAAGAATTTGTGGCCTATGCGAAAGCTCAGGGCAACATGAACTACGGCTCAAGCGGCGCAGGCACCATGACCCATTTGCCTGCCGCGGCCTTTGCGCGCGAATTTGGTTTAGAGTCTAGCCACATCGCCTACAAGGGCGAATCGCCAGCGCTGGTTGATGTCGCTAGTGGCCGTACGCAATTCATGATTTCTACCTTAAGCGCAGCGGTGGCGATGATGTCCGATGCTCGAGTGCGCCCGTTAGCGATCGCGGCAACGCAGCGCAGTCCACTGTTTCCGGATGTGCCCACCTTTAATGAGGCCTTGGGCACGACAGATTGGGTGATGGGCGCTTGGCAAGGCGTTGTCGTACCTAAAGGCGTTGCTCCCGAGATCATAAAAAAATTGAACGGTGTGCTGGCGACTGTGCTGCAAGAGCCTGCGCTGAAAACTAAACTCGCTCCGCAGGGTACTGTTCTTTTAGGTGGTACGCCCGCGCAGTTCACTCAATACATGAAAGACGAGCAAGTTCGCTGGAAAAAAATCATCACCGAGAGTGGCGCAAAAGTTGAGTAGCTTATTTCATACCGATTTTGTTTTCGCGAATCAATTTATCTAACGGTTTGGCTTCGTCGACTAACATTTTTTCAAAAGCTGCAGTGCTCATTGCCGTAGGCGGTATCGCCTCGTTAGTCAGCCAGATTTTCATGTCTGGCTCTTCGATGATCCGATTGACTGCTTTATTTAAGCGTGCCACGAGCGCTTCTGGAAAACCCCTGGGCGCAAAGATGCCAAGCCCATCAATAAGTTTGACGCCAGGTACTGCTCGCTCATTCACGGTTGGCAAGTCGGGCAAGCTAGGTGAACGCTCGCCATTGACTAAGGCGATAGCCCGGGCCCGGCCATCGGCGACATAGGGCTTTGCAAAGAGCCAGGTGGCCAGCATGACATCCACACGGCCTCCTAGAAAGTCGGCCATCGAGGCGGCCCCGCCCTTGTAGGGAATATGCACCATGTCGAGCTTGCCCAGCGTATTCATTTGCTCGATCAAGAGATGGTATGAGCTGCCCACCCCAACACTCGCAAAACTAATTTTTTGAGGATGCGCACGCGCGTACGTCACCATGTCTTCAATCGTTTTGTAGGGCAACTCGGGGCGCACTAGCATCACCACGGTCATTGGCCCAACGGCGGCGACTGGTGTCAGCTTATGTTGTGCCTCGGTGACCGAGTCAATCATGATATTGCCGTACGAGGTGAACAGGATAGTCGCACCGTTAGGCTGAGCGTTTGATACGTAGGCGGCACCCAAATTTGCACCAGCACCCGCTTTGTTTTCAACGACAACTGTGACGCCCAAGGCAAGGCCTAGCTGATTGCCCAAACGGCGGCCGACCGTATCGGTAATTGCACCTGGCGGATAAGGCACCACGAGCGAAATTTGTTTAGTTGGCCACGCCGGCTCATCTGCAGCCTGTGCGGTTTGGATCAAACTACCCTGAGCGAAGAGCAGCACCAATGCAAGCGTGCTGCGTACGATGAACGCATGAAGCATGATTAACTCCTAAGGCCTAACCATTTTTTGAAGTGCTTGAATTTTGTTTGAATAATTGACCAAAGTATTTTGTTTGCCGACAGAGCATCATTGGTCTGCCCTTGCGCTTGGCTCGTGGCACTGGGTGTCGCACCGGGTATGTTGGCTGTCGTCGCGCCGGACAATGAGCCGCCGTCGTTTGTGGGCGTGGTCGCCTCTTGGCTGAACTCTTCAGCACAGCGTTGTGCAAAAACATCCATCAAGGCTTGCGTCACTGCGATACCGCCCGTGCTGCCGAAGTCTGCCAACACACCGCCAAGTTCAGCCTCGGACGTGAGCGCCACGATACTTGTGGGCGTGGCGGCCGAGGAGTCGTCGCGTACGGTGTACACCACGTTGACCTCAGCACGCGCACCGGCGCGCATATCTGCGGCGCCGCGCACGTGCAGTTTGCCAGTTAAAGACTCTAAATCGACTGACGCTGTGACTTTGCCTTTGAACTTAATTTTCTTGGGTCCAAAGGCAACCAGCATCCCGCCAAGATAGTTGCCATCATCGTCGCGCCCGTCGATGCTGGCGCCTGGCATGCACTTGACCATTCGCTCGACCTCAGCAAAACGCTCAAGCACAGCACGGGGTTGCCCCGGAACGCGAAATTCTCCTTCGAAGCGCATGCTTAAGCGCCTTTGTTGAGTCGACGCAAGAGTGGTGCCCGATTTTCGCGGCCAAAATGCAGCTTACCGTAGGGGTCGCTCATTTCGGTTGGCGACACTCTGGCATCGATGATGAACAGACCACCCGCTTTGATGCCGCGTTCGATCGTCGGTGCGAGGTCGGCTTCAGAGGCGAGTCTTACTCCATCGCCACCAAAGGCTTTTCCAATGGCGGCAAAATCTGCCGACTGCCATTGTGCAAGCGACGGATCAAAGCCCTTTGCTTTGAGCTTGTGTACCTCAGCGCCGTAACCTGCATCGTTCCAGATGATCAGCACAAGTTGAATCTTGTGTCGTGTGACGGTGTAGAGCTCTTGCAAATTCATCATGACACTGCCATCGCCTTCCATCGCAACGTGCGCACGTCCGGGATGCCCCACACTCACGCCAATTGAAAGCGGCAGCGCTTGGCCAACTGCGCCAAAGTGATGCGAGAAGTGAACCAGAGCGCCCTCGGGCAACGCGGTGTACATCGCAGGAAACGAAAAATAATGCGCGGCACCGATGGTGAGCACAACATCTTTAGGTAAACCCCGCGATAGATTTTGGGCGAGAACACGTGGATCTAGACCATCGGTCGGCTTTGTAAACACGGCCGCGGGGGTGTTTAAAATTTCTCGAGTCGCTGCGGTACGGAAACCTTCTTTTTGTACCTTGCGGGCCTCAAGCAGCCTGCTAAGCGCAGCAGCGGTTTTCTTGGCATCGCCGCAAACGTACAGACCAGGGATGACACCGATCTCGTCTGGGGCTGCCTTGATGTCGATACGTGCGACCTCAGCTGACGGAAACATGAGCCCGCCCTCAGCGGTGTAATAGCCCAACTCAGCGCCTAGTGCCAATACAAAGTCTGACTCTGCAAACAGGTGTTCGGCAGGGGCTGAGGCAAAGGTGCCTGAAATACCCAGGTTGTATTCTTCGCCAAGAAATAGATCCTTGGCTTGCAGTGAGGTGCCCACTAACGCACCAAGTTGCCCAGCGAGTTTAAGAATCTCTGGTTTCGCATTTCCGCGTTGCGCGCCAAGACCCGCGATGATGACAGGGCGTTCGGCAGCGATCAGCTTCTCTAAGAGCGGTTGTAGCGACTCATCGCTTGGGGCGCCAATCGGGGCAGGCAAGAAATTGGTCGAAGGGCGGTAATCAAAATCCCAATCAAAAGACTGCTCTTGCAGCGCCATATCAAGGTTGAGTACAACAGGGATGCGATGCACCCGCGCGGCATAGAACGCTTCTGCCATTTCGTCGGCTAAATTATCAGCGCTGCTGATGTCATGAAAACGAGCACCACAGGCCTCAACAAAGCGGCGTTGATCCATAGACTGAATATTGTTTTTTGCACCTGCAGCAATTTGCCCGGTAATGAGTACCATCTGCGAGCGATTGCGCACGGCGATGCTCAGCGAGGTGCCAACTTGAGTCAGGCCAGGGCCACAGGTGATCGTGCACAAGCCGACTTGGCCAGTAGTGCGCGAATAGCCATCTGCCATAGACACAGCACCGGCCTCATTAAACGAAGAGACGATATCGATTTTTTTCTGACGACCTAATGCACCCCAGAGCGACATATTGCCGTCACCCATTAGGCCAAAGAGTGTTTTGCAACCTTCAGCAACCAAACCAACCGTGACGGCTTCATATACTTTCATGTG
>JBAWWV010000214.1:0-6525 GCA_037146575.1 Alcaligenaceae bacterium | reverse complement strand
CACAGACAGGGTCTGACGCAGCTTACGCAAGCGCGTGCGCAGCAGGTCTGCGTTATTCTTTGACATGTGTCGCAACGGTGCTGACAAATAAGTGGTGATGAGGCGGTTTATGCTCTTGCAAACAAAGTATCAGAATTGTTGGTTGAGTGGTAGTCTTGCTTGCGGGTTCAGCCGTAACAGCGCGAAGACGCTCAAGTGTCTAGGTGACTCAAGGCCCGCGAGCGCAAAGCTTGTGTTCGGTGTATTCATGTGGCTGGCCAGCGTCTGTGCGCTCTTTGTTTTAACGCAGTCGCTTGGCTGGGCTCAGCCAGCAATGTCCGTCTCTACACAGGGCTCCGAGGCAACAGGCCCCGCCCGATTTATCTTGCAGGCTGATGGCACCTTGGTGCCGGTGGCTGGCACTTCAGCTGCGCCTAATCATACAGATCCAAGCGCGCGTCAGGGGCAGAGCTCTGGTGTAACGGGTGGCGTCACGCGCCCGCCTGATTCAACCGATGAGACCGCAACGCCAAAGGCGCCCGCGCGTGCCGGCAACCCACCCTCAACGGCCCCTAATACTGGGGTGCAAGCGGGCGCGACGATCGCTGACCCCGACTCAACGCCGGCTGCGCGCGCGGTTGCTGCGGCCCGTAACGCGATGAACGCTAAACAATGGGCACAGCTAGCAAGCTTTGTACCGCAGGCGCGCGCGGATGTCTTGGGCATCTATCCTGAGTACTGGTCGCTACGCACACAGCTAGGTTCGACCCATCTGCCCGGGGTTCAGCAAACCTTGACTGATTTCATCACTAAAAATAAAACGGCCTATTTAGGCGATCGACTCAAGGGTGAGTGGATACTGGCTGCGGCGCGCTCTGGGGATTTTGTCGCGGTACGTGAGCTAGGAGACGTACTCAACCCAAATCCACAAATCTTGTGCGCGCAACTTGAAGCGCGTCACATGGGTGGACAGCGTGCCACTGCCGCAGAGGCCACTAAAGTGTTTGCGCCTTACGGCGCCTGCCTAAAGTTATTTGATCAGCTGGTGGCTGACCGCGTGTTGGGCTCGACTGAACTAATGCCCTATTTATACGAGGCGATCGAAAACAATAAGCTACCTGATGCGCGACGCTATGCCGCCTGGGTCTTTGACTCGGCCGACTTGTCGGCTTACGACGCCATGATTCGTGATCCGGTGCAATGGTTAAACGGCCAAACTGGGCCGCGTTCAAGTGCACGTAGTGACATCGTTGCGATTAGTTTGGCGCGCGCTGCGCGTACTGACCTAAGCGCGACAGCGACCAAAGTATCTGGCACTTGGACCGAGCAATTACCCAAACAAAATTTGCAATGGGTGTACGGGCAAATGGCCTTGTTGGCCATGATGAATCTGGATAGCCGGGCCTATGGGTGGTATCGCGAAACTGGCTCCTTAGGCTTATCTGAAACTAATAACGCCTGGCGCGTACGTGCGTCGTTACGGCAAGCCAATATTGATTGGGCTTGGGTGTTGCAGTCGATTGAGGCGATGGGGCCAACACAAAAAGCCGATGCTAGTTGGGTGTATTGGCGTGCACGAGGCCTAGCGGCTACAGGCAAAAAACAAGAGGCTGAAAAAGCGTACGCCTCGATTACCGAGCAATTTAATTTTTACGGTCAGTTGGCCCTTGAAGAGCTCGGTCGCTCGATCGTAGCCCCTGACCGACCCGCCCAAGTGACCGCTCAAGAGATCGCGCAAGCGCGTGCCAACCCAGGCTTGCAACGCGCTGTCACGTTGTTTAAACGGGGCTGGCGCGGTGATGCCGTGCCTGAATGGAACTTCACAATACGCGGCATGAGCGATCGGCAATTGATGGCGGCTGCCGAAGTCGCACGGCATGAACATATCTTTGATCGTGTGGTCAATACGTCAGATCGCACTTTGAAAGAGTTTGATTTTTCGCAGCGTTACATTGCACCCTTTGAAGGTCGTGTTTCGGCGCAGGCGCGACAAATTGATATCGACCCAGCGTGGGTCTATGGGTTGATCCGGCAAGAGTCTCGCTTCATTATGGATGCGCGCTCGGTGGCCGGTGCCTCTGGCTTGATGCAGTTGATGCCCGCCACCGCGCGTTGGGTCGCCGGTAAAATTGGGATGACGGATTTCACACCCGCGAAGGTGAATGATTTTGATACGAACACCAAGCTCGGTACAACGTATTTGAGTATGGTGCTGTCTGACTTGGGAGGCTCGCAGGTGCTGGCCAGTGCGGGCTATAACGCGGGGCCGGGTCGGCCAATGTTGTGGCGCTCTAAGCTTGATAGCAAGGTTGAAGGCGCGATCTTTGCCGAAACTATCCCGTTTAACGAGACCCGTGACTATGTCAAAGCCGTGATGTCCAACGCGGTGTACTACGCGGCTTTATTTAGCGGTCAACCGCAGTCGCTCAAACAACGGTTGGGCGAAATTGTGCCCCAGCCTTATGGCCGTACACCCTTGCCGTGAGTGCTGATCACGTCACCGAGGGCTTGCAGGTTTATATCGTCGGTGGTGCGGTACGCGATGCTTTACTTGGTTTGCCTGCAGGTGATCGCGATTGGGTGGTCGTTGGGGCCACCCCCGAAGAGATGGCAGCGCGGGGTTTTATCCCGGTGGGGGGTGATTTTCCGGTGTTCTTGCACCCAATCACCAAAGAAGAATATGCGCTGGCCCGTACCGAACGTAAGTCGGGCAGAGGTTATAAAGGATTTACGTTTTACACCGGCCCTGAAGTCACGTTAGAAGAAGACCTCAAGCGTCGTGACTTAACCGTCAACGCCATTGCACAATCGATGACGGGCGAGCGAGTGGATCCGTTGAAGGGCGCACAAGACCTACGCGCAAAAATCTTGCGACACGTTGGGCCTGCATTTGAAGAAGACCCAGTGCGGATTTTGCGACTTGCGCGGTTTATGGCTCGTTTCACTGAGTTTGCTGTGGCGCCAGAGACTCTTGTGCTGTGTTACAAAATGGTTGCCTCTGGCGAGGTCGATGCCTTGGTGCCAGAGCGCGTGTGGCAAGAGTTGTCGCGAGGGCTGATGTCTGAACAACCGTCGCGGATGTTGGGGCTATTGGCTGAAGTTGGCGCAGCCAGTCGGACCATGCCTGAGCTTGTGCTCAGCCCGCGCATAAAGGATTTAGTGGATCGGGTCGCGCAACAAGGCTTGCCGTTAGTGTCACGCTATGCGGTGTTGTGCCTTCAGACCAGTGAGCTCAAGGCGTTTGCAACGCGATTACGTGTGCCGTCAGAGTGCGCCGACATGGCGCGTTTGTTGCCGCTCGTGTTAGCCGCGATGTTGCAGTTGAGCGAGAAGCTTTCACCGGGCAAGGGAGGCGCAAACGATGGCCTGACATCCCTGAACGAAGTAGATCATGCGTTGAAAGACGCAGAGCATGCAGACGCGGTATTGTCGTTGTTTGAAACGTGCGATGCTTTACGTAAGCCTGAGCGCTTTGAGGCGTTGCTACAAACAGCAGGTTGTGTGGATGAGCAGATATTCGCAAAGCGCGAGGTTTGGCAGTCTTGGTTGCAAATCGTATTGGCGGTCGACGCCGGCGCCGCCGCGCGCTCGGCTAGTGCGCCAGATCAGATCAAACAATGGGTGCGCGCTGCGCGCTTAGCGGCGTTACAAGCCTGCTAGTCGAACACGATCGGTGGTACGCGATTGGGCAAGCAAACTAAGTCACAGAGAGTCTCTAAGATTTAAGCATGCAAGCATCAGCAACTGAACGTCGTTCACTTCACGCAGAGAACTTTAAAAGGTAGCGCACTTATGTTTCAAGAAGCCGAAGCAGATCCGCAACTGTCGCAGGACGAGTTTAAAAAAATCGAACAGCACTTGCGCATCCAGTTGGTAAACGAACAATACCGTCACATCGCGCTTAAAGATCGGGCCCTGCTAATTTTGGTCGCAGGGATTGACGGGGCGGGCAAAGGCGAGACGATCAATCTGCTAAACGAGTGGATGGACCCGCGTCATATCCATACGATCGCTTTTTCAGAGGCGCGTCGCGAGGATCGTGCATATCCTGATGCGCGCAGATTTTGGATGAAACTACCCGCTAAAGGTGAGATCGGGATCGTGTTTGGTTCGCGGTACACCTCCTTATTCAAGGAGGCATCCCGCCAACATCCAAACTTAGAGGCACTTGAACGAGACATTCTTTTTGTTAAACGGTTTGAGTCAACCTTAGCAGCCAATGGAGTGCAGATTCTTAAGCTTTGGTTTCACTTGTCCCGTGATGCGCAGCAAGCGCGAATTGACGACTTGTTGGCGAATCCTTCTACGGCATGGCAGGTGGATAAACTCGATTTAAGAGCTCACAAGAAATTTAATTCGATCCGGCGCGCCAGCCAATTGATTTTGGCTGGCACCGATGCACCACATACACCTTGGGTTGTGATTCCGAGCGCTGATCCAAAGCTCAGAGTGGTGCGTACCGCTCAAGCCGTGTTGGCGTCACTTAAGGTTGGTGCGATTCGGGTGCCGGTGTTTCACGAGCCCGATAGCGTGCCGACCACTCAGTCACAAGTGAACTGGCTCGAGCGGCTTAATCACAACGCCACGTTAAGCAAGAGTGACTACGAAACGCAGATTTTGATTTTGCAGAATCGCTTGGCAGAACTTGTACGTCACAAAGGGTTTAAAAAGCGTGCGTTAGCACTGGTCTTTGAAGGCTCGGATGCGGCGGGTAAGGGTGGCGCGATTCGACGCGTCACGCGTGCGATTGACGCGCGTCAGTTCGATGTGATGCCTGTGTCGGCCCCAACCCCGCCTGAAATGTCTCGGCCCTATTTATGGCGCTTTTGGCGCAATGTCCCCAGGCAGGGTCGTATTGCGATTTTTGACCGATCTTGGTACGGGCGCGTGCTGGTTGAACGGGTCGAAAAACTCATCACGCGTGCTGCCTGGACGCGAGCCTATGACGAGATCAACGACTTTGAACAGCAGATGGCCGAGAAGGGCACCATTGTGCTTAAATTTTGGCTGGCTGTGACGCCTGCTGAGCAACTCAAACGCTTCAAAGAGCGCACGCACTCACCTTTCAAGCAATTTAAAATCACCGAAGATGACTGGCGCAATCGGCGCAAAGCCAAGGCTTATGCGGTTGCCGCAAACGAGATGTTTACCCACACCAACACCGCGGGGGCGCCTTGGCATATTTTGCCCGCCAACGATAAACACTACGCGCGTGTCGCGGTTCTGAAATTAATTGTGAAGGCGCTTGAAGATGCTTAGCTCTACATGTCTGCTATGCCACTCGCCGGGTGGCGCGGTCTTGTGGCAAAACGAATACTTGCGCGTGATTGATGCGTGCGATGCGTTATACCCGGGATTTACGCGGGTGATCTGGACTGCTCATGTGGTTGAGATGACTGACCTCACCGCGGTTCAGCAAACCGAGTTGTTGCGGATTGTGCTGCTGGTTGAACACGTGCAACGTGCTGAGCTCAAACCTGACAAGGTCAATCTGGCAGCGTTTGGAAATGTGGTGCCTCACTTGCACTGGCACGTGATTCCGCGCTGGCAAGATGATCCGCATTTTCCGCAAGCGGTCTGGGCCGCTTTGCCGCCTGCCAATGCTACAGCGCAGGCCGCGCAAGAGGCACGACGTGCGCGTGTGCGACAGCAACTGAGTGCGTACCATCAAGCTTTGGTAGCCCACCTTAATTCAACTTTATTACCAGGTCGTGCAGGTGTTGGTGATGGCCCGGGTTTCACCCTTGGTGGTTCAGATTAAATTATCTTTGTTGTTGGGCTAAAGGCAGATGACTTCTCAGTTGCGCGTAAGTTCTAACCGTTTGACGCAGGCGGATTTATCAACGCACCTCACTGCGCTGGCGCCGGCGTGGCAGGCCGTGCTGCGCACCGATGAGGTTCAGCGTGCGCTTGATAGCTTGTCTGCCATGCTCGCGCAGCGGTTGTGTAGCGAGGCGGTCATTTACCCCGCCCAACCTTTTCGTGCGCTTGAGTCTTTAATGCCCAACGCAGTTCGTGTGGTGATCTTGGGCCAGGATCCCTACCATGGTGCTGGGCAAGCGCAGGGGTTGGCATTTTCTGTTCCGGATGGCGTGGCACGGCCACCAAGCTTGCGCAATATCCTCGCTGAGATCGAGCTTGAGTACCCCGACGACCCTTCGCAATTAGTTCTGAAACCCAATGCGGATAACAATGATTTATCACGCTGGGTAAGGCAAGGCGTCTTATTGTTAAACACTGCACTAACGGTCGAGGATGGGCAGCCGGCCTCGCATGCTGCAAAAGGGTGGGAGATGGTGACCGACGCCTTGATCAAGACGGTCGCAAAAGACCAAAGTCCTAAGGTATTTATGCTGTGGGGGGCACATGCGCAAACCAAGCAAGACTTACTTGCGACAGAGCCTCAGCACTTGATTTTGACCTGCAATCACCCCTCGCCCCTATCGGCGCGTCGAGGCGCTTATCCCTTTATCGGTTGCGGTCACTTTAAAGCGGCAAATGCGTGGTTATTACAACGAAACTTGCAAGTAATTGACTGGAAAGCAT
>JBAWWV010000213.1:0-6549 GCA_037146575.1 Alcaligenaceae bacterium | reverse complement strand
CTTCCAATAAACGTCGTACGGGTGCAAAGCTGCGACGATGCGCAGGACAAGGGCCAAACTCTTTTAATCGTGCCATGTGCAACGCGGTACCGTAGCCTTTGTGCAGATTAAAACCATACTCTGGGTACTGACCATGCAAGCGTAGCAAGTCAGCATCACGCGCCGTTTTCGCCAAAATAGAGGCCGCTGAGATCGCAGGAACAAGCGCATCACCTTTAACAACCGTCTGCACCCGACAGGCCAGGCGCGGCGCTTGATTCCCATCCACCCAGGCTAACTGGGGCGCGATCTTTAAACCCTGTACCGCGCGTTGCATCGCCAACAAGGTCGCTTGGAGGATATTGAGCTGGTCAATCTCTTGCACCGTCGCGACCGCCACACACCACGCTAGCGCCCGCTGCTGAATCAGGGGTGCCAGGGCGTCGCGGCGCTTTTCGGTTAACACTTTTGAATCTGCCAAGCCCTCAATCGGTTTGGCGGGGTCTAGTATCACTGCTGCGGCATACACATCGCCCGCTAAGGGGCCACGACCGGCCTCATCAACTCCGGCACAATACTCGGCTGATGGATCGATGCTGACAAACAAACTAGGCTGCACGGCACGACTCATGGCGTTGTGTGATCCGTGTGATCCGTGTGACTTGTGTGGCCGGTAGGGTCCAGGCCCTTGGCCGGCGTGCGTGACCGATGGGCCAGCTCTAAGATGACCTGCGCTGCGCGACTCGCCGTATCACATCGCAAAGAATGATGTAACGTATGAAACCTTGCCTCGATCTCACGCGCTTTGCGCTCATCGATAAATTTTTCGAACACCGCGTGGGCAAGCTTTTCAGGGGTGGCATCTTCTTGAATCAACTCTGGCACGACACTGTCGTTGAGTAGCACATTCGGCAGCCCGACCCAAGGCACATAGGGTCTTTGCTGACCAGACTTCCAGGCCATGATCCGGCGCACCCAAGGCGAGACCGCGTATGAGATCACCATGGGTCGTTTGAACAGTGCGGTCTCAAGCGTTGCCGTACCGCTAGCAACCAGCGCCACATCGCAGGCCTCAAGTGCATCCCAGGCCACAGGACGCGCAAGCGGTGCGGCGGATGGCCCCATCGAGACGTTTCGTTGCTTCGCGCAATCACTGGAGGTCACCGGAGTTGCAAATGCATCCACGGCTTGCGTCGTCGAAACGTAGTGACTAACAGCGGGCGCATCGTTGGTCACAGAACTTGCAAAAGCTTCCAACGGTTTTGCCATCAAGATGTGAAGATTATCGACTGGATAGCGTTGTAAAGTTTGCTTAAATTCGTCTAAACGCGCAGCGTTGACCATCGGTACTAAAACATGAAGTTGCGGATCGCGTTTTTGTAAGAGCTGAACGGTTTGCAAAAACTTGGGAGCAATCCATTTGATCTCAGAGGCCCGACTGCCTGGCAGCATCGCGAGCACTCTAGAATTTGGGTCAAGCCCCAACCGCTTGCGTGCCTCTGCCCGATCAGGCTCTTGTGGGATAGCATCCGCGAGGGGATGGCCGACAAACGTGACTGGGATTTTTTCTTTTTGATACAGCGCCTCTTCAAAGGGAAACATCACCAGCATATGCGAGACAGACTCGCGAATGTGATGGATGCGTTCGTAGCGCCAGGCCCAGATTGAAGGGCTTACCAGATGAACAGTCGGGATTCCAGCTTGCTTGAGTCTGTGTTCAAGGCGCAGGTTGAAGTCTGGGGCATCTATACCCAAAAATACTTTTGGAGGCTCTTGAAGCCACCGACGTTTGACGTTGAGATAGGTGCGCACCAAGGTTGGCACTTGTTTCAATGCGTCAAGATATCCAAATACCGTCAGCGCCTGCATAGGGTGCCACAGCGACAAACCCTGCTCGATGAGCTGGGGGCCACCAATGCCCTCAGCGCGAACCTCAGAATCTGCTCGTTGGAGCCCGGCTAAAACTCTTGCAGCAATCAAATCACCCGAAGGCTCGCCAGCAACAAGTCCAAGCCTCCAGGTCATGGGCGAATAATGCCTCGAGTGCTGCTATCCAAGAAGTCGAGCATCGCTTGTAGGGCTGGCGCAACTGCTGGTTCTTCGGCCTGTCGCGCACGCATCTGCAAACGAGCTTCGTCTAAAGACAAACCCCGGCGATAGATTAATTTGTAGGCGTCACGCAAGGCGGTGATCGCCTCAGGTGAAAAACCCCGACGTTTTAACCCTTCGACATTGACACCGACCGGTACGCACGGATTACCCGAACTCATCACGTAGGGGGGAACATCCATATGCAAGGCACTTTGCCCGCCGGTCATGCTGTGCGCACCGACACGTCCAAATTGATGAATCGCAGCTAGGCCACCAACAATCGCCCAATCACCAATATGCACATGTCCACCCATCTGCACGCCATTTGCCAAAATCACATTGCTGCCGATTTGGCAGTCGTGGGCAACATGTACGTACGCCATCACCCAATTGTCGGACCCTAGGCGTGTGACACCAACATCCTGCACGGTGCCGGTGTTGATCGTCACATATTCACGCACCATGTTGCGATCGCCGATCTCAAGTCGTGTCGGCTCGCCTGAGTATTTTTTGTCTTGTGGCATACCGCCCACAGAACAAAAACGGTAGAAATGGTTGTTTTGACCGATCGTGGTGTGCCCGTCTATCACGCAGTGAGAGCCTACCTTTGTATGAGCATCAATTTTGACATCTGGCCCAATAATCGAATAAGGCCCAACACTAACGGTCGGGTGCAGTTGAGCCGACGGATCGACCAATGCAGTCGTATGGATGAGTGCTGACATATTTATTCCACTGGGCGAATCGCACACATGAGTTTGGCCTCTGCGACCACTTGCCCTTCAACGAGGGCTCGCCCCTGGTATTTACAAATCTTGCTACCTAGGCGCTCAGCAACCACCTCTATGTGCAACTGATCGCCAGGCAACACGGGCTTGCGAAATCGCGCACCATCAATGCCAACAAAGTAGTAAACGCTTTCTTGATCTTTAGGTTTGAGGCCTGTCTCTTCTGCAAACGAGAAAATAGCTGCAGCCTGCGCCATCGCTTCAAGAATCAGCACGCCAGGCATCACTGGATGATGCGGAAAATGCCCAACAAAAAACGGTTCATTGATCGAGACATTTTTGAGTGCTTTAATTGATTTGCCAGGAACCATTTCTAACACCCGATCAATGAGCAGCATCGGGTAGCGGTGAGGCAAACGCTCAAGAATACTTTTAATATCAAGCTGCATGGGAATCCCTGTAAAACCCGCTGAGGGCTATTTCTAAATCATCGTGTGGTTGCATCGCACCAAGCCTACTCGCGCTCGAGTTTGCGTAAACGCTTGCGCATCGTTGAAAGCTGAGAAACCACGGCCGCATTGCGCTGCCATTCGGCATGGGGGGCAAACGGAAACACCCCTGTGTAGCGGCCAGGCTCTGTCACATCAGTCGTAATTCCGGTGCCACCTGATACAAAGACATCATCACAGATGGTCAGATGGCCAGCGATACCCGCCGCACCTGCGATGGTGCAGCGCGCGCCAATAGTCGTTGAACCCGCCACAGCGGTACAGGCAGCGATTGCGGTGTGCGTCCCGATGCGGCAGTTATGAGCGATCATGATCTGATTATCGAGCTTCACGCCATCCTCAATCACGGTATTTTCAAGCGCACCGCGATCAATAGTCGTGTTGGCTCCGATCTCGACATCATTACCGATAACCAAACCACCGAGCTGTGGGATTTTGCCCCAAGCACCCTTGGCCAGGCTTGGATCAGGAGCAAAGCCAAATCCATCAGCCCCTAGCACCGCACCGCTGTGCACGATCACGCGCGCACCGATTTGTACGCCGTCGTAAATTGCGACGCGCGGCTGGATGATGCTAGATGCACCCACCTTGACACCAGCGCCCAGCACGCAGCCCGCGCCAATTTGAACCATTGCATCGATCACGCAACCTGCGCCGATCACTGCCAACGGCCCTACTGTCACACTTGGTGCCAGAACAGCGGTTGGATCCACGACAGCTGAGGGATGCACACTAATTTCGCGAGCCGGCTGCCTTGCCCAGTCAAACCACTGAGCGATTCTGGCGTACAGCAAATAAGGATGCTTACAGACCACGCGGGCGTAGGCCGGTTGTACGGGAGCTTGCAAGAGCAGTTCATCAATTTCAGGCAGCACGATCACCGCTGCCGCCTTGGTGACCGCAAGCTGCTCTAGATATTTTGGATGAACAATAAAAGACGCTTCATACTGCCCAGCAGTCGGCAACGCCCCTAAACCAGCCACAATTGGATCAGAAAACTGTCCCGTCCCTGGGACAACTTTTTGCACCAAGCCTCCCGGTATCGCCTTGAGTAACTGAGAGAGTAAGGGTGCGCGCTCTGGGTCTAATAAAACAGGCATCGTTCTGGCTGGTTACTTACCGAGCGCCTGAATCACTTTATCGGTGATATCCACACGCGGATTCACCGTCACCGCATCTTGAATCACGATGTCATAGTTTTCTTGTTCGGCAATTTTTTTGATTGAAGCATTCGCTTTTTCAATGATCGTTGCGAACTCTTCGTTACGACGACGACTGGAGTCTTCTTGAATTTCACGGCGCTTTCGTTGTAAGTCTGCGTCGATATTGGCTAATTCACGCTGGCGCTTGTTGCGCTCTGACTCAGACAACACCGGTGCATCTTTTTCAAGTTTTTGGGCCAGGCTACGCAGATTATTGACCTGTTTCTCAAGCTCTTCAGCACGTTTTTTGAATTCATTTTCAATTTTTGACTGTGCGGCTTTTGCTGGCGCAGAGTCACGCAAGATACGCTCTGTATTCACAAAACCGATCTTGGTTCCTTGGCCTTGTGCCTGAACAGGTGTTGCAAGCGTAAGTGTTAACGCAGCGCCCGACAAGGCGATCACGCCAAGTGCGCGGTAAGTCAGTCGAGTAAAAACTGAGCGATTCATGGTGGTCATCAAAGCAGACATTATCAAAGTCTCACAAAAAACAAATTTCAGCACGCAATTGTGCAAATAATTAAAGTTAAAAGCCTGTACCGATTTGGAACTGGAAGACTTGCAAATTATCGCCGTCTTTAGCATTCAAAGGCTTAGCGAGTGAAAGTTGCAGTGGGCCAAGAGGCGAAATCCATGACAAACCAATACCAGCCGAGTAGCGCATCTGGCTTAAATTAATCGACGTGTCGTTACCATAGCCATCTGTACCAAAGACTTGACCACCGTCCACAAAGGTAAACCACCGCAGCGTGCGGTCATTTTGCGTACCAGGCATCGGGAAGTAGAACTGCACGTTACCCACTACGCGCTTTGAACCACCCAAGTAAGTGCCAGTCAGCAAATCGCGCGGGCCTAAAGAGTTTTGTGAGAAGCCACGAACGGTACCAATACCACCAGCGTAAACATTTTTGAAGATGGGGTACTGCAGATCGCTGTAGCTTTTACCGTAGTCAAACAGGGCATTAAACGCAAGCGTGTAGTCTCGACCGACTGGGATGAACAACTGTTGCTGTGCACCCAACATGTAGTACTGCAAATTGACAGTTCCAACGTCAGCCTTCAAGCGCGTGAAGCTACCGCGGGTGGGTGTCAGTGCGCTGTCGCGGGTGTCTTTAGACCAGCCGGTATTTAAAATCACAGCGGTGGTGGTCTCGCCGTAGTTATACACGTACTCGCGATACGCGAGCGGCGAGTTGTCGTATAACCCGATCGTATTACGTTCAACGCTGGCGCCACCATAGATACGATCAAACTCAGAAATTGGAACACCAAAGCTTAGACCAGTGCCCAGCGTAGTCACCTGATACATACCCGGATTGTTCGAGTATGGCGTCATGGTGCGATAGTAGACGGAGGTGGTACGGCTAATCCCGTCGTTGGTAAAGTACGGGTCGGTGTGAGCCAAAACCGCTGACCGGTTATACAAACTTGTATTCACACTCAAAGTCAGGTTGGTGCCGCTACCAAACACGTTATCTTCAATGATACCCGCGCTCAAAATCACACCATCCACCTGCCCATAACCCACACCTAGATTAATCATACCTGTGGGTTTTTCGAGTACCGTCAGGTTGAGATCCACTTGATCAGGAGAATTTGGCACTGGGTCGGTAGCAACCTTGACATCTTTGAAGTAACCAAGACGGTCGAGCCTGTCGCGCGACAGCTTAATCTTGCCCGCGTCATACCAAGCAGCCTCTGGCTGACGTAATTCGCGCCGAACCACTTCATCTCGCGTGCGATGATTTCCAGTAATTTGAATTTTTCGTACATAAACCCGGCGACTTGGATCAATATAAAACGTCAGATCTGCTGTTTGGGCTTCGCGATTTAATATTGGATTTGGGTTGACGTTAGCAAAGGCGTAGCCTAAACCACTCAAGTAGTCAGTGATGTTTTTAGCTGTCGCGTTTGTCTTTTCGCCCGAGAACGTATCACCGGCTTTGACTTGTACCAACGCCTTGACCTCTTCTTCAAGCCCAAGCAGGTTGCCGGCCAAGTTTACGTTGGTGATTTTGTAGGGCTTGCCCTCGCTAATCG